>DHKK01000065.1:56565-65750 GCA_002404795.1 Clostridiales bacterium UBA4696
TAGTTGAACTCCAGGAAGCTCAGGCCCTTTTCCATGCGCTGCTTGTAGCACTCGGCGCGGAGCATGTTGTTGACAGAGAAGCACGCGCCGACCTCGCGCAGCAGCTCAATATAGTTGAGATTCAGCAGCCAGTCGGCATTGTTGACCATGATGGCCTTGCCCGGCCCGAAGTCAATGAAGCGCTCCATCTGGCGCTTGAAGCATTCGGCGTTGTGGTCGATGTCTTCCTTGGTCAGCATCTTGCGCATGTCGGTACGGCCGGACGGGTCGCCGATCATGGTCGTGCCGCCGCCGATGAGCGCGACGGGCTGGTTGCCCGCCATCTGCAGACGCTTCATGAGCGTCAGCGCCATGAAGTGGCCGGCAGTCAGGGAATCCGCAGTGCAGTCGAAGCCGATATAGAACTTCGCCTTGCCCGCGTTGACCATCTCGCGGATTTCCGGCTCATTGGTGACCTGCTTGACAAGCCCTCTGGCCTGCAGTTCTTCATAAATACCCATTGTGATTTCTCCTTCTATGATCAAATAGTTTTTTACAGTTCCATCAGCCGTCTGCCGCAGTGCGGGCAGATGGCGTCGTCCATGTCGTGCATGTCGCCGCAGTAGGGGCAGGCGATCTGCTCGATGCCGCTCGTCTCCGGCTCCTCCGGGTCGCCCAGCAGATAGAATTCGAGCTTTTTGCAGCGCTCGCAGCATTCGACGTCCACGTCCAGCGCGCCGGACATGATCTGGCTCAGATTGCCGAAGAGCATACTGAATCTTCCCTTCTGCAGCTCCATATTGCCGAGGCTCTGCATCTTGCCGCCGCAGGCGGAACAGGTTTTCTGGCGCATAAAAGGCTCCTTTCTGTCAGAAACGCCCTCTGCTCTTTGCGAGCAGAGGGCGAATATTCGCGGTACCACCTCTGGTTCGCCGGTCCCTTGCGGAAACGGCCTTACGGAGCGCCAATACGCCCCTGCGCGATAACGGGCGCACCCGACACACCCCTACTGCGCAGTGTCCTGCGTTTCAGAGGGCAGCTCCGGGATGTATTCGCCTGACGCCGTCTGCTTTCTTGCACCGACCGAAAGCTCTCTGGAGACGGGACCTATCAGGGTACTTCTTCCCTTCGTCACTGTAACTGTATTACAGATGCAGTATAGCGGATTTGTTCCAATTTGTCAATCAATATTCGCCAAACAGCGCGACAAGCTTACCGTCTTTGATCTCGTAGAGCGCGGCATGCGCGTCCATGATGCCCATGCAGTAGGAGCCTGCGATATATAGCGTTCCGTATTCCACATAGATATCAGTCAGATTCTGCGTTGGGCTGCTCTCGTCGCGTTCGGCAAGGATGGAGCGCACGGCGTTCTGTCCCGGGTTTTCCAGCTTCATCACTCTCGAGGCGCAGGGGGAATATACAGCCGCGTAAACATATGCCGGTATCGGCTTGGTATCGTCCCAGCTCAGATAATAGAGCGTATTGTCCCCGTACCAGCAGAAATCCAGCACAGGCTCAGCCACGATCTGCTCGAGCGTATTGCCGCTGCGCTTATAGAGACCCGCGCGTCCCCAGACATATATACCGTCGGAGCCGGTCAGCAGCCGGTCAGTCAGGACATAGCCGTTGATCGACGGCGGTTCTTTCCACAAGCCAACTGTTTTGACTGCCTTGCCTGTAAGCGGCTCATAGAGTCCAAGGCCGATGGAACCGGCAAGGGTGTACTGCATCAGCCAATAGTCGCCGACCGTGCAGACATACTCGCAGCCCTTTTCGCGCAGCACCAGCTGCGCCTTGAGGCGGGCAAGGATCGCCACAGCCTCGGCTCTGGTGACACCCTTGTCGGGCTTGAAGCTGCCGTCCGGGTAGCCGGTCAGAAGGTTCTGGTTGGCACAGACGCGCAGACCGCTGTTGTTGAATCTTTCATATTCTTTTGTGTCGGAAAACAGCGGCTGCCACTGTGCCAGCTCCATGCGCTGTTCGTTCCAGTTGATGACGAGCTGATTTGCGGCGTCCGCGCGTTCATTGACGCCGCCCCAGCTTTCACAGAATTTTCCGAGCAGCCTGGCGATCTCGCCGCGCGGCATTGCCTCGGAGCGGCTGCCGGTCGTGTCGTCCAGAAGCCGATGCGCCGTGCAGACGTCATAGGCAGCTTTCCACCATTCGTCCCCCTCCGCCTGCTTCCACTCGTCCGGGAACGCGATGCGGGCGAACAACGTGAGGAATTCCGCACGAGAAACGGTCTTTTCCGGCTTGTATGTGCCGTCCGGGTATCCGGTGATCTCGGCATGCAGATATTCAATCTGTTCATGCGCCCAGTGCGTGTCGGATACGTCGGTATATTCCGCCGCGCTGACCACTGCGCTCAGAAGCAGCACGGTCAGAAGCCCAAGCAATAATCTGCGAAGCTTCATATCTGTTCTCCCCTCTTTGTCTGCCCGGCCAGCCGCAGCAGCTCTGCCGCGCCGGCCAGCGTCGTTTCGGTGATCATGCTGCCGCCAATGAGGCGGGCCAGCTCCTGCCTGCGCCCGGCTGCATCCAGCCGCAGGACGCTTGTGTATGTTCGTTCGTTTTCCACGCGCTTTTCGACCGTGAACTCCGTGTCGGCCATGGCCGCGATCTGCGGCAGGTGCGTCACGCACAGGACCTGGCGGCCCTTCGCGACCGTCCAGAGCTTATACGCGACCTTCTGTGCCGCGCGGCCGCTGACGCCCGCGTCGACCTCGTCGAAGATCATGGTCCCGATGGAATCCTCGGCCGCCAGCACATTTTTCATTGCCAGCATGATGCGCGCCAGCTCGCCGCCGGAGGCGACCTTCGACAGCGGCCGCAGCGCCTCGCCGACGTTGGCGGACATCAGGAAGCGGACGGCGTCCAGGCCGTTTTCCTGCGGCATCTGCTCCGAAAACTCGCAGACGAAGCGGATCTTCGGCATGTCGAGCTGCATGAGCTCGGAGGAGATCGCGTTCTGCAGGCGCTGCGCGGCCTCTTTGCGGGCGCTGGTCAGCGCCGCGCCCTGCTCCAGCATCGTTTTCTGCAGGCCGGAGAGCTTTTTCTGCAGCTGCTCGATGCGGTCGGTGGCAAATTCCACCTCGTCGAGCTGCTGCTTTGCTTTTTCCAGAAATGCCAGAACGTCCTCCACGCTGCCGCCGTATTTGCGCTTGAGCTTGTGGAGCGTATCAAGCCGCTCTTCGATCTGCTCGAGCTCGTCTGCAGAGTAGGTCAGGTCGTCTTTTTTGTCGCGCAGCTCATCGGCGATGTCCTGCGCGGTGTACATGAGGTCGTTGAGCTTGCCGCTGAGCGCGCGCATGTCATCGGACACACGGCTGACCTTTTCCAGCGCGTGCGCGGCGTTGGCGATCATGGCGGACGCGCCGTCGGAGGATTCGTCGCCGTAGAGCGCGGCCACGGCCGATTCGATCGCATCGGTCAGCTTTTCCGCGTTCTGCAGGACCTTCCGGCGTTCGAGCAGGTCCTCTTCCTCGCCGGGCTGCAGCTCTGCGCGCTCGATCTCGTCGATCTGGAATTTCAGCGTCTCGACCAGCCGCAGCTTTTCCGACTCGTCCATCGACAGCCGCCGGATCTCCTGCCGGACGGCGCTGACCTTGTCATAGGCCTGCCGGTAGCTTTCCAGCAGCGCTTCGTCGTGCGCAAACAGATCCAGATACCCAATATGCGTCGCCTCGTCAAACAGCTGCTGGGAGTCGTTCTGCCCGTGGATCTGGATGAGCTGGACGCCGAGCCTGCGGAGTGTGGAGACCGTGACGGGCTTGCCGCTCACGCGGCAGCTGTTCTTCCCGTCGGCGAAGATCTCGCGGGAGATGCCAAGCTCCGGCTCATACGGGACTTGATTCTCCGCAAACCACGGCAGCTCCGGTACGCCAGTAAAGATGGCGCTGACGAACGCCTTCTGCGCGCCGGTGCGGATCATTTCGCGCGAGGCCCGTTCACCCAAAATGGCAGAGATCGCGTCAATGACGATCGACTTGCCCGCACCGGTCTCGCCGGTGAGGACATTGAAGCCGCGGTCAAAAGAGATCTCTGCCTGTTCAATGACGGCTATATTTTCGATGTGCAGGGTAGAAAGCATCGGTTTCCCTCCTGTTCTGTCCGGGCGGCGGCGTCAGTGCACGATCTGCTCCCGGATCTCCGCGCAGAGGCTGGCTGCCGACTGCGTGTCCTTCAAAACAACGAAGCAGGTATCGTCACCGGCGAGCGTGCCGAGCATTTCCGGGATGTTCAGCTTGTCGATCGCGGCGGCCGCGCCGTTGGCAAGACCCGGCATGGTCTTGATGACGATCATGTTCTGGGCGTAATCCACGCTGGTGATGCACTGCCGGAAGATGAGATTCAGCTTGGCCGAGAACGTATGCTCCACGGGCTTCGGCGTGGTGGAATATCGGTAGACACCGTCCGGCCCGAGCTCCTTGATGATGCGCAGCTGCTTGATATCGCGGGAGATCGTCGCCTGCGTGGTCCGGAAGCCCGCGTCGTTCAGCTCCGCGAGCAGCTGCTCCTGCGTCTGCACGCTGTGGTCATGGATGAGCTCCAGAATTTTTTCCTGGCGTTTTGATTTCATAGGGGCTTACCTCATTTTTTCAATGAATTTCTTGTTCAGGATCTCAAAAAAGCTGATATCCTTCAGCCGGACCAGCCGGGTGACCTTCTGCGAGCTTTTTACCACGATCTCGTCGCCGACGTTCAGCCGGAAGGCCCGTCCGCCGTCGACGGAGAGGAAGGCGTTGTGCCGCCCGACCTTGCCGACCCGGACTGCGATCACGCGGTCCGGCGCGACGACGATGCTCTTGGCCAGCATGGCGTGCGCGCAGATGGGCGTGATCAGGAAGTTCTTCGCAGACGGCTCAACGATCGGCCCGCCGGCGGACATGGAATAAGCCGTCGACCCGGTCGGTGTACAGAGGATCACGCCGTCGCCGGAGAAGCTGGTGGCCTCCACCCCATCGCAGGTGATAGAGAGCTGCACTACGCGGGCAATGGCACCCTTGGTGATGACCGCGTCGTTGAGCGCCGTCTCATGGAACAGCGTCTGCTTGCCGCTGACCACGCTGACGTCCAGCATCGTCCGCGGCTCCACAGTATAATCTCCCTGCGGGATCTTGCGCAGCAGCTCCATTTCCGAAGCCTCGAGCTCGGCGATGAAGCCCATCGTGCCGATATTGACACCGAGAATGGGGAGGCCATGCTCGGTAGCGATCTTCGAGGAATGCAGGATCGTCCCGTCACCGCCGAAGCAGATGAGCATATCCGCAGTCCGGATCTCCTTCTGGATCTCGCGGAAGCGGAGGTCCGACGGGATCTCAAAGCTCCGGTCCACATCGAACGGCAGGCAGAGCGAGACCTCGGTGCCTGCCTCCTTCAGGATCTGGCAGGCCTGCCGGGCGTGTTTGAATTGTTTGTCCCGATAGGGATTCGGCGAAACGACGATCTTCATGGTGCGGTTACCCCTTCAGTGTCTCATGCGCCTGCGCGACGAGCGCGGCGACGTCCGGGATCTGCGCTTGTCCCTGCTGCATGGAAAGATGCGCGAGGAATTCGATATTGCCCTCCGGGCCCTTGACCGGAGAAAACGTCAGGTTCCGGACGGTAAAATGCAGGGAATCGGCCAGCGCAAGGAAGTTTTGCAGCACATCCGCGTGGACGGCCGGGTCACGCACGACACCCTTCTTCCCGACGTTCTCTTTCCCGGCCTCAAACTGCGGCTTGATGAGGCACAGCACCTGGCCGGTGGGCTTGAGCAGCTTCTGGATGGCTGGAAGGACGATCTTCAGCGAGATGAACGACACATCCACCACCGACAGATCCAGCATCTCGCCGAGATCCTCCGTCGTGACGTAGCGGATGTTGGTCCGCTCCATCACGACGACGCGCGGGTCGGAGCGGATTTTCCACGCCAGCTGGCCGTAGCCGACGTCGATGGCGAAGACCTTGCTGGCTCCCTGCTGCAGCAGACAGTCGGTAAATCCGCCGGTCGACGCGCCGGAGTCACTGCAGACGAAGCCGGTCGGGTCGACGCCGAAATCGCGCAGCGCCTTTTCCAGCTTCAGTCCGCCGCGGCTGACGTACGGACAGGCGCTGCCGCGGACCTCGATCACCGGATCCTCGTCGATATTGACCTCGAGCCCGGCCTTGTCGGCCTTCTGCTCGTTTACATAAACCTCACCAGCCATGATCATGGCCTGCGCCTTGCTTCTCGATTCCGCCAGATTGCGCGCGACCAGCAGCACATCCAGCCGTTCCTTATGCTTCATCGGGAAAGCTCCTCCTGCATCATCGTTGTGATGGAATCCGCGTCGAGTCCGGCTGCGGCAAGCAGCGCCGCCGGCGCGCCGTGCGGGACGAATCTCCGGCCAAGGTTGCGCTTGCGGCACACCGCCGGGATCCCGGCCTCGATCAGGTGCGCGAAGATCTCGTCTGCCAGACACTCGCGGTCAGACGTCTCTTCAAAAACAAACACACGCCGGGTCTTCCGGGCCGAGGCTTCAATCGAGGCCCAGTCGACCGGGGAAATGGTCCGCAGCTTGAGGATCTCCGGCCGGTAGCCCGCGGCCTGCAGCGTATCAGCGGCAGCGAGCACGGCGTTGACCATCGTACCGTAGCAGACAACGGTACAGCTGTAGCCCTCGCGCAGAAGCGTTCCGGCGGCTGCAGACGTATAGCTTCCCTCCCCGCCGCGCGGGTAGCGGATGGCTGCCGGGCCGGTGCAGGCGTAGAGCGCCGCGTGCAGATCCTCGCGCAGCTCTGCGAAGCTGGCAGGGCAGAAGATCTTCAGCCCCGGCACCTGCCGCAGATAGCCGACGTCGAACATGCCCTGGTGGGTCTCGCCGTCTTCCCCGACGATACCGCAGCGGTCGACCGCCAGCACGACGTGCAGCTGCTGCAGGGCAACATCGTGCAGCAGCATATCATACGCACGCTGCAAAAACGTGGAATAGAGCGCGGCGACCGGCTTCATCCCCTGCTTGGCAAGGCCCGCGGCCATGCAGACCGCATGTCCCTCGGCGATGCCGACGTCAAAAAAGCGTGTGGGGAAATCGGAAGCGAACGGGTCGAGCCCTGTGCCGTGCTGCATGGCGGCCGTGATGGCGCAGACCGTCTGGTCGCTCGCCGCCATCCGGCAGAGCTCCTGCCCGAAGATATCGGAAAACGTCGGCGCGGCAGAGGCTGCAGGCATCCCGGTATCGGGGTCGAAGCGGCCGATGCCGTGGAAATCCTGCGGGGTCTTTTCTGCTGGCTCGTAGCCCTTGCCCTTCCGGGTGATCAGGTGGATCAGGACCGGCTCGCGCAGCGCAGCCGCCGTGCGCAGGAGTGTTTCAATTTTAGAAATATCGTGGCCGTCGACCGGCCCGAGATAGGTAAAGCCCAGGTTTTCAAACAGCGTCGTACCGAGCAGGCTCCGGCGCATCCGCTCTTTGATCTTGTGCGTCAGCGCGTACAGCCTCCGGCCAAAGCCGCTTTTCGCGGTCAGCGTCCGGTAGCGGAGCTTGAAGTCGAGATACCGCGGCCGCAGCCGCGCCTGGGCAAGGTAGCGGGAGATCGCGCCGACATTCGGCGTGATGGACATGCCGTTATCATTGAGCAGCACGATCATCGGCTCGCGGCTGGCCCCGGCGTTGTTGAAGCCCTCATAGGCCAGGCCGCCGGTCAGCGCGCCGTCGCCCATCAGGGCCAGCACATGATAGTCTTTGCCCTCGAGCGTCCTTGCGCGGGCCATGCCGAGCGCGACGGAGACCGCGTTCGACGCATGCCCGGCGATAAACGCGTCATGCACGCTCTCGCACGGCTTCGGGAAGCCGGAAAGCCCGCCCTGCTGGCGGAGCGTATCGAACCGGTCCATGCGGCCGGTCAGCATTTTATGGACGTAGCACTGGTGGCCGACATCGAACACCAGCCGGTCGCGGCTGGTATCGAACACGCGGTGGATGGCGACCGTCGTCTCCACGATGCCGAGGTTGGAGGCCAGATGGCCGCCGGTCCGGCTGACGTTCTGCACCAGAAACTGCCGGATCTCCTCACACAGGGCCGGCAGCTGCTGCTCCGGCACGGCGAGCAGATCTTCTCTTGAGTGGATGGTATCTAACAGCATGAGAACCTCATTTTTTTGCGCTTTTTTTCTCTAATCGCTGCGGAAGTGTCCGGAAGAAGCAGAGGACCTTCGCAGCCGTGCGCACGACGGCGGTGCTGGAATTCATGGCGAGGGATTTTCCGCAGGCCTTCCCGCCGACGGTCACGCCGGAGACGACGGCGGACAGCAGCAGCGTAATGAAGATCTCCGAGCCGCTTTTGCTGAGCAGCAGCACGCGCGCGGAGATGACCGCCGCAGCGGAGCCGGAGATGACGCCGCAGATATCGCCGATCACGTCATTGCAGAACGACGAGACCCGCCCGGCGTTGCGGATGAGCCGCAGCGCATCCTCTGCCTCCGGAAGCTTGCGCGAGGCCATCGCGTGGAACGGGACCTCATCCGCCGCCGTGACGGCGACGCCGATGATATCAAACAGAATGCCTGTCAGCACGATGCAGATCAGGATCACAAACGACAGGATCAGCCCAGCACCCTCCAGCAAGTTGGACGATACGAAGCTCATGAGTGCGGAGATCAGGACCGTCACAAGAAAGATCAGTGCGATCCATCTGAAATCCGGCCGGGCAGATCTCCCGGTCTTTTTCTTTTTTGCAGCAGCCAAGACAGCCTCCAAGATTATGTTAACTATTCAATGCGTAAATACAGAAAAAATGCTGACAAAATGCCGCACCCGCGGCATTTTATCAGATATAGGGTGCAATGGCAGCTCTTATGGTTAATCTTACGGCTTAGGTCGGGTTTGTTTTCCCCGGGAGCATCCTCTCGTCGCCGATGGAGGTGGTTCCCCTTTCATGCTCGCGTTGGTCTGTCGCCATGACCACTACCCGATTGCCACTTAGTCCGTACCGCAATCCCATAAAAGCCCTTTCGACAGCCTAGGTGATTTCCACCACAGCTTTTTCCGGCTCTTATCCTCTTTTGCAGACCGTCTTTCAAGGGAATATCGCCTGTGCTCAAGGCCATGAGCGCTCGGCGCATCAGCTTCCCTTTCCCGGCCGGCCCACGCAAGGCAGGCTACTCTGCACACAGCGTTCACGGCATAAAGCCGGTTAGCACCGCAATGCAGGTTCATATCCGGTATCGTACAACGGTCGGATACCAC
>DHKK01000065.1:65787-75104 GCA_002404795.1 Clostridiales bacterium UBA4696
AAGGGAGTTCGCCGCTGCACAATATCCAGTCTCCACAGCGACCGGGTCATCTTCTCCATGCCATTGGAGATAGCCCGTCCGCCGCAGGCGCAATCGCCTTCCCACAGCATCCACCCCAGACTGGGCGTAAGAAGCAGACACCACGGGGTTCACAGGTATGCCAAACAAAGGATTTTTAGGCCCTTCCTCGCAACCGGCAAGGCTGACTAGGATACTGCGCCATCGCAGGTCCA
The DNA here is from genome assembly GCA_002404795.1 of Clostridiales bacterium UBA4696. Lineage (GTDB taxonomy): Bacteria > Bacillota > Clostridia > Oscillospirales > Oscillospiraceae > CAG-170. Next base: position 66,021 of record DHKK01000065.1, read on the forward strand.
GTATAGCATATTACAAGTGTATATACAAGCGGATATTCATAAACTTTCTGTTACAGAGGCAACGTTCGTCCCTGCCGAATGCATCAGTATTCACGCAGGGCCAGCTGCCGTGCCATTTCGACGAGGAAGTCGGAATTCTCGAAGCAGCCGAGCGCGTCGATGGCGGTCTTTGTCTCGGACTCGATCATCTTCGAGCACGCACCGATGCCGTACAGGCGGACGAAGGTGTTCTTGTTTTCGTCGACGTGGGTCGCCTTGCCGAGCTTGGCCGCGTCGCCGAGGACGTCGAGCATATCGTCGCGGATCTGGAAGGCCAGGCCGAGGTTCTGCGCGTAGGTCTTCGCGGCTTCGAGCTGCTGCTGCGTGCCGCCCGCGGCGACGACGCCGATCTGACAGGCCGCCTGGATGAGCGCGCCCGTCTTGCGGCACTGGATGTCGTAGATGCCCTGCTCGGTGAGCTCCTGCTCCTCGGCGTCCATGTCGAGGACCTGGCCGCCGACCATGCCGAGCTCGCCCGCCTGCTGCGCCAAGATGCGGATGGCCTTGACCGTCACAGCCGGGTCGGCGGCTGCGGACGCGGCGGTCTCAAACGCGGCGGTGAGCAGACCGTCGCCGGCCAGCACGGCCAGCGCTTCGCCGAAGACCTTGTGGTTCGTGAGCCGCCCACGGCGGTAGTCGTCATCGTCCATGCACGGCAGATCGTCATGGATCAGGCTGTAGGTGTGGATCATCTCCAGCGCGCAGGCGAACGGCAGCGCGCTGCGCCAGTCGCCGCCGCAGATCCGGCAGAATTCCAGCGTCAGCACCGGGCGGATCCGCTTGCCGCCGGCAAGCAGGCTGTAGCGCATGGCGTCAAACAGCCGCTTCTGCGGCAGATCCTCACAGAACTGCCCCTGCAGAAATTCTTCGATGGCAGCACGATACTGCGCAATCTGGTCCCGAAATTCACTCATCGCGTACATACTCCGTTTCTGCCGGCGTACCGTCGGCGGTTTTCATCAGTTTCACGATCTCGGTTTCCGCGCCGTCCAGCAGCTTTGTACAGGACTGGACAAGCGCCGTCCCCTCCTGAAAGAGCTTCAGGGATTCTTCCAGCGGGACGTTGCCCTGCTCGAGCTGCCGGACGATCGTCTCCAGCCGCTCCATCGAGGCTTCAAAGGTCTTTGATTTTGCACTCATGTCGCATCCTCCTGTATTTGTTCCACGCGGGCCGTCAGGCTGCCGCTGCTGAAGCTGACGCGGATCGTCTCGTCCTCGCGGACGTCCGCCACGCGGCTGATCACGGTCCCTGCCTCGTTCGTCACCATGCTGTAACCGCGGGAGAGGACCTTCAGCGGGCTCATCGCGTCAAGCGCAGCCGTCAGGCGGACAAAGCGCTGCTTGCTTTCATGCAGCGTCTTCTGCTCCGCCGCCTGCAGACGGGTCGAAAGAAAATCGAGCAGGACCCGGCGGTCCTCCAGATAGTTGAGCGGGCTCTGCAGCACGCGCTTTTCTGCCAGCGCGGAAAGCCGCTGGCGGCCGAGCTTCACGCTTTTCTGCACGCTCTGCTGCATGGAAGCCTGCATCATCTGCAGCTTCATCTGCAGCTCCTGCCGGTCCGGCACGGCGAGTTCTGCCGCGTTGCTGGGCGTTGCGGCACGAAGATCGGCGACGTAGTCGGCGATCGTCACGTCAGGCTCGTGACCGACGGCAGAGATGACCGGAATGTCAGAAGCGTAGATCGCGCGCGCCACGCGCTCGTCGTTGAAGGCCCAGAGATCCTCCATCGAGCCGCCGCCGCGGCCGGTAATGATGAGGTCCGCGACCTGATAGCGGTTGGCATAACGGATGGCGCCCGCGATCTCAGCCGGGGCCTCCGCGCCCTGCACGCGTACAGGCAGGAGCTTGACCTTGGTCAGCGGATACCGCTTGCCGAGAATGCGGAGCATATCCATGATCGCCGCACCGGCGGCGGAGGTGATGATGGCGATGGTATGCGGGTATTTGGGGATCGGCTTCTTGTGCGCGGGATCAAAAAGGCCCTCCTTGGCCAGCTTTTCCTTCAGCTGCTCGAACGCAACGTAGAGATCGCCCGCGCCGTCGGCCGTGAGCGTATTGCAGTAGAGCTGATACGCGCCGTCGCGCGGGAAGACCGTCACGCGGCCGGAGGCGATCACCTGCATCCCGTTTTCCGGCCGGAAGCGCAGCCGCTGCGCGCTCGAGCGGAACATGACGCAGCGCAGCGCGCCCTCCGCGTCCTTGAGCGTAAAATAATGATGGCCGGACGGATAGACTTTATAGTTGCTGAGCTCGCCGCGCACGCAGATATTGCCGAGCAGCTCGTCGCGGTCGAGCAGAAATTTGATATATTCGTTGACCTGCGAGACGGCAATGATGTTCTGCTCCATCACAGTCCCTCCTGCAGGGCCGTCAGCACGGCGATGCCCATGGCGTTGTCGGTGGAATACTGCGGCTCGGCGAAGACGGGCGAAAACTCCCGCATCCGCTCGCGCAGCATGGAATTGGAGGCCACGCCGCCGGAGAATACGACCGGCAGACCGGGCTTTTCCGCCAACGCGGCCCGCGTCGCATCCGCAATGCAGGTCACGATGCAGTTCATGACGAATCTCGCCGTGTCGGCGGGAGCGTTTGTGGCCGTGTAGAAGGCTTCCGCCTTGTTCTGGATCCCGGAAAACGAGAATTCCAGCCCGTGCAGCTTCACACGGTAACGGTCCCTGCAGTCCGATCCCCGGCTCAGCGCGTCAATGGATTTTCCGGCCGGGAACGGCAGGCCGAGGAGCTTGCCGGTGCGGTCGATGAGCTGACCGGCAGAGATATCGCTGGTCCCGCCGAGCTTTTCCGCCTTCACGTTCTTCCCGTCCGGCTCGACGAGCAGCAGCTCCGTCGTGCCGCCGGACAGATGCCAGGCCAGATGCGGCACCTGCATCAGATCGAGCCGCCCAGCCGACCACAGACTCGCCGCGATATGCCCCTGCTGGTGAGAAAACTCGTACAGCGGCACGCCGAGGATCTGCGCGAGGCAGCTTGCCTGCGACCAGCCAGCCAGAAAGCACGGCATATACGAACCTTCGACGGCCCGCGGCCGCGTGCTGACGCCGATGGCCGTGATGTCTTTCAACTCTACCGACGCACAGAGTGCCTGCACCAGCTCCGGCAGCCGCTTGACATGCGCAAACAGCGCGTCAGACTGCCGCAGCCCCAGCTCTCCCGGCTTCACGTCCAAAAGGCGTGAGCAGTTCCTGCCGCCCACGCCGTCGAAAGCCGCCACCGAAGTGGTATAGTTGCTCGTATCAAAGCCAAGCGTCAGCATGGCTGCTCCGTCTGGCGGGCAAAGCCGCCGAGGATCCCGTTGACGAAGGACACAACGTCCTCGTTCTCATACTTGCGCGTGAGCTCGACCGCCTCGTTGATCGCAGCGCTCACCGGCGCGTCGTCGATATACAGCGCCTCGTACATGCAGACCTCCATGATGGCCACGGCCATTCTGGCGATGCGCCCGAGGCTCCAGCCGACGGAGTATTTGGAGATGTAGCCCTCCAGCTCCTCACGTTTGGCCTGCACGCCCTGCACGACGCTGGTCAGGTATTCGAGCTGCTTGCCGTCGGGCTTTTCCGCATAGACGTCCGTCTCGGTCTTGAGCGTCGGGTAATAGCCGTCGTCCATGAGCGTCTGCAGCGCTTCGCCGGCGGTGATATTGTTGAAATTCATCTCGAAGACGAGATGGCACGCGATCTCTCTGGCGTTCGATCTGGTCATATGTTTCTCCTTGCTGCTCTTTCTTCCGTAGTTCCAAAAAAGAAACCCTTTACGCAAGCAAAGGGTTTGCTTTTTGGCTTATTTTTTCAGTTCCTTCGGCATGGCGATGCCGCAGATGTTGACGTTGACCTGTGCGACGGCAAGACCGGTGATCGACTCCACGCTCGTCTTGACGGCGTCCTGCACGGTCTTGGCCAGCGAAAAGACGCTCTGGCCGAACTTGGCGACGACATCGCATTCGATCGTGACGGAGCCGTCTTTGATCGGCGTCAGGCGGACGCCGCGGGCCAGCGTCTTCATGCCGAGCATCTCGGCGATGTCGGTGCTGATGCTGCTGGACAGGCCGCAAACACCCTCTACCTCAAGAACGGCAGCTGCCGCAACGGACGCGACGACGTCTTCCGAGATCTGCAGCGTCCCGTTTTCGAGCTTCTGCGTGAAGTATTCGTTCTTCTCAGCCATACTGGTTCCTCCGTTTCAGGGATACAGAAAAGGTTCTGCTTTTATATTGGATTCATTTTACCACAAAACCGCTAAAATGCAATCCCTTTCTGAAAATCCGGGCGGCAGGATCAGGGCTTGACTTCGATGATGCGGACCTGCGAGAGCGAATAGTCGGTCTGTGAGGTCACGATGTCCGAGATGAGCGCGGCGTCCGCGTCGCTCAGCCCATCCGCCGGGGCCGAGACCGCCACGCAGACCACACCGTCGTTGATGTAGGTCACACAGTCGTCATAGCCCTTGGCGATCACGAGGCTTTCGATCTGCGCCTCGCTCAGCGCCGTGCCGACGATGGTGTTGAGCGTCTGGCAGGCTGTCTCACCGACCTCCGTACCCTCGTCATAGGCGATGGTCTGCTCCAGCAGCTCGACGGCGGAATCGCGCGATTCCTGCCGGCTCAGCCGCACCTGCGCGAAATAATCCGCGCTCGACGTCTGCTCTCCGCCCGATGCCGCAACGGCCTCTGCCTGCACGCCATCGCCGTCATTGACGACGAGCGTGTCCTCGCCCATGACCTGCTCGGCCGAGAGCGTCTCGGTCAGATCCGTCGCGTCCGATTTCTGCGCCCTGGACCAGTTGAGGTACGCGCCGGCGCAGACCAGCAGCAATACCGATGCGATGATCGCGTTTCGCTTCCAGATTTTCATACGAACTCCTCCTATTGCCCCTTCATTTTTACCACTGCAATTTTATTGCTTCCGAGCCCGGTCAGGCTCGAGACAGCCTGGATGATGGCAAGCCGCACGCTTGCGCTGTCTGCCCCGTCACAGACGACGAGCGCGCCCTGATACTGCGGATACAGGACCGACTGTGCCGCCGGCTCCTTTTCGCTGCTGCCCGTCTGACGGAAGACCGTCTCGGTCTGCGTCGTCGTGCTCCCGGCGGAGGTGACGGTGCGGCTGTCCGTCTGGTAGAGCGTTGTTTCGCTTCCAGCAAGCGTCAGCATGAGTCGGACGCGCCCTGCTCCTGCAATGCCGGAAAGCAGCTGCTCGAGCTGGCTCGTGGTCGCGTCCAGATCGAACCCGGACGCGGGCTCGGCAGGCACGGTCTTCGCCTCCTGCTTTTTTCCCGTGGGCCACGCCGCGAGGATCAGCCCGGCCAGAAAGATGAGCAGCGGCAGCCGGTATTTTTTCAGCAGCCGCGGCGCCTGCTCCCGCAGCTGCGCAAGCCTTCCCCCGCTCACGGCAGCCATACCTGCCGCTCCGGCGCGATGGCGAACGTCTGCTCCAGATAGGCCTGCAGCTGCTGCTTCTGCGCCGGGGTGACGGCTCCGCGGATCGTCACCCCGCTGGGATAGGGCGTCGCCGCCCGCGTTTTCATCTCCAGCTCCACGGAGATCTGCATCCCGAGGGACGAGGCTTTGTCCAATATATATGTCTGCACGCGGCCGGATATGATGCTGGCCACGAGCTCCTGATTCTGGATCTCAATACCCGTTCTTGCTTCCTCCTTTTCCAGCTCCAGCCGGCTGATCGCCTCTGCCAGAGAATCATAGTCCAGCTCCGCCAGCGGCGTGAGCGCGAGCAGCAGCATCAGAAGGCCGCACAGCATGGCCGCCACCCGCCGCGGCGTCCCCTTCGGCAGCGCCGCGAGCAGGATCGCCCCGGCAAACGCCCCTGCTGTGATGCGCAGCAGGTAACCGCGTACCGCTTCGATCATCCGGCCGCCACCTTCATAAAGCAGCACGTCGAAAACAGCAGCAGAAGCGCCGCGCAGCCGACCATACTCAGAAGATACCCCATGGCGCTCGTCTGCGCGCCAAGGAGCGCCGCGTGCTCCTTCCCTGCCGCGAGCCCGGCGGCCGCGGCTGTGAGCTTCATCGTAAGATAGCAGATCGCGATCTTCAGAAACGGCACGAGCGCCATCGCCAGCACGGCCAGGATCCCGAACGTTCCTGCCGTCGCCCGCAGGAGCTTCGCGCTCTGCAAAACCGCCTCCGAGGCATCGGCAGCGATGCCGCCCACGACCGGGAGCGCCGCCGAGAGCGTCGATTTGGCCGCGTTGACCGCCGCCTCGTCGCTGCTGCCGGAGAGTAAGCCCGTGAGCGAGAGATAGGCCGTGAACACATACATCACTCCCTTTAAAAGCGCCGAAATGCACCAGCCGAGCAGCGTGCGGACGCTGCCGAGCCGTTCATCCGGCAGCCCGCATTCTACCGCCGCGAGCCCAAGATACGCATAGACGAGCGGCAGCAGCAGCGCACGGATCAGGCTCGTCAGGAGACTGAAAAACAGCGACGAGCCCATATACAGGCTTCCTGCCCCACTCAGCGCGCCCGCAGCAGACGCCGCACCGCACATGACCGGCAGCAGAAGCTTCGCATACGCCTCCATCTCGTCCAGCACGTCGGTAGCAAGACCGATCATGCTTTTCATGCTCGCGGCAAACAGCGCCGTGATCGCAAACGCGCCGGTCAGCGACTGCAGCTGCAGCCGGTCTTTGGGATAGGCCTGCCGGACCAGCTGGCAGATGAGGGCTGCCGTCAGCAACATCGCCCCGGTCTGCACCGCCTCCCGCAGCGTACCGACGGAGAGATTCGATGCCCATTTGAAAATATCCAGGATCGCGGACGCCGGATCGGTCTGCGACGCCGGACTGTAGTCCTCCAGCGCCTCGCGGGTCTGACCGGACAGCGGATCTGTCAGCGAGTCGACCTGCAGGATCTGTCGTTCCTGCTCCAGAACGTCCGCAGCCGAGACCGGCAGCGCGAGCGCCGCCAGCAGCAGTAGCAGGATCCATCCGCGCCGCATACTACCCTCCTATCATCGTCTGCAGCAGAGAAAGCACCATCTCCAGCAGCGGCAGCGCCAGATAGATGCACAGAAAGCCGCTGCAGATCTCGATCGTCTGCCCGAGCGCCTGGTGGCCGCTGTCGCGGCAGAGCGTCCCGGCGAGCTGCGAGAGAAGGCCGATGGCCGCCGTCTTAAAGAGCGGGGCAAACACGGCCCGCGAAAGGCCGGTGATCTCCTCGAGTCTGCGTACAAAAGCGAGGACCGGCGAGAAAAACGGCAGGACCGTCAGAAAACACAGGGCGCACACCACCGCACACAGCGCCAGCGTCAATTCCGGCGCCTGTTTTCTGAGCAGCAGACTCAGCGCGCAGCAGATGAGCGCCGCCGCGATCAGCTTTCCGACCGTCTCCATCAGAATTCAAACAGCGTCTTGACCATGTCGAACAGCTCCGCGATCCGCTGCACGACGATCATCAGCACCACGACCAGCGCCGCCAGCGAGGTCATGGTCGCCTGTTCCTCCCGTCCGGAGCGGACGAGGACCTGGTTGAGGATCGAAACGATGATGCCGACTGCCGCGATTTTGAAGATCAGATCAATATCCATATCAGATGAGGATCACCGCAACAGCCAGTCCCGTGCACACGCCGAGCGTCACATACGTCTTGCAGCGGGCCGCGGCGCTGCCCTGCAGCTGCCGGGCCTCCTCGCGCAGACGGCCGAGTGCCAGATCCAGTGCCTGCAGATTTCCGTCCAGATCATATTTGCCCAGCGTGTCAAATAAGCTCATCAGCGTGGTACGCACCCCGGCCGGAACGCAGAGTCCCTCCGTCCGCCGCAGCGCCTGCCGGCAGGCATAGCCGACCGTGCAGGTATCCGCGGCCGAGAGGCTCCCGGACAGTCCGGAGAAAAAGGCCGCGACCGCCGCTTCCCGGCTCTCCTGCAAAGCCCGGAACACGTCCGGCAGCGGCGTGAGCCGGTACTGCAGCTCATGCCGGATGCGCAGCACCGCGTCAATGAACGCCAGCGTCTGCGCCTGCTGCCGCCGGACGGTCCTGGCCAGGCCAAGGCCCATCGCGCTCGAGGCTGTGAGGATCAAACTCAGTCCGATCAGTTTCAGCATACCGGATCCTTTCCGCGTGAAACGCTCTGTTGTTATCCAGAAACAATACCTGTTCAAACATCCCGGCCCCGAGGACGCCCCGGCACAGGGGTTTTTCCCGCAGCTCCGCGGCAGAGCCCGCGTGGATGGTCGCAAGGATGCGCACGCCGCAGCCGAAGGCCTGCCGGATCCCGGCGAGGTCGGCGGGGTTCGTGATCTCGTCCACGGCCAGCCACTCCGGGTTCATCCCGCGCAGCAGCATCTGCATGCCTGCGGCCTTCGGACAGCCGGAGAGCACGTCCGTATGCGGGCCGAGGTCGAACTGCGGCACGCCATGCACCGTGCCCGCCAGCTCCAGCCGCTCGTCCACCACACCGACGCGGCTGCCCGCTGCCGAAAGTGCACGGATGCAGCTGCGCAGCAACGTCGTTTTCCCGCTGCCAGGATGGCCGGCCAGCAAACAGGAGGCCGATAAAAGCGGCAGAAGCTGCTCCGGCGGATGCCGGATCTCGTGCGGGATGCGGATGCAGAGCGACGAGATCTCCCGGATCCCGGTCACGCGCCCTTCCTGCACGACCGTGCTGCCGCATACGCCGATCCGCACGCCGCCCGGCACGCTCAGAAACCCTTCCCGCAGCTGCTCCTGCACGGCGTACTGTGACTGGGCTGAGGCGGCAAGCAGCGTACGCTGCAGCTCCAGCTGCGGTGTCCGCCCGCAGTGCAGAAGCGGCTGCTCTGTGCCCTGCCGCAGGATGGAGGGCACCTGCCCGCACCGCAGCCGGATTTCCTCGATCTGCGCCTCTGGCAGCCCGTCCAGCGCCTGCGCCGCCTCCCGCGGCAGGATCTGCAGCACCTGCTTCAGCAACCTGTCCGCCCCCTTCCAGTCCAAGTCTATTGTCCACCGCGCCGCGATATTCCTCCGCCTTGACAAAGCCGCTCTCCCATTGTAAAATTAGTTCGTTCTTCATAAGCCCCAGTAGCTCAGGGGATAGA
>DHKK01000120.1:0-826 GCA_002404795.1 Clostridiales bacterium UBA4696
ATTTTCTGCTTTGTGCGCCCATCATAACAGGTTTTCTTGTGTTCTGCATTGAATTTTCTGCATTTTTTCTGGACAAATCCGCACTGTACCTTGACGTTGTGCTTCTTCTATGCTAAACTGCGGATAAGTTTGAAACACTGGAGGCGGGTATGGACAGCTCCTTTCAAAAAATTAACGCGTACCTGCGCTATCTGACAGAGCGGCACGGCGTCCAGCTCTGCATCAAAGACTTCTGCGGATTTGTTGCAATCAATAAGCAGTTGGATGAAGCGCTCCGCCCGTTTCTTGCCCACACAAACCCATTTTGCATGTATATGAAGTCCGATCAAAGGCATTATCAGATCTGCCTGAGTATGATCCGAAAGATGTATCACAAATGTGAGCGCGACAGGCACACCTACTTTGGAATGTGCCACGCCGGTCTCGGAGAATATGTGATCCCGATTTTCGACGGCGATATGTTGATTGGCTCCATCAACGCAGGCTTTTTTCAGAACCAGGAACGCAAGACGCTTCACCGTATCTGCCGCGCCTGCACACAAACGCCGCCGCTTGACGCAGATCTCGCGCAACGGCTTTACCGGCAATCCATTCACACACCGAGCGTCGATGTGGGACATATGCTTTCCGCTTTGGAGTTGCTGGCAGAATATCTCGGTCAGATCTATCATCTGCTGCGCAGTACACAGCCGCATTCTGATACGGTCGGTCGCTATCATGATTCCAGCGAAGACACGATTCTTGCGCACGCTTTGGAATACATCCGCATCAATTACAAAAACCGCATTACCGTCGCGGAGCTTTCAGCATTCTGCCATTGCAGCGA
>DHKK01000120.1:976-11237 GCA_002404795.1 Clostridiales bacterium UBA4696
CTCTCCAACGAGAGCATCGCCGAAATTGCAGCTTCTGTTGGCTTTGGTGACCCAAACTATTTCTCCCGCGTCTTCACCCAGATCATCGGCATCCCGCCCACAGAGTTCCGCAAGCGGTTCCATCAAAATGACGCTTGACTGCATCTGCATGGCAAAACTCATCAGATAATCAACGAAGGCCTTCCGGGAAACCGAAAGGCCTTTGCTTGCTCTGAGCGGTATTTCGTTGTTGTCCTTATGCGTGTTCGCCTATCGGCCGTCCTGTTTTTTGCTTTTTTATTCGGATTTCCCTTTGTTCTGCCGCCGCAGGCGGTTGAGATGCCGCTCAAAATAGCCCTGGGAGATGAACCGGGCGAGCACATACTGGTCAAACAGTGGCACCGAGCAGGAGTAGAAGCCGAGCTGTTCGCGGTAGCGCGCCATCAGCGCCTCCGGCAGCACCATGTAGCCCATACGCATGGACGGCGCGAGCGAATGCGAGAACGTGTTGATGTAGATCACGCAGCCGCGCCGGTCCATGGAATAGAGCGTCTGCAGGGGCTTTTTGTTCTCGGAAAATTCCGAGTCAAAATCGTCCTCGATCAAAATCGCGTCCCGCCCGGCGGCCCAGGCGAGATATTCGCTGCGCTTGGCGGCGGAGGTCGTGATGCCGGTCGGGAAGCTGTGGAACGGCGTGACATGCAGGACGGAGGCGCCGGTGCGCTGCAGCGCGTCCGCGCGGATGCCGTCGTCCGACATCGGCAGCAGCTCGCAGACCGCGCCGTTGGCCGCGTAGACCTGCCGGACCTTCTCATAGCCCGGATCCTCCAGCCCGTAGACCCGGCCCCGCCCCAGCAGCTGCACGACGAGCCCGTAGAGATACTCCGCGCCGGAGCCGATCACGATGCACTCCGGCTGGGCGAGCATCCCGCGGTAGCGCAGCAGATATTCCGCGATCGCGTTCCGCAGCTCTGCGCAGCCGTAGTGCGGCGGCTTTTCCAGCAGCCGCGTGCCGCAGTCGGCGATGACCTCGCGCATGAGCTTCGTCAGCGCGGAATAGCGGAAGCCGTAGCCGGAGGCCTCCTGCACGGGCGCGTCGTCCGCGGGCAGCATCCGCAGCCGCGGCTGCGCCACGGCGCCGGAGGGCAGGCGGGAGATGGCGCTGACATAATAGCCGCTGCGCGGCTTTGCCGCGAGATACCCCTCGTCCACCAGCTGCTCATACGCGCCGGAGACCGTGGCGATGCTCACATGCAGATGCTCGGCCAGCGCCCGCTTGGACGGCAGCTTCTGCCCGGGCAGGAGCTCGGCCCGCAGGATATCCTCCCGGATGCAGGTGTAGAGCCGGTAATATTTCGGCTGTCCGCTGCCGGACAGATCATAGGTCAGCATCGCCCTACCACTTGTTTTCGACCTTCTCGGCGAAGCCGAAGAAGTCGCGCACGGGCAGGACCGTCCCGTCGTCGAGCGTGATGCGGCCCGTAAAGCGGCCGAAGACCTGATGCTGGTCCGAGAGCACCACGCCCGCGCTCATGAACGCGCTGCGGTCAAGCACGGGGGTGAAGTTCATGTAGAACCGGTTGTCGTCGCTGGTGAAGACCCAGGGCTTCATGAAGTCCTCAAAGCCGTCCTCGTCCATGGGGATCTCAAATCTGACCTCGCTGAGCTTGTGGATCCTGCCGTCGTAGAACAGCACGTTTTCCGTCGCGGCCCCGGTACTGCCGAAGCCGTAGCCGATGTTCCAGCCGAACGGCACGCCGTCGAGCTCGCCCGAGGCGCTGCCCCAGTACCAGGTGTTGTGGTAGGTCCACACGCCGCGGCCCCAGTCGAGCACGGCGAAGAATTTGTCCTTCGTCAGCTCGAACCGGCGATCGCCCAGTTCGATCCAGCCCTCGGCGCGCATGCAGTTGATCTTCTGGTTGTAGTAAAAATGGCCGGGCTTGTCAAAGGGCGTGGCGATGACCATGCTCTCGATCGGCTCGTCGGAGAGCTGGACGATGCCCTCGATCGCGTCCTTGCCCCGGAACTTGTCCATGTGGAACGAGAGCTTGCGCAGCCCGTCCTCATGGTAGAAGGTCATGGCGTAGCCGCCCCTGGCGATCTCGCTTGCGCCGTCAGTTGAGGATTCCGGCAGGTGCGTTTTGCCCAGCGGCAGGGCGCGCATGCGGCTCGTGGTCTGCTCCCAGCCCTCGTCAAAGTGCAGGAAGGAGATGGAGTCGAGGCCCATGTAGCCGTTGTCCGCGATGGTGAGCGCGAGGCCGATATGGCCGTCGGTGATGAGATAATAGTCCCATTCCTTGATGCGCATGGGGCTGGCCTTGATATCCGCGCGGCGGTAGACGGGCAGGAGCGAGCGGGCCCAGCCGGGCTCGAGCAGATCGCCGTCCTTGCCGAGCAGCGGCGCAGAGGTGGTGATTTCATGCTGCTGTCTCATTGTATGACCTCCTTGGATGTGTATTTGTTCAGAAAGTCTGCAAGCGCCGCCTGTACGCGCGGGCGGTCGACCAGATAACTGTAGCCGTGCTTTGCCCCGTCGACGAGGAGGAGCTGCTTTTCCGAGGTGCAGGCGTCATAGGCGGCCTGCGACATGGAGCAGGGGACGAAGGAGTCCGCTGTGCCGTGAAGGAACAAAATGGGGCACCTCGTTTTCGATACCGCGTCCAGCGTAGACGCCTCATTGATAGAGAAGCCCGCGAAGGTGCGTGTGCAGACATCCATCAGCGCCAGCAGCGGCCCTGCCGGGAGCCATCTCACGCGCGAGCGCAGCACGCTTCTTATGATCGCCTCCGGAGAGGAGAAGCCGCAGTCGGCGATCACACCCCGCACGGACGGCGGAAGCTCCAGCGCGGAGGCCAGCAGGACCGTCGTCGCGCCCATCGAAAGCCCGCCCAGAAACAGCGGGTGGTCCGGGCCAAAGTGCTTTTCTGCGTACTGTGCCCATGTGGCGGCATCCCGGCGCTCATGGATGCCGAAAGTGATATATACGCCCTCCGACTGTCCGTGCGCGCGTTCGTCGACGACGAGCAGGTCATAGCCGAGCGAATAGTAGTAGGGCAGGACGATCGAAAAATCGATCACCCAGCTCGACCGGTAGCCGTGGAACAGCAGGATCGTGCCCTTTGCGCCAGGCTGCTGCAGAAGCTGCCCATGCAGGCGCAGACCGTCGTAAGACGGCAGAAAAATATCTTCGGCATCCCGCATCAGAGAAACGCCCGCGAGAATTTCCTCCGTCTGTTCGGCACGGCCCCATTTGGCAATGACCGCCGGTTTCGTGAGATCCGGGACCGGCCCGCGGCGGCAGGCGATCAGAAACAAGACGATCCCCAGCAGAACGACCGCGAGCAGCGCGGCCAGTATGATCCACAGCGCCGTCATGCCGCCTTGCCCTTCTTTCCGATTTTTGCAAAGAACGGGAACGTGAGCGGCCAGACGATGCCGGCAAAGATGACGATCACAAAATACCGCACGAAGCTCTCTGCCTGCGACCCTGCAAACAGCGCCAGCAGCACCGGCTTGAGTCCCGCCTTGATCGCAACGATCAGCGCCAGCCCCAAAACCAGCTTCAAAACCTGCCCCCAGAACGGTGCATGCACGTCAAACCGGAGCTTTTTCTCATCGGCAAAATACACGATCAGAAAGCCGAGCAGCGCGCCCATCATGGTGTACGCGTTTTTCAGGCCGTGCGTGATGTTGGCAAGATCCTCAATGCTCGCGGGCCTGTCGCACCGGGCAAGGGACGAGAAGGACGAGAGGGACGAGGCATAGACCAGATACCCGCCGCAGAGCGCCGCCGCGCCGAGCAGGATCCACGGCGTGGCCTTTTTTGCGGCCTGCTCCGTCCGGAACGCGGGATAGAACGCCGCGGCCAGCGCCAGCGCCAGCACGAACGACACGCCCACATCCAGCGGCGTGTGCACGCCCAGATACATCCGCGAAAACGGCACGAGCACCATCAGCACCGCGCACACGATTCGCACCCATTTCTCCTTCCGGCAGGCAAAGAGCGAGGCCGTCGTGCCGACGATGTTCTGCGTGTGGCCGGAGGGGAAGGAGTAGCCGGTCGCGTCCGCGCGGGCGGCCTCCACGATCTGAAACTCCGGGTCGAGCACCCACGGGCGCGGGATGCGGAAGGCGAGCTTGAGAAACTGGTTGCAGATCGTGCCGAACGCGCCGACCAGAAACACATAATACCCCTGCCGCTTATCGATGCACCAGAACATCAGCAGCGCCGCTGCCATAAACGCCAGCTCCGAGCCGAAATACGTCAGGCCGGAGAAAAAACCGTCCAGCACGGCGGTCCGCCCGGCCGCGAGAAGACGCAGAAATCCCATTCCAGAACCTCCTGAGATCAAGATACAGATTCAGTATATCACCAAATCCGCAATTTGCCAAGCCGCTTTGCCGGGCTTGCTTTTTTCAGTAAATATAGTATTATGATATAAAATGTTGTGAAAGGTGAGTGCGCCATGTTTTCCAATGATGAACGCGTGATCTATGCCAAACGGCAGCTGGTCGAGGTCATCTGCCAGCTGCGCTTCCCGGAGATCCTGAAGATCGACGTCAGCGAGCCCGCGGACTTCCAGGAGCGGATCCGCCGCGGCTATCCGCAGTATGAGAAGAAGATCGAGCAGCTGCCGCCGCAGATGGTAAACGGCAAGCCCGTGCCGCAGGGGACGGTCAACAACTATCAGTTCGTCTCCGCCGAGGGCCAGTGGCGCGTGAGCCTGACTAAGGGATTTATCGCCCTTTCCACCTACGGCTATACCCGCTGGGAGGATTTTGCCCAACGGCTCGACCGGGTGCTGGCCGCCTTCATCGAGACCTATCATCCCTCGTGGTTCACGCGCGTGGGCCTGCGGTATGTCAACGCCTTCCGCCGCGAAGCGCTGGGGCTGGACGGGATGCTCTGGAAGGAGCTCATCACCCCCGGCTTCCTCGGCCTGATGGGCGAGGAGGACGCACAGGAGACGGCGTTTTTGAAGCACGAGCTCTCCGCCACCTTCCAGGTGCCGGGTGGGGCAAAGGCCAACGTCAAATCCGGCCCGGGCCTGCTGCGCAAGGTCAACAACCGCACCCGCGAGACGACCGAGGAAAAGGTCTTCATGCTGGACCTCGATCTGTTCATGGACAGCAAGATCGAGCTCGGGCAGGCCGTCCCGGCTCTCAACATCGTCCACGAAAACGCCGGGAGCCTGTTCCGCGCGGCTCTGACCGACACGCTCTCGGACGCCATGGAACCGCAGAAGGCCTGAACCGGCCGCACATGAAAGGAGCAATACAATGACTGTCATTGATCGATTTCTGAAACTGGTCTCCTACCCCACCACCTCGGATGAGAACGCGGAGACCTGCCCCTCGACGCCGCGGCAGCTGGCGCTTGCCGAGGAGCTGGTCCGGCAGATGCAGGACATGGGCATCACCGACGCGCATGTCGACGCAGACGGCTACGTCTACGGCACGATCCCGGCCAACTGCGAAAAGAATATCCCTGTCTACGGCCTCATCGCCCACATGGATACCTCGCCGGATGCCCCGGGCGAGAACATCCGCGCCCGCATCACCGAGGCCTACACCGGCGGCGACGTGGTGCTGAACGAGGAAAAGCACATCGTCCTTTCCCCGGAGGAATATCCGCAGCTGAAAAACGCCGTCGGCAAGCGCCTGATCGTCACTGACGGCACGACGCTCCTCGGTGCGGACGACAAGGCCGGCGTGGCGGAGATCCTGTCCGCGGCCGAGCTGCTGCTCACGTCTGACCGCGCGCACGGCACCGTGAAGCTCGCCTTCACGCCCGATGAGGAGATCGGCCGCGGCGCGGACCGGTTCGACGTCGCGGGCTTCGGCGCGGATTACGCCTATACCGTCGACGGCGGGGCCATCGGCGAGCTGGAATACGAGAATTTCAACGCCGCGAGCGCGAAGATCGTCATCCGCGGCAAGTCCATCCACCCCGGCTCTGCCAAGGGGCAGATGGTCAACGCCGCGCTCGTCGCCATGGAGCTGCACGGGCTGCTGCCCGCGCTCGAAACGCCGTACTACACCGACGGCTACGAGGGCTTCTACCACCTGACCGATCTGCAGGGCGAGACGGAGCAGGCGGAGCTGCACTATATCATCCGCGACCATGACCGCGCGAAGTTTGAAGACCGCAAGGCCGTCATGCAGAAGGTCTGCGCCGAGATCGACCGCCGCTACGGCGCCGGGACCGTGGAGCTCACGCTGCGCGACAGCTATTACAACATGAAAGAGAAGATCGAGCCCTGCATGTTCCTGATCGAAAACGCGAAACAGGCCATGGAGCAGCTCGGCATCGAGCCGAAGATCGTCCCCATCCGCGGCGGCACGGACGGCGCGCGGCTCTCGTTCGAGGGTCTGCCGTGCCCGAACCTCTGCACGGGCGGCGAAAACTTCCACGGCCGGTTCGAATACATCCCGGCTGAGGATATGGAGAGCATCACGCAGCTTCTGGCCGTGATGCTCTGGAATCTGGCAGAATAAAAAGGAGAAACAAATGGAGCAGCTGCACTATCTGGAGACCGGCTCGACCGATCCGGCCTACAATCTGGCGTTTGAAGAATACGTCCTGACCCACCGCATGGACGGCGACTATCTGATCCTCTGGCAGAACGACAATACCGTCGTCGTCGGCCAGAACCAGAATACCGCCGCGGAGATCAACCGCGCCTTTGTCGAGGCCCACGGCGTGCATGTCGTGCGGCGCACGACGGGCGGCGGCGCGGTGTATCACGACCTCGGCAACCTCAACTACTCGTTCATCACCGACGAGGAGGCGGGCAGCCTGCGGCTCGAGCGCTTTACCGCACCGGTCGTGGACGCGCTGGCCTCGCTCGGCCTGCAGGCGGAGGCCTCGGGCCGCAACGACATTCTGGTCGAGGGCCGGAAGGTCTCCGGCACGGCCCAGCGCGTGTACAGGACCCGCATCCTGCACCACGGGACGCTGCTGTTCGATTCCGACCCGGATATGGTGGCGGGCGCGCTGAACGTCGACCCGGAGAAATACCAGTCCAAGGGCCGCAAATCCGTCCGCAGCCGCATCGGCAACATCCGCTCATTTCTGAAGCAGGATATGACGCTGCAGGACTTCTGGGCGCACCTGCGCGTGAGCCTCGGCAAGACCGACGTTGCCCCGGAGCAGCTGACCGCAGAGGAGCTGGCGCAGGTGCAGCGGCTGAAGGAGGAGAAGTACGACACCTGGGAGTGGACCTACGGCCGCTCTCCCCGCTACAACTACACCGGCAAGCGCCGCTGGCCCGGCGGCAATCTGGAGGTCTATGCAGAGATCCACGAGGGAAAGGCCGAGCAGATCCGCTTCTACGGCGATTTCATGGCGGCCGCCAGCATGGACGCTGTGACTGCCGCCCTGACCGGCTGCCAGTTCCGTCCCGAGGCGTTCGGAACGGTGCTGGACGGCTTTGACCTGCCCGTCTACTTTGGCGGCATCACCAAAGACGAGATCCTGCAGACCATCTTCGATACCCAGGCGTAAACAGAAAAAACCGAAGCAGGCTTGCCTGCTTCGGTTTTTTTATGCGTTCTTACAGATGCAGCACGCGGTCACGGATCTCCTGGGTGCGGCCCTGGTTCCAGTACTGGGTGCCGATGTAGCCGCAGGTACGGCGGGCGACGTTCATCTTGGACTGGTCGGTGTTGCCGCACTGCGGGCAGACCCAGACGAGCTTGCCGTCCTTGTCCTCCCTGATCTCGATCTCGCCGTCGTAGCCGCAGACCTGACAGTAGTCGGACTTCGTGTTCAGCTCGGCGTACATGATGTGGTCGTAGATGAACTTCATGACCTCCAGCACGGCGTCGAGGTTCTGCTGCATGTTCGGGACCTCGACATAGCTGATCGCGCCGCCGGGCGAGAGCGCCTGGAACTGCGACTCAAACGCCAGCTTGTCAAAGGCGTTGATCTGCTCCGTCACATGGATGTGGTAGGAGTTGGTGATATAGTTCTTGTCCGTGATGCCCGGGATGACGCCGAAGCGCTTCTGCAGGCACTTGGCGAACTTATACGTCGTGGACTCCAGCGGCGTGCCGTAGAGGGAGAAGTCGATGTCGGTCTCCGATTTCCACTTGGCGCAGGCGTCGTTGAGATGGTGCATGATGTCGAGCGCGAAGGGCGTCGCGGCCGGGTCGGTGTGGGACTTGCCGGTCATGTACTTCACGCACTCATAGAGCCCCGCGTAGCCGAGCGAGATCGTCGAGTAGCCGCCGTAGAGCAGCTTGTCGATGGGCTCGCCCTTTTTGAGCCGGGCCAGCGCGCCGTACTGCCAGAGGATCGGGGCTGCGTCGGAGAGCGTGCCCTTGAGCCGGTTATGGCGGCATAGGAGCGCGCGATAGCACAGATCGAGCCGCTCGTCAAAAATACGCCAGAATTTATCCAGCCCGCCGCCGGAGGACAGCGCGACGTCGACCAGATTGATCGTCACGACGCCCTGGTTGAACCGGCCGTAGTATTTGGGCTTGTCCGGCTCGTAGTTCCCCGCGTTCGCCACGTTGTTCCAGCCGTTGCCGGACCGGTCCGGCGTCAGGAAGCTGCGGCAGCCCATGCAGGTGTACACGTCGCCGTGGCCCGGGGTCTCGCCCTTGGAGAGCTTCAGCTCGCGCATCTTCTTCTCGGAGATGTAGTCCGGCACCATGCGCTTGGCGGTGCAGCGGGCGGCGAGCTTCGTCAGCTCCCAGTAGGGGCTGTCTTCCGTGATGTTGTCCTCCTCGAGGACGTAGATGAGCTTCGGGAAGGCGGGGGTGATCCACACGCCCTTCTCGTTCTTGACGCCTTCGATGCGCTGGCGGAGCGTCTCCTCGATGATGATGGCCAGATCCTTGCGCTCCTGCTCGTTCCTGGCCTCGCCGAGGTACATGAAGACCGTGATGAACGGCGCCTGCCCGTTGGTGGTCATGAGCGTGACGACCTGATACTGGATGGTCTGCACGCCGCGGCGGATCTCGTCGCGCAGCCGGGTCTCGACGACCCTGGAGATCGTCTCCTCCGACGGCTGCACGCCGAAGGACTTGATCTCCTCCAGGACGGTCCGGCGGATCTTCTGCCGGGAGACGTCGACGAACGGCGCCAGATGCGTCAGCGAAATGGACTGGCCGCCGTACTGGTTGGAGGCGATCTGCGCGATGATCTGCGTGGCGATGTTGCAGGCCGTGGAGAAGCTGTGCGGCTTTTCGATGAGCGTGCCGGAGATGACCGTGCCGTTCTGCAGCATATCCTCGAGATTGACCAGATCGCAGTTGTGCATATGCTGGGCGAAGTAATCCGCGTCGTGGAAGTGGATGATGCCCTCGTTGTGCGCCTCGACGATGTCCTGCGGCAGCAGCACGCGGGCCGTCAGGTCCTTGGAGACCTCACCGGCCATGTAGTCGCGCTGGACGGCGTTGACGGTCGGGTTTTTGTTGGAGTTTTCCTGCTTGACCTCCTCGTTGTTCGACTCGATGAGCGACAGGATCTTCTCGTCCGTCGTGTTGGACTTGCGGACGAGCGTGCGGGTATAGCGGTAGGTGATGTAGTTCTTGGCGACCTCAAACGCGCCGTGCGCCATGATCTGGTCCTCGACCAGGTCCTGGATCTCCTCGACGGACAGGGCG
Organism: Clostridiales bacterium UBA4696; assembly: GCA_002404795.1. Taxonomy (GTDB): domain Bacteria; phylum Bacillota; class Clostridia; order Oscillospirales; family Oscillospiraceae; genus CAG-170. The sequence goes on from DHKK01000120.1 coordinate 10,571, forward strand.
CGGTTCATGGACAGACAGCTGTTTTCCACGCTCTCGGCGATGCGGCGGATCTGCATCGGCGTCATGCGTGCGTCCTCTGCGACGACATTGTTGGCCTTGGTCACGGCCGCGATGATCTTGACCAGATCGAAGGTAGCCTCCGAGCCGTTTCGCTTGATGATCTTCATGGGCGGTTCCTCTCTTTCTATTGCTGCGCGCGTAAAAAAACGCGCGGGGACAGGTTTTGTTGCTTCCCGGTGCGGTGCAGTCATAACTATACCGGATATTGGGGCCGCTGTCAAGCACCTTGGACTATATTTTGTGGATGTCGACGATAAAAAATGCCGTGAAACACAATATCTTGTGTTTCACGGCATCCGCGTATATGAAGGATCAGATAAAGGCCCCGCAGTTACTGGTTTTCGCGGTAGCGCGCGAGGAACTGGCGCGTGCGCTCAGCCTGCGGGTTTTCGATGACGTCGTGCGCCGGGCCCTGCTCCACGATCACGCCGCCGTCCATGAAGATCACGCGGTCGGCCACGTCGCGGGCAAAGGCCATCTCATGCGTGACGATGATCATGGTCATGTGCTGCTCGGAAAGCGAGCGGATGACCTTCAGGACCTCGCCGGTCAGCTCCGGGTCGAGCGCAGACGTCGGCTCGTCGAAGCAGAGGATATCCGGCTGCAG
>DHKK01000120.1:11269-13800 GCA_002404795.1 Clostridiales bacterium UBA4696
CCAGCGCCCGCGCGATGGCCACGCGCTGCTGCTGGCCGCCGGAGAGCTGGTGCGGGTAGAGGTCCATTTTTTCTTTCAGGCCCACCTGCGTCAGAAGTTCCTCCGCGTGCGCGGCGATCTGTGCATGGATCTGCTTTTTGCGGGCCTTATAGTCCGGCTGCTCCTTGGCCAGCAGCTCGCTGGCCAGCATGACGTTCTGCCGGGCCGTGTATTGCGGGAACAGATTGAAATTCTGAAACACGAGACCGAAGTGCAGCCGCTTGCGGCGGATCTCGCTCTCTTTCTGCGTGTTGGGGTCCGCCGCGTCGAAGAGCGTCTCGCCATTCACCGCGATCTGCCCCTCGTCGGGGACGGTCAGGAAATTGAGGCAGCGCAGCAGCGTCGTCTTGCCGCTGCCGGACGAGCCGATGATGGCGATGGTCTCGCCCTTTTCCAGTGAAAAGTCGACGCCCCGCAAAACGACGGTATGCGCGTCAAAGCTTTTTTTGAGATTTCTGACTTCCAGAACTGACATGCCGCCGCCTCCTTACGCCTTGAAATAGTCGAGTTTCTTTTCCAGCTTGCCGAGCGCCAGCGTCAGAAGACCGGAGAAGATCAGATAATAAATGCCTGTGAAGAACAGCGGCCAGATCGCGCCGGAGATGCCCTGCGTGCCCTTCAGGAATGCCTGACCGGCCCAGATGATCTCCTGCAGGGCGATGATGCGGGACAGGGACGTATCCTTGACCAGCGTGATGATCTCGTTGGACATGGGCGGCACGATGCGCTTGACCATCTGCAGAAGCGTGACCTTGAAGAAGATCTGCGTGTTCGTCATGCCGAGCACCTGCCCGGCCTCCTGCTGTCCCTTCGGGACGCCCTGGATGCCGCCGCGGAAGATCTCGGAGAAATAGCACGCGTAGTTGAAGATGAACGCGATCGACGATGCGAGGAAGCGCCCCGCCTCGCCGCTGCCCCAGATGTTCTTGTGCAGCACAAGGCCGGGGAAGTAGTAGAATACCAGCAGCTGCAACATCAGCGGCGTGCCGCGCACGACCCAGATGATGAAGCGCACGATCAGGCGGATGGGCTGAAAATCGACCGCGAACCACAGCTGTGTCTTCTGCCACCAGGTGAGCTTGCCGTCCTTGGGGAGATTTTTCAGATACGGACGCAGAAAGCCCAGCGGCGACCAGCGGCTCATGGAGCCGAAGGAGATGATCAGCCCCAGCGGGATCGCGCCGATGAGCGTCACAAAAAACAGCTTGAGCGTCTGCAAAAAGCCCACATTCAGGGCCTGAAACACGATGGGGAACTGCTCGGAGAAGGTCGTCATAGTATGCTACCGCCTGTCTTTAGTCTGAGCACGACGATTTCCCCGGCAGATGTGCGCCGGGGAAATCTGTGGATTATCTTATCGGAAATCGAAACATTTGTCAATGCTTACTGTTCGATGATGGCTGCCTGCACGCCATAGGTCTCGGCGATCTGCATCATGGAGCCGTCGGCGTAGCTGGACTTAAAGAAGTCGTTGAGCTTCTGGGCCAGATCGGAGCCCTTGCGGAAGCCGACGCCGTATTCCTCGGAGTTGAGGCTGCAGGTATAGGTGAGGTTCGCGTAGCCCGTGCCCTCGCCGACCATCGCGGCAGCCATCAAAGCGTCGATGACAGCGGCGTCAGAGGTGCCGGCAGCGACCTCCATCAGCGCGTCGGACTGGGCCTTGACGGGCGTGACGTTGTAGCCGAGCGCGTTCAGCTCCGTTTCACCGGCGGAACCGGCCTCAGCGGCGAAGGTCAGGTCCTTGACGGATTCGACGGTCTGGTATTCGCTTGCCTTGTCAGCCGGGACGATGACGACCTGCGCGTTGTTGCAGTAGGCGTTGGAGCATTCCATGGCGCTCGTGACCTCGGGGGTCAGGGTCATGCCGTTCCAGACGCAGTCGATGGTCTTGCTGTCAAGCTCGAGGATCTTGTTGTCCCAGTCGATCTCGACGAATTCGGCCGTGACGCCGAGGGATGCTGCGAAGGCCTTGGCCATGTCGGCGTCGAAGCCGATCCAGTTGCCGTCAGCGTCCTTGTAGTCCATCGGCTCAAAGTCGGTGATGCCGATGACGAGCGTACCCTTGTCCTGGATGTAGGCGAGGTCGGAATCGGCGGCAGTCTCTGCGGCGGCCGGTTCAGCGGCGGTGGTGGTCTCAGCGGTCTTGGATGCACAGGCAGCCATGGAAAGTACCATCATGGCTGCGAGCAGCAGAGCGATCATCTTTTTCATTTCTTGTTCCTCCTGCAGTTGTTCCGTGTGGGTGTTTGTTTATCGTGCTAATAATTTACCATACTGATGCGCTAATGTAAAGAAACAATAGTGCAAAAAGAAAAGCCGTTTCCCGGCCAGAGAATTGTAGATTTTCGACAAGAAAAGGGGCTGCCGCCCAATTCTGAGCACCTCCGGCGATGCGCACCCCTTGGCTCCCCTCCCAGGGGAGCTGTCAGCCGCAGGCTGACTGAGAGGTTGTTGCAAATTTGCAGCTGCCAGTTGCCTCCGGCGGCCCCTTC
>DHKK01000120.1:13840-14141 GCA_002404795.1 Clostridiales bacterium UBA4696
CGGCCCCTTCTTTTCCGTCTTGCCGGAAAAGAAGGGGGAGAAAAGGGGCGCTTGGTTACGATTTGGTGCTTCCTGCCTCTGAATTCAGGCAAGAGCCAATGTTTTAGTCTGGCGTTCCACTCGAGACTCACCTTACGAGCGTCTTGGTGCGCGCCGCCTGATACGGGGGTATCGGATTTGTGACTGGTTGCCTTAGAACAACTGCTGTCAATAGAAAGTGCAGACCAAATTTGTTGGTCTGCACCTTTTTGCGGGAAAGTTTTGTTGTTTTGCACGCACCAAGGCTCCCCTTGTCAAGGGG
>DHKK01000120.1:14226-17695 GCA_002404795.1 Clostridiales bacterium UBA4696
GCTGACTGAGAGGTTGCTGCAAATTTGCAACGACCTCTCCGTCTCGGCTTCGCCGAGCCACCTCCCCTGGAAGGGGAGGCTTTGAAGCTGAAGTCTCAGATATCGAATACCCCAATCATGACGATGCCGATGACGACCAGGGCGATCATGGCGTAGTGCTTCCAGGAGAGCTTTTCTTTCAGGAAGATCCGGCTCCAGAGGACGGAGGCTACGCAGTAGGCCGAGATGATCGGCGCGGAGAGCGCGACGTGCGCCTCGTCGGCCAGCGCGTAGATGTAGGCGAACTGGCCCGCCGTCTCAAACAGGGCGCCGGCGTACTTGGGCGCTTCGGCCTTGAAGACGAGCTTGTCCTTCTTGATGATGACGACGTAGATGAAGCAGATCACAGCCGCGGCCAGGAACGTCAGCTCATACGCGCAGTTGGCCGAATCCTCGTCGAGCGTGCGCAGGACGAGAGAATCGGCGAACGTGCCCGCCGCGTCCAGCAGGCAGTAGGCCACCGGCAGACACAGCGCCAGCCAGGATTTTGCGTATTTGTAGTTGGAACCCTCCTGCCGCTTTCTGCGCAGCTCGTCGTCCTCCGTCGACTCGACGATGCCGAGGCCGACCACTCCGATGCACACCAGCGCCACCGCGCCGATGACCATCCAGCGCATCGCGCCCGTGATCGACTCGTCCAGCGTGCCAGTGATGAGGCACAAAACCGCCACGAGCGCGCCGGAGGAATTGCAGATTGGCGACGAGATCGAAAGCTCGATGTACCGCAGCCCCACATAGCCCAGCGTCATCGAGCCGATGTACAAAAGCGACACCGGCAGATACGTCCACATCACGTGCCACGTGACGACCGCGCCGCCCACGAAGATCTCATACGCCGCGTGGATGCCCATCACGACGCCGACGGCGATGACCATCTTGAGGGGATTATACTTGTCCCGCCCGTCGCGGCAGCCGATCTTGGAAAATAAGTCCGAACCGCTCCAGCAGAGGAGCGCGATAATAGCAAGCCAAAACCACATATCTGATCACTTCCCGGCGCTTTTTGCCGGGTCCTTTCTTTCTGAAAACGTTGGATCTTACAGGAAACCTGTTATTCCGGCAGCTTTGCCAGACCGGCGTCCACGAGCTTCTGCAGGCTCAAGAGGATGCCGAGCTTGGCGTGGTACCAGGTCAGGCCGCCCTGGAAATAGACGGCGTAGGGCTCGCGGATGGGCCCGTCAGCGGAAAGCTCGATCGACGAGCCCTGCACGAACGCGCCCGCCGCCATGACGACCTCGGCGTCATAGCCCGGCATGGCCCAGGGCACCGGCGTCACATAGCTGTCGACCGGCGCGGCCGCCTGGATGCCGCGGCAGAAGGCCAGCATCCCCTCCGCCGAGCCGAGCTCGACGGCCTGGATGATGTCGTGGCGGGATTCCTTCCCGTCCGGCACCACGCGGAAGCCCAGCCGCTCGTACACGTTCGCCGCGAAGATCGCGCCCTTGAGCGCGCCAGAGACCACGTTCGGCGCGAGGAAGAAGCCCTCGTACAGGCTCGGGAGCAGGCCCAGATTCGCGCCGACCTCCTGCCCGAGGCCGGGCGCGGAGAGCCGGTAGGCGCAGCGCTCGACGCATGCCGCCGTGCCGCAGATATACCCGCCGATCGGGGCCAGACCGCCGCCCGGGTTCTTGATGAGGCTGCCGACGATCATATCCGCCCCGACGTTCGACGGCTCGACGCGCTCGACGAACTCGCCGTAGCAGTTGTCGACCATGCAGATCACATCCGGCTTGCACTGCTTGCAGAACGCGATCAGCTCGCCGATCTGCTCGACGGAGAACGACGGTCTTGTCGCGTAGCCCTTCGAGCGCTGGATGGTGATGAGCTTCGTTTTTTTCGTGATCGCGGCCCGGATGCCGTCAAGATCGAACGTGCCGTCCGCCAGCAATTCGACCTGCCGGTAGCTGACGCCGTATTCCATCAGCGAGCACTTCGACGGCCGGATGCCGATGACCTCCTCGAGCGTGTCATACGGCGCGCCGTTCGGGCTCAGCAGCTCGTCGCCCGGCAGCAGATTCGCGCCCAGCGCGACGGCCAGCGCGTGCGTGCCGCAGGTGATCTGCGGGCGGACGAGGGCGGCCTCGGTGCCGAAGCAGTCGGCGTAGACCTTCTCGAGCACCTCGCGGCCCATATCGTCGTAGCCGTAGCCCGTCGTCGCGGCAAAGCAGCCCGCGGAGAGCTTGTTTTTCTGCATGGCGGCGAGGACCTTCGTCTGGTTGTATTCCGCCGTCTGGTCGAGCGCCTCAAAGCGGGGCTTCAGCTCCGCCAGAATGCTTTCGCCGTATTCATAGACCGCGCGGCTCACGCCGAGCGACTCATACATCGTTATCAGCTCCATCTCTATTTCTCCATCTTCCCGAAAATTTCGTTTGCCGCGTCGCGCAGCACGTCCGGCTTGGTGACGATGATGCCGGTCTCCTCGTCGCCGAGGATGAGCAGCGTATCGCCCGGCTGCACGCCGAAGATCTGCCGCGCCTCCTTGGGGATGACGATCTGCCCCTTTTCGCCGACCCGGGCCGTGCCGAAAATATGCCGCTTCGCCTTGCCCAGAATATGTTTCCCGCCTGCCATGATCATCCCTCTCGCTATGGTAATTTTCATACTTGTATAACTTACAGCCCACACGCCGCTTTGTCAAGCCTTTTTGCCCACGGGCAGAAAAAAGCGCCGCCCAGCGGGCAGCGCTTTTCAAAATTCCGGTCAGACCATCCGGCAGCAGGACTCGCAGTCTTCCTTTTTGGGGAATTTGCTGTGGTCGTAGGCGATGTGGTTCTTGTCGTAATAGTCCTGGATCGCGGACTTGACGGCTTCCTCCGCCAGCACGGAGCAGTGGAGCTTGTGCGCGGGCAGACCGCCGAGGGCGTCGACGACCTCCTGATTGGTCAGCGCCAGCGCGTCTTCGAGCGTGCGGCCCTTGATCATCTCAGTGGCGATGGAGCTCGATGCGATCGCGCTGCCGCAGCCGAAGGTCTCAAATTTGACGTCTTCGATCTTGTTGTCCTTGATCTTCAGGTACATCTTCATGATGTCGCCGCACTTGGCGTTGCCGACCTCGCCGACGCCGTCCGCGTCCGCGATCTCGCCGACATTGCGCGGGTGCATGAAATGGTCCATGACGGTTTGTGTATAAAGTGCCATAACGAACGCCTCCTTACAGCGTGAACTGCCGCTTGCCGCTCATAAGATCCTTCCACACCGGGGACATATCCCGCAGGTAGGAAACGATCGGCGGAAGCTCAGCCAGAATATAGTCGATGTCTTCTTCGGTGTTGTCTTCGCAGATGGTCAGGCGCAGCGAACCGTGCGCGACCTCATGCGGCCGGCCGATGGCCAGCAGCACGTGACTGGGGTCGAGCGAGCCGGACGTGCAGGCCGAGCCGGACGAGGCGCTGATGCCCTTCGCGTCGAGCAGCAGCAGCAGGCTCTCGCC
>DHKK01000120.1:17741-20329 GCA_002404795.1 Clostridiales bacterium UBA4696
TTGCCGGGCAGGCGCGGGCTTCTCGCGCCGTTGAGCGCGCAGTGCGGGATCTTTGCGATGCCGTCGATGAGCTTGTCGCGCAGGGCGGTGACCTTCTTCGTGTTCTCGTCCATGTTGGCGCAGGCCTCTTTCAGAGCCGCAGCCATCGCCGCGATGCCGGGGACGTTTTCCGTGCCGCCGCGCTTGCCGCGCTCCTGCGCGCCGCCCTCGATGAGGTTCGTGAGGATGATGCCGCGGCGGGCATAGAGCATGCCGACGCCCTTCGGCCCGTGGAACTTGTGGGCGGAGAGGCTCAGCATGTCGATGTTCATCGCATTGACGTCGATCTTCACGTGGCCTGCCGCCTGGACGGCGTCGGTGTGGAACAGCACGCCCTTCGCCTTGCAGACCGCGCCGATCTCCCGGATAGGCTGGATGGTGCCGATCTCGTTGTTGGCGAACATGATGGTCACGAGGCAGGTGTCGTCGCGGATGGCGTCGGCGACCTGCTGCGCGGTGACGAGCCCGTCCGCGTGCACGTCGAGCAGCGTCACCTCAAAGCCCTGCTTTTCCAGGCGCTTGAGGGTGTGCAGCACGGCGTGATGCTCGAACGTGGTGGAAATGATGTGCTTTTTGCCCTTGCGCGCGCCAAGATAGGCCGCGGAGGTGATGGCCTGGTTGTCCGCCTCACTGCCGCCGGAGGTAAAGTAGATCTCGCGTGGCTGCGCGCCGAAGCAGGCGGCCATATCGGCCCGGGCCGTCTCGAGCACTTCCTTGGCCTCCTGGCCGATGGTGTAGAGGCTCGACGGGTTGCCGAAGGTATGATTCAGATGGTAGGTCATCGTGTCGATGGCCGTCTGGTGCATTCTGGTGGTCGCTGCGTTGTCCGCATAGACTTGCATCAATATCAGCTCCTTTGCCGGGATTTCTTATTTTGTGAAATGAGCATAGCATATATTCCCCATAAAGTCAATAGGTTTATAGGCTGGAGAACTTCAGAAAAACTTAAGCACTTTTTCCGCCCGCCTTCCTTGCGTTTTGGTCTGCTTTTGTGTATGATGGGTACACTTTACAAAAAGTGCCCGGAGGTACGGCAATGGCGAATATTCTGGATTATCTGGACTGGCGCGGCGATCTGCAGATCAGCGAGCGCGGCTTCAACGAGGTGGACAATCTGCTGCTGGCGGAGCTGAGCTATCTGGATTTCGGCGGCATCGTCCCGCCCGGCTTTGACGCGCCGGTCCCTCTGCAGGAGGCCATGCGGCGCTACGACGTGCTGCGGGAGCATGAGAGCATGGGCGTGCTCGTGCCGGACCAGATCCCGGAGCTTGGCCGCCGCATGGCGGCGAGCGCCCGCTTCTCCGGGCTGCTGCTCTGCGGCTACGAAAATAAGATCGACGACGAGACACAGACGCAGTTCTCCGCCCTCACGCTCCTGCTGCCGGATGGGACGGCCTACGTTGCCTTCCGCGGCACCGACGATACCATCGTCGGCTGGAAGGAGGATTTTAACCTCGCCTTCCTTCCGGTCGTCCCCGCGCAGCGGATGGCCGTGCAGTACCTGCAGACCGCGGCGGCGGTCTTTTCAGAGCGGCCGCTGCGCGTGGGCGGGCACTCAAAGGGCGGCAATCTCGCGGTCTACAGCGCGGTCTTCTGCTCCGAGGCCGTGCAGAACCAGCTCATGCAGGTCTACAACAACGACGGCCCCGGCTTCCGCACGTCGCTCCTGCCCCTGCCGGAGCACAAGCGTGTGGCGGGGCGGATCACCACGATCATCCCGGAATCGTCCGTCGTCGGCATCCTGCTGGAGCATGAGGAGCGGTGCGAGGTCGTGCGCAGCACGCAGATCGGTCTCATGCAGCACGACGGCTTCTCCTGGCAGGTGCGCGGCGAGCGGTTTGAGCACCTGCCGGACCGGACCGAGGGCGGCAAGCTCGTCGACGAGACGCTGCGCGCGTTCATCGTCTCGCTCTCGGACGAGCAGCGCGTGGCCTTCATCGACGCCCTGTTCGACGTCCTGACCTGCACCGACGCCGATACCCTGACCGACCTCAAGGAGGGCGGCCTGCGCACCGCGGCGGCCATGGTCAAGAAATACCGCACGCTCGACAAGGACACGCGGCAGGCGCTGGGCAGCACGCTGCGCCTGTTCATGAAGGCCGGGGCGAAGACCGCCGCGTCCGAGCTCAACCCCATGCAGCTCCTGCTGCGCCATCTGCCGCTGCAGAAGCTCGCCGAGGGCCTCGAGAGTCAGGAACCGGCGGACGCGCCGGAGAAATAAGAACGAAAAAATGCCTCTGCACGGATGTGCAGAGGCATTTTTTCGGAAGAAATCAGGCTTTGCCGGCGCAGCCGAGGACGTCGACCAGCTTGTGGCGGACGAGCTCCTTGATGTTGGCGCGTGCGGGCTTGAGATACTCGCGCGGGTCGAACTTGTCGGGATGCTCGTTGAAGAACTGACGGATGGTGCCGGTCATGGCCAGACGCAGGTCAGAGTCGATGTTGATCTTGCAGACGGAGAGCTTGGCAGCCTCACGCAGCTGATCCTCGGGGACACCGATGGCGTTGGGCATCTTGCCGCCGTTTTCGTTGATCATCTTGACATACTC
>DHKK01000193.1:0-7889 GCA_002404795.1 Clostridiales bacterium UBA4696
TCCTCTTGACGGGGCGCGGTTCAATTCGCAGCGGGCGGGGGATTTCTTTTTTCAGGGCAGCGTCCGGATGCAGTCCTTCAGGATCTGCATGAATTTTTCGCGGTCGAGGTGCAGGAGCACGAGGGCGTTCTGCGCGCCGAACTTCTTGTCGCTCTGCAGGTCGGTGACGGTCTTGCCGAGCGTAACTGCGCCCTGCGTCTCGACGAACACGCCCGCCATCCTGCCTTCGAACAGCTTCGGGTGCGCCAGATACATCACGGGGCAGGAGTCATGCTGCGCCACGCCGGTGAGACCAATGGTCTGGATCGTCTTCCATGCGCAGGCGAACAGCTCCTTGACGAGCCCGCCGCAGCGGTTGCCGTATCCGGCCATCTCGTCCCAGTCCGCGGGGCGGAGCTCAGCCTGCATCGTTACGTCCAGCCCGCACATGACGAGCGGCACGCCGGATTTGAACACGATCTGCGCCGCGTCCGGGTCGTCGTAGATGTTGAACTCCGCCGCGGGCGTCACGTTGCCGCCGACCGCCGCGCCGCCCATCAGGGCGATGGAGTGCAGAAGCCCGTGCAGGTCCGGGTACTTGGTCAGCGCGATGGCCACGTTGGTCAGCGGGCCTGTGGCGACGAGCCGCAGCTCGCCCGGCATCTGCTTTGCCGCGGCGTACAGAGCGTCCCATGCGGGTGTCTGCTCCGGGGCGGTATCGGGCAGGGGCAGCTGTACGTCGCCGAGGCCATTTTCGCCGTGGAACGCGCCTGCCACATGCGGCTCACGCACGAGCGGCCGCTCCGCGCCGGGGTAGACGGGGTAGTCTGCTCCCAGCAGATGCACCACGCGCCGCGTGTTCGGGAACGTGTTGCACAGCAGGCTGTTACCCGCCACGGCGGACAGGCCGACGATCTGCAGCTCCGGCAGCGCATGCGCCAGCATGATGGCGACGGTATCGTCCGTGCCGGTGTCGCAGTCGATCCAGATGGGAATTTGTTTCGTTGTCATGCCTTTGCCTCCCCATAGAATCCGATGGCCTCGACCAGCAGATCCGCAAAGCGGCTGCGGTCCACGTCCATCAGCACGTCGGCATTCGGCGCGTGGCCGGAGAAGCCGAGCAGATCGCCCACGGTCGTCCCACGGCAGTATTCGCCGCCGGTCTCGACCTGGACATACATGGGCCGGGTCGTGAAGATCTCCGGATGGATGAGCGCCATGACGGCGCACGGGTCATGCATCGGGGCCCCAGCGTAGCCGATGGAGTGGTGGAATTTGTAGAAGAACTCCAGCCACTGCGCCACGATATCGCTCACCGGGTTGCCGAGCGCGCGCACGCGCTCGAAGTCCTCCGGCAGGATCAGCGCCTTTTCCGTCACGTCGAGTCCAGCCATCGTGATGGGGACGCCGGAGGTGAAGACGATCTTCGCCGCCTCCGGGTCGACCAGAATGTTGAATTCCGCAGCCGGCGTCCAGTTGCCGGTGGCGATGCCGCCGCCCATGAGGCTGATGCGGGCGATCTTGCCCTTCAGCTCCGGATGTGCCAGCAGCAGCGCCGCGACGTTCGTCTGCGGGCCGGTGGCGACGATGGTGACGGGCTCCTTTGCCTCGCGCAGGACCTTCGCCATCAGCTCCGGTGCGGGAAGCTCGGACGGGGCGAAGGCCGGCTCCGGCAGCGCCGGGCCGTCGAGGCCCGATTCACCGTGGACCGAGGGCGCGTTCATCACGTCGTTCAGCAGCGGATGCGGGCAGCCCTTGCCGACCGGTGCGTCCAGCCCGATGAGCGTGCAGACGCGCAGGGCGTTGTAGGTGGTTTTTTCGATCGTCTGATTGCCGCAGCACGAGGTCACGGCGAGAATGTCAAGCTCCCGGCTTGCCCGGGCCAGGACCCACGCGATGGCGTCGTCATGGCCGGGGTCGCCGTCGAGGATGACGGGGATCTTTTTCAGTTCGGACATACTAAGCTCCTTACTTGAGCGCTGCGGCGGAATGCAGCTTTTTGGCCCGGCTGCGCCGCACGAGCGAGAAGACAACAAGACCGATGATCGTCACGGAGTAGGGGATGGGGGAGGCGAGGTTCGAATCGAGACCGACAGCCGAGAAGCTGATGCCCAGCGCCTGCGCAAAGCCGAACACGAGCGAAGACAGCATGCCGCCCAAACATTCGCCGCCGCCCATGGCCTGCGCGGCCAGCGCGATAAAGCCGCGGCCCGCGACCATGTCCAGCGACCAGCCGGCCGCGTAGTACATCGACATGAACGCCCCGCCGAAGCCGCACATGAGACCCGAGAAGCCGATGGCGATATACTTGATCTTCAGCACCGACACGCCGACCGAGGAGGCCGCGTTCGGGTTTTCGCCCACCGCGCGGATGTTGAGGCCGAGGCTCGTCTTATAGAGCATCACGCTCGTCAGCGCGCAGCAGCCAAATGCGATCCACGTCAGCAGATTGTGCCCCGAGATGATGCCGCCCAAAAACGGGATCTTGTTGATGAGCGGAAGATCAATGTTCGGAATGAGCAGGTTGGAGTTGATCAGGCCCGTGGACGAGGCCATGGCCGTACCCTCGGTCAGGTTCGTGATGACCTTGCAGAGGAACAGCGTGCCGCCCGAGCCCATCATATTGATGGCGATGCCGACGAGCGTGATATCCGTCTTCAGCTGGAAGGCGAAGAAGCCCATCATCAGGCTCATCAGCACGCCGATGGCCAGCGCTGCAAGCAGCCCCCAGACCCAGCTGTGCGCGTAATACGACACCAGCGAACCCGTCAGCGCGGAGAACATCATCAGGCCCTCAAGGCCGATGTTGCAGAAGCCCGCCTTTTCGACCACGATGGCCGCCAGCGTCGCAAACAAAATCGGCGCGGAGATGCGGATAATAGAGAAGAAAAACTCCGGCGTCAGCAGCGTTTTCAGAAAATTAAGCATGTTCCGCGTCTCCTTTCTGCGCTTCGAGCGCGGCCTTGGCAGCCAGCTCCTCCTGTGCGGTCTTGACGACCAGCTTCTGGCGGTAGCCGGACAGGAACTGCTCGGCCGCGAAGAACAAGAAGATGACGCCCTGGATGATATCAATCAGCTGCGAGGGCACATTGGCATAGGTCGCCATCAGCTCGCAGCCCTTCGTGAGATACGCCATGAAGAACGAGGCGAACGGCACGAACCACGGGTTGTTGCCCGCGAGAATGGCGATCGTGATGCCCGTCCAGCCGTAGCCCGGCAGCGAGCTCCACGAGAAGGTCGGGTAGCGGCCAAGCATCTCGATGCCGCCGCCAATGCCTGCGAGGAAGCCGCCCAGCACCTGCGACAGGACGATGACCGTCGCGACCTTCATGCCGGAATACTTGGCGAACGCCTGGTTGATGCCGATCATGCGGATGGTGTAGCCCCAGCGGGTATTGTACATGAAAAGCCCGATGAGCACGACGCACGCGATGGCGACGACGAAGCCCCACGAGAGCTTCGAGCCGTTGTCGACGAGCGGCGCGATCTTGGACGTTTCGAGGAATTCATACGACTGGATCTGGCCCTTGGTCTTGTCGGCCAGGTATGTATTCATCAGGTACTTGATGAAGTACATGACGATGTAGTTGAGCATCAGCGAGCAGACCATCTCGCTCACGTCGAGCTTGGTCTTGAGTAGCGCCGGCAGCAGCATCATCACTGCCACAGCCAGACCGCCTGCCAGCACGCCGACGATCGGGTGGATGGCGGCCGCCATCGGCACATAGACCGCGACCATGGCCGTCGAGAACGCGCCGAGCATGATGCCGCCCTCGGAGCCGAGGTTAAACTGGTTGGCCGAGAACATTACGCAGACGGACAGGCCCGTAAAGATGATCGGGATCATCGAGGCGAGGATGTCGGTCAGGCGCTTGACGTCGAATTTCGTGCCGCTGCGGCCCATGCGGAACAGTGGGCCGACCAGCAGCTGCTTGAGTGCGCCGCCCGTAGCCGCGAGCTTTTCGGCAAAGCTATCGCCGTCGGCAGAAAGGAAGATCAGCAGCGTCGCCACCAGCAGTGCGATCAGGATGGCGAGCAGACCGCGGATCACAGAAAACAGGATCTGACGTTTCTTAGTCATGGCAAACCCTCCGGATCTCTTCGTCGCTCTGGTGCTTGAGCCCGAGCATGTATTCGCCCATCACATCGTCAGTGAGGGTGGAGGTATCTTCAAAATAGGCCGCGATCTTACCGCCGTGCATGACGATCAGACTGTCAGACAGCTCCATGACCTCGGCCAGGTCCGCCGAGATCAGCAGCACCGCGATGCCGGACCGCGACAGCTCGACGAGCTTCTTGCGGATGAACTCCGTCGCGCCGACGTCGATGCCGCGCGTCGGCTGGTCGGCAAGGATGAGCACCGGATCGCCGGAGAACTCACGCGCGACGACGACCTTCTGGATGTTGCCGCCCGAGAGCATCCCGACCTGCTGCTTGCGCGATTTGCACAGGACCGTATAGTCCTCGATGAGCCGGTCGGCCTCCTCGTGGATGGCCTTCATGTTGAACAGCGGCCCGTGGTTCAGCCGTTTTTCCGACGAGCGGTCGGAGATGAGGTTTTCCTCGATCGAGGCGGAGGCGGCGATGCCGTAGAGCATCCGGTCCTCCGGCACGAGCGAGATGCCCTTGCTGCGCAGCTTCTGCTGCGGCAGGCCGAGAATATTCTCCTCCTGCACCGTGACGCTGCCCGCGTTCGGCGTCAGGAAGCCGAAAAGCATGTCGACCAGCTCCTTCTGGCCGTTGCCCTCGACGCCCGCGATGCCGAGGATCTCGCCCCGGCGCACGTCGAAGGAGATCTTGTCGAGCATTTTCTTGTGCCACTCGTTGACGTATTCCACGTCCCGCACGCGCAGCACCACGTCCGTCGGCTGCGCCTTGTCCTTCTGCACGTTCAGAATGACGTCGCGGCCGACCATCAGCCGGGAGATCTCCTCCTTTGTCACATCGCAGGTGTTGTACACGCCCATCGAGCGGCCGCCGCGCATGATGGTCAGCCGGTCGGTGATCTCCATGATCTCCCCCAGCTTGTGGGAGATGAAGACGATCGTGTAGCCCTGCTCCTTCAGATTCCGCAGCTCCCTGAACAGCTCGACCGTCTCCTGTGTGGTCAGAACGGCCGTCGGCTCGTCGAGGATGAGGATCTTCGCGCCGCGGACCAGCGCCTTGAGGATCTCGACCTTCTGCTTCATGCCGACCGGGATGTCCATGACCTTGGCCTCCGGCTCGACGTGCAGGTTGTATTTTTCCGCGTATTCCTTCGTGATGGCGACGGCCTTCGCGTGGTCAATGAAAAGACCCTTGCGCGGCGCCATGCCGAGCACCATGTTCTCCGCCACGGTCAGGCTCGGCACGAGCATGAAGTGCTGGTGCACCATGCCGATCCCGTGGGAGATGGCGACAGTAGGGGAGGTGAGCGACAGCTTTTCGCCGTTCACCCAGATCTCGCCGCTCGTCGGCTGCTCCAGACCAAAGAGCATCTTCATGAGCGTCGATTTGCCGGCGCCGTTTTCGCCCATCAGCGCGTGGATCTCGCCTCTGCGGAGGAAGAAGTCCACGCCCTGGTTGGCCGCGACGCCGTTGGGATACACCTTGGTGATCCCTTTCATCTGGACGGCATACTGCTCGTCCGGACGGCCGGTTTTTTCGTCTGGCATACGATATGTTCCTCTCTTTCTTCAGAAAAAGTTGTGCGCATAAAAAGCAATAAGTAATAGTGAATCCTGAAGAAGCGACAAAATTGCCGCGCTAAATGCGCCGCGCCGCTTATTCCTTATTCACTATTACTTTTTACCGCATGTTCCGGGGAGACTCTCTGAGTCTCCCCGGAAAGAACCGAAATTACGGTCTGACAGAGTCGCGCAGCGCGGCAACGTCAAAGTTGGCGTCGAACGCGGTGTCGACCTTGATGCTGCCGTCCATGATACCGGCCTGTGCAGCCTCAACGGCGGCCTTGGTCTCGGCGGAAGCGTACTTGTCGTAGTTCTTGTCGGTCACGATGCCGACGCCGCCCTCGGCCAGGCCGAGCTGGACTTCGGTGCCCCAGTAGGTCTTACCGGCATCCCACTGGTCAAAGATCCAGATGATGGAGTTGCCGATGTTCTTGAGGCCGGAGGTCAGCGTCAGCGCTGCAAGGTCGGAGGAGAAAGTCAGCTCCTGGTCGGAGTCGACGCCGATGAACCACGCCTTGCCGGTCTCCAGAGCAGCCTCAGCCGCGCCGTTGCCCGCGTTGCCGGCAACGCCCCAGATGATGTCGCACTTGTTGGTGTTGATCATGGAGTAGCCGAATTCCTTGGCAATGGCGGTGTCAACATAGTCGTTGGTGTAGCGGGTGTCGACCTTGATGTCGGGGTTGACGGCCTGCGCGCCCTCAATGAAGCCGACAAGGAAATCGTTGATGACCGGGGAGTCAACGCCGCCGACGAAGCCGACGACTGCGTCCTCGTTGATCTTGTCAAGGTTCGTGTCGGTGGTCATGCTGGCGGCGAAGGTGCCGACCAGATAACCCATGTCATTCTGCTTGTAGGTGATGTTGACAACGTTGGAGTTGTTGCCGGCATAGGTGTTGTCGTCGAAGATCAGGTAGAGCTGATCGGGATACTGCGTGGCGACTTCCTTCAGGTAGTCGGGCATCTGGTAGGTGCCGCAGATGACGAGGTCATACTCGCCGGACTCGGAAACGTCGTACAGCGTGGACAGCCACTTCGGCTGGTCTTCGTCCAGACCGCCAAGCTCGATGGTGTCGCAGGTGATGCGGCCGTCTTCGATCAGCTTGTTGATGCCGGCCTGCGCGGAGTCGAAGAAGGACTTGTCGCCCAGGTTGCCGTTGACGATGTAGACCACGTGCTTCACGTCGTCCGCAGCGGGAGCTTCTTCCTCAGCGGCCGGGGTCTCTTCCTCAGCAGCGGGGGTCTCTTCGGTGGTTTCCGCCGGCTCCGCTGCAGTCTCGGCAGTGGTGGTATCGGCGGCGGGCTCCGTCTTGGATGCGCAGGCAGCCAGACCAAGCACCAGGATCGCTGCAAGCAGCAATGCGATGATCTTTTTCATGTTTGTTCCTCCATCATGTTCAATCTGTATGATTATGGGGATAAAAATCCCACCGTCATTGTACAGGACTTACGAAGAGCTGTCAATACATCTCCCGGCAGCAGACAAAATATTTTTTGCGCCGGCTGAAAAATTTTTGCGCGCGGTCCGGTTCAGTCGTCGACCTTCTCCGCGTCGATGATCGGCCCGCCCATATACATGTGCAGCTTCTGCCGCGCCTCGCGCACGCGCTTGGAGAACGCGAGCGTCGCAATGAGGTCGAATACGCCGTCGACGATCAGCGAGATCCCGGCCAGCAGCATGATCGAGTCGAATTTGCCAAATAAGATCACGCACCCGAGCGCGATCGTGATGACGGCCAGCGCCGCCAGCACCCACCAGCCGCCGAGCTTCGCCCGTGCGCAGTCGATGCCGTCCTGCAGCGTGACCATGCCGTCGATGACCAGAAAGACGCCAAAAATGACGGTCAGCAGCCCCTGGATGACCTCCGGCCGCAGCAGGCAGAACACGCCGCACACCAGCAGCACGATGCCCGACACCAGCGCGTACGACCCGAACAGCCGCCCCGAGGCCAGATAGCTCACCACCGCCGCAATGCCGGAGGCCAGCAGCAGAATGCCCGCCACATAGCAGATAACGTCCGCCGACGTCTGCGGCGTCAGAATAAACAGCAGCCCGATCAAAATCGCACTGAACGCGATGATCAGACTGCGCCACTTCAGGCACTTGAAATAACTCCGGATGGATCCCATAAAAAAGCTTCCTTTCATTCTTTATAAAAGTTATTATGCCGCGCCCCGCCCCAAAAAACAACAGTCATTTTCCCACCCCTGCCCGACCACCGCCCAAAGGCTCCCCTTCCAGGG
>DHKK01000193.1:8009-12145 GCA_002404795.1 Clostridiales bacterium UBA4696
GATAGGGGAGAAAAGGGCGCTTGAGGTTACGGGATGCTTCCTGCCTCTGATTTCAGGTAAGTCCCAATGTTTTAGGCATCGTTCCACTCGAGAGCCACCCTACAAGGTTCTGCTGCGCGCCGCCTGATACGGTACGTCAGATTTATGAGCAGTTGCCTTTGAATATTTGCAGTCAATAGAAGGTGCAGACCAAATTTGCTGGTCTGCACCTTTTTGCGTGGGGGTTTTATTGTTTTGCACGCACCAAGGCTCCCCTTGTTAAGGGGAGCTGGCGCGCAGCGCCTGAGGGGTTAGCCCGCCGCAGCGACAATGGCTTCCCCTATGAGGGGAAGCTGGCGCCGAAGGCGACTGAGAGGTTGTCTCTTCCAGGCACGACCTCTCCGTCTCGGCTTCGCCGAGCCACCTCCCCTGGGAGGGGAGGCTTTGGATCTGCGCCTCATCTCCACGCTCCGCGTATTCTATGATTGCATTTCCCGCAGAAAAATGCTAAAATACCATGATAGAATAAATTGGAGAGGTATCCGCGTGTATCTGAAATCATTGGAGATCCAGGGCTTCAAGTCCTTCCCGGACAAGACGCTTCTGCAGTTCGGCAGCGACTGTACCGCCATCGTCGGGCCGAACGGCAGCGGAAAATCGAATATATCCGACGCCATCAGTTGGGTCCTCGGCGAGCAGAGCACCCGCGCCCTGCGCGGCGCGAAGATGGAAGACGTCATCTTCGGCGGCACCGCCAGGCGCCCCGCCGTCGGCTACGCCGAGGCCACCCTCGTCCTCGACAACTCCGACGCCAGCCTTCGCATCGAGACCCCCGAGGTCATGATCACCCGCCGCTATTTCCGCTCCGGCGAGAGCGAATACTATATCAACAAGCAGCTCGCCCGCCTCAAGGACATCAACGAGCTGTTCATGGACACCGGTCTTGGCCGCGAGGGCTATTCCAACATCGGCCAGGGCCGCATCGACGAGATCCTTGCCCTCAAATCGACCGACCGCCGCGAGATCTTCGAGGAAGCCGCCGGCATCTCCAAATTTCGCCACCGCAAGGAGGATACCGAGCGCCGTCTGGCCAACACCGAGGACAATCTTCTGCGCATCGGCGACAAGATCTCCGAGCTGGAGCTGCAGGTCGGCCCCCTGAAGGAGCAGGCGGAAAAGGCGCAGAAATATCTGACGCTCCGCGGCGAGCTCCGCGGGCTCGAGGTCACGGTCTGGCTCGAAAACCTCAAAAAGATCGCCGAGACCGCCCGCAAGGCCGAGACCGACTACGCCTCCGCCGCCTTCATCCTCGAGCAGGCACACGACGAGCTGACCACCCTCTACAGCCGCTCCGAGCAGCTGAGCCTGCAGTATAACCAGCAGACCCTCCAGCTCGACCACCAGCGCGAGACCATCGGCCAGCTCGAGACGGCCCGCCAGCAGACCCAGAACGAGATCACCCTCCTGCAGTCCGAGATCCAGCACCACCGCACCAACATCGCCCGCGTGCAGCAGGAGCTGCAGGACCAGCAGACCCGCAGCGGCGGCATCGCCGGGCAGATCGCGGCCGAGCAGGCGAAGATCAAGACGAACGATCAGGAGCTTTCCGAGGCCGAACAGGCCCTCGCGCAGGCGCAGACGCAGGCGGACGCCCTCTCCGGCGAAGCTGCCGCGGCAGGCCAGAAGCTGACCGCCCTGCACGCTCAGCAGGCGCTTTTGCAGACGCAGAGCGCCTCCACCCAGGCGCAGATCGCCTCCATGGAGGCCTCTATGGAAGAGGTGCAGGCCCGCAAAGCCGTCCTCGAAGAGGACCTGACCGCCGCCCGCGCCCGCAAGGCCCAGATCGCTGAACAGCAGTCCGCCTGCAAAAAGAGCCTCGCCCAGGCGCAGGAGGACGCGCAGAGCGCGAAAAATACCATCGCCGGCTACGAGCTCCGGCTCAGGACCCGGCAGGACAAGCGCGATGCCCTGCAGAAGCAGGCGAGCGCCGCCGGCGTCCAGCTCGATACCCTCGATTCCAAGATCCGCATGCTGCAGGAGCTTGAGCGCGACTATGAGGGCTTCTCCAAGGCCGTCCGCCTCGTCATGCAGGACGCGGGCGCCGGACGGCTGCGCGGCGTCCACGGCCCGGTCTCCAAGCTCATCCGCGTCGAAGACCGCTATACCACCGCCATCGAGACCGCGCTCGGCGCGGCCATGCAGAATATCGTCGTCTCCTCCGAGGAAGATGGCAAAGCCGCCATCCAGATGCTCAAGCGCCGCGACGGCGGCCGCGCGACCTTCCTGCCCCTCACCACCATCCGCCCCCAGACGCTGCAGGATACCACCTGCCAGCGCCAGCCGGGCTTCATCGCCATCGCCTCCAGCCTCGTTTCCTGTGACGCGCAGTACCGCGCCGTCGTGGAAAACGCCCTCGGCCGCACCGTCATCTGCGACACGCTCGACCACGCCGTGCCCATGGCCCGCGCGAGCGGCAGCCGCGTGCGCATCGTCACGCTCGACGGGCAGGTCATGAACGCGGGCGGCAGCATGACCGGCGGCTCCGCCGCCAAAAGCGCGGGCGTGCTGACCCGAGCCAATACGCTCTCGCGCCTCGCGGAAGAACGCAAAGCGCTCGCCGCCAGCGCCGAGACCCTCCGCCAGCAGGCGGCCGAGGCCGCCTCGCTCGCCGCAAAGACCGAGTTTGAGATCACCGCCGTCCAGGGCCGCCTCCGAGAAGCGGAGGACGAGGTCCTGCGCCGCACCGAGGAGGACAAGCAGGTCCAGCTTCTGGCCACGACGGTCGAAGAAAATCTGCAGAACCTCGAAGCCGAGTTCACCCGCCTCACCACCCGCACCGGCGGCGAGGAAGGCAAGCTCCAGACCCTCAAGGACCAGCTGCGGCAGCAGACGGACGCCCAGTCCGCCCTCGCGCAGCAGGAAGCGGCGCTCGACGCGGAGCAGTCTGCCCTTTCCGCCCGCCGGCAGCAGTCTGCGGACGAGATGACCCGCCTGCGTCTTTTGGCCGCCGCCATCGAAGCGGCCCGCAGCGCCTCCGAGACCACCATCGCCCAGCTGCAGGCCCTCAGCGAGGCCATGCAGGGCGACGTGACCCAGAAGACGAACCTGATCGCCGAATACGAGGCGCAGATATCCGCGCTCGAGGTGCAGATCGAAGAAAAGACTGCCGCGCTCGCGGCAGGCGAGCGCGAGCTGGACAAAGCCCAGCAGACGCTCAAAGCCGCCGTCGACGCCCGCGCCCAGCTCGAGGCCAAACGCAACCAGACCGAAAAGCAGGCGCAGGAGAAAAACCAGTCCATCCTCCAGCTCGAACGCGAGACGGCCCGTCTTGAGCAGAAAAAGGCCACCAGCGAGCTCGAGGAAAAGCAGATCGTCGACCGCCTCTGGGATTCCTATGAGCTGACGCCCGGCACCGCCGAAAAGGAGATCGTCGAGATCGAAAATCTCGCAGCCGCCAACAAGCGCATCGGCGAGGTCCGGCGGAAGATCTCCGCCCTCGGCACGCCGAACCTCGGAGCGATCGACGAATACGCCCGCGTGTCCGAGCGCTACGAATACCTCACCGCCCAGCGCGACGACGTGCAGCACGCCAAAACGGAGCTGGAGACCATCGTTGCCTCCATCACCACCGAGATGACGGAGATCTTCGTGCGCGAGTTTGCCCGCATCGACGAGTATTTCGGCAAGACCTTCGCTGAGATGTTCGGCGGCGGCAAGGCCTCGCTCATTCTGGAAGACAAGTCCGCGCCGCTCGAATGCGGCATCGAGATCCGCGTCCAGCCGCCCGGCAAGCAGGTCAAGACCATCACGCTGCTCTCCGGCGGCGAGAAGGCCTTCGTCGCCATCGCGCTCTATTTTGCCATTCTCAAGGTCCGGCCCACGCCGTTCTGCATGCTCGACGAGATCGACGCCGCGCTGGACGACCGCAACGTCGAGCGCTTCGCCAGCTACCTCCATACCCTCAGCGACAAGACCCAGTTCATCGTCATCACCCACCGCCGCGGCACGATGGAAGCCGCCGACGTTCTCTACGGCGTCACCATGCAGGAGCAGGGCGTCTCCAAGATCCTCCGCCTGAGTCTCGACGAGCTCGCAAAACAGCTCGGCATCACGGCGTAAGACGGATATCCCGTTCCAAAGCCTTCCCCTCATAGGGG
>DHKK01000015.1:0-10661 GCA_002404795.1 Clostridiales bacterium UBA4696
AGCGCAGTAAAGAACGACGAGGCAAAAATGTTGAACCCCGCAAACAAAAATGCGAAGGAAAACAGCCGGAACGCATGGCACGTCAGCGTGAACAGCCCCTCGTCATACCCAACGAAGATCTTCGCCAGCGACGCGGCCAATACCCGCGCAAGCACCGTCAGCACAACGCCGGAGGCACTCATCAGAATGACGCTCTTGCGCAGCATGTTTTTGAGCTCCGGGTGGTTCTGCGCGCCGTAGTGGAAGCCGACGATCGGCGCGCAGCCGATGGAATAGCCGATATAGATGGCAACGAAAATGAACTGGACGTACATCAGAACGCCGTAGGCCGATACGCCGTCCTCGCCGAGGTATTTGAGCAGCTGGAAGTTGTAGACCATGCTGACGGCGGAGGACGAGATGTTGCTCATCAGCTCGGACGAGCCGTTGCCGCAGGCGTTCAGGATCGGCTGCAGCTCCAGCTTCGTCCGGACGAGACGGAGCTTGCTCGTGTTCGGGCGCAGGAAATAGACCAGCGGGAGCAGCCCACCGACGCACTGGCTCAGGCCCGTGGCGATGGCCGCGCCCGCGATGCCCCAGCGGAAGCCCGCGACGAACAGCGCGTCGAGCACCATATTCGTCACGCCCGCCGCGACCGTCGCGGCCAGACCGAGCTTCGGCTTCTCCGCCGCGATCAGAAAGCTCTGGAACACGTTCTGCAGCATGAACACGCCCGTGAAGGCGATGACGATGCGGCCATAGAGCACGCAGTCGGCCAGCATCTCCGGCGTTGCGCCGAGGAACAGCGCCACCGGCCGCATAAACGCAATGCCCACCGCCGTCAGCACCGCGCCGACCAGCACGGTAAAGAGGATCATCATGGAGAAATAGCGTCTGGCCTTCTCCCGGTCGCCCTCGCCGAGGATCTTGGATACGAGGGCCGTGCCGCCCGTGCCGATCATGAAGCCGATGCCGCCGAGCACCATGATGAACGGCATGACCAGATTGATAGCCGCAAACGCGGTCTTACCGGCATAATTGGAGACGAACAGCCCGTCCACCACGCCGTAGATCGAGGTGAAGATCATCATGACGATGGATGGGAAGACAAATTGCAGCAGCTTCCGGTAGGTAAAATGGTCGGAAAGCTGGATCTGTCGTTTCATAGGTTTTTTTCGCGCCGCCAGGGAGCAGCTCTCCTTTTCAGATACCGTTTAATTTCTGCGCAAACAGCGCGCAATAGCGGGCGGTCAGACGGATCAGCGCGTCGCGCTCCGCGGCCGTCATGGCCCCGAGCGCCGCAGCCTCCGCCTCCGGGACGCGGTCGACGTGCGCCTTGACGAACCGCTCGCCCTTTTCAGTCAGGCAGACGCGCTTGCTGCGCTGGTCCGCGCCGGCGGACAGGATCAGATATCCCTCCGCCTCGAGCTTTTTGAGCGCAGAGTTGACCGTCTGCTTCGGCTCGATGAGAAATTCGCAGATCTCCGCCTGCGTGAAGGACTTCTCCTCCACCCGCAGCGTGTAGAGGATCCAGAACGCGCATTCGGAGATGCCGCAGCTTTTCGCGGCGCTGCGGTACACGTCGTCGAGCTTCTTCGTCTCCCGGTTAAAGGCGATGAGCATCTGGTAGGCATTGCGGTCCATGCGGGCTCCTCCATTTCCGTCCGAAATCGGACCTTCGCAGTATAGTCCGGATTCGGACGTTTGTCAAGTCCTTTTTCTTCGGTTTTTTCCGTATTTCCTATTTCCTTCCGTAAAAAAAGTGCTAAAATAAAATTGCTCCGGCAGGCGCTGCCGGAGCACATGATGAAAAAGGGGATGGGCGCCATGTGGGTCCTCTATGCATTCGGTTCGGCGCTGTTCGCCGGGCTGACGGCGGTGCTCGCCAAGTGCGGCATCCGGAAAACGGATTCGACCGTCGCCACCGCCATCCGGACGATCGTGGTGCTGGCATTTTCGTGGCTGATGGTCTTTCTCGTCGGCTCGCAGAGCCAGATCACGCAGCTCGGCGGCAAGACACTGCTGTTTCTGATCCTGTCGGGTCTGGCCACGGGCGCGAGCTGGCTGTGCTACTTCCGCGCGCTGCAGATCGGCGATATCAACAAGGTCGTGCCGGTCGACAAATCCAGCACGGTGCTGACGATCCTGCTGGCGGTCGTCTTCCTGCACGAGAGTTTGAGCCTTGCCAGGGGCGCGGGCATCGTGTACATCGCCGCGGGCACGTATCTGATGATCGAGAAAAAGCAGTCGTCCGGCGCGGCAAAGACGGGTGCGAGCTGGCTTTTGTACGCGGCCGGTTCGGCGGTGTTCGCGAGCCTGACCTCTATTCTCGGCAAGGTCGGCATTTCCGGCGTGGAATCGAACCTCGGCACGGCCATCCGCACGGGCGTAGTGCTGGTGATGTCGTGGATGATGGTGTTCGTGACGGGCAAGGGCGCGAAGCTCCGGGAGGTGCCGAAGGGCGAGCTCGGCTTCATCTGCCTGTCGGGTCTGGCCACAGGCGGCAGCTGGCTCTGCTACTACAAGGCCCTGCAGGACGGCCCGGCCAGCGTCGTCGCCCCCATCGACAAGCTGAGCATCCTGGTGACCATCCTGTTCTCCTACCTCGTGTTCCACGAAAAGCTGACGAAAAAAGCCGCCCTCGGCCTCACCCTCGTCACCGCCGGCACCCTGCTGATGCTGCTGTAAACATCATCTGACGCAGCCCCGGCGTCTGTGAACAAATCGTGAAATCTGCGGGCTCCGGCGCGGGCGGCGACATTTTCGGTTGTTTTCCGGCGCTTTTCGTGATATACTGTGAAAAAATCGGAAAATGGGAGGAGCAGCGAATGGCTGATTTTTCGAAGTTCCGCACGGCGGTCAGCGGGTTTAACCGCACCGACGTTGTCAATTATATTGAATCCGCCTCCATGGAGCATCAGAAGGCGCTGCGCAAGCTGACCGACGAGCGCGACAAGCTCGCGGCGGAAAACGCGCAGCTGCAGACGCAGCTGACCGGTCTGCAGGCCCGGCTGATCCAGGTGCAGGCCGACAACGACGCGCTGACCAAACAGGTCAATACGCTGGCGCAGGAGGGTTCTGACCTCGCCGAGCAGCTCAAGGCCGCCGAGGCCGCCCGTGCCGAAGCCGCGGCCCAGCCGCAGCCCGCGCCGGAAGCCGAACCCATTGAGGAAGCACCGGCCGCCGAGACCCCGGAAGCCCCCGCGCAGGAGCCTTCGCTCACCGAAAAGGAGCTGACCGCCTACCGCCGCGCCGAACAGACCGAGCGCAACGCCGCTGTCCGCGCCCGGCGGATCTATACCCAGCTGTCGAACCTCTGCGAGGATGCGCGCAGCCGCTATCTCGACTCCGGCGAGGAGATCGCCGCCCTGGCCGCCGATCTTTCCACCGGCCTTGCCCGCCTGCAGGACGCCTTCGCCGAGGTGCAGGTCATCTTCGACGACGCGCAGAACGCCTTCGACGACATGCAGCTGCCCGAGACCGGCGCGGAGGAGACGGAAGAAGAGGCATAGCGTCCTGTTTGGACGGACCTCGTTCGAAGCAAACGAAAAGTCTTCCCGTCATCCGGGAAGACTTTTTTCTATCTGTACGGAGTATATGGAGGATCATCTATATGAAACTGGTATCCTGGAATGTCAACGGTCTGCGCGCCTGCCTCGGCAAGGGCTTTCTGGACTACTGCGCACAGGAGGACGCGGACATCGTCTGCCTGCAGGAAACAAAGCTGCAGCCGGAGCAGGCCGTGTTCGATCTGGACGGCTATCACCGCTATTTCTACTCGGCGGAGAAAAAGGGCTACTCCGGCACGGCCGTGCTCACGAAGGCCGAGCCGCTGTCCGTCCGCTATGGGCTGGGCGACGACGCGCACGACCATGAGGGCCGTGTGATCACGGCGGAATATCCGGCGTTCTACCTCGTCTGCTGCTACACGCCGAACTCGCAGGACGGGCTCAAGCGTCTGGACTACCGCATGCAGTGGGAAGACGCGCTGCGCGCGTACCTGCTGCGCCTCGACGCGGAAAAGCCCGTGGTGTACTGCGGGGATCTCAACGTGGCGCACGAGGAGATCGACATCAAAAACCCGAAGACCAACCGCCGCAACGCCGGCTTCACCGACGAAGAGCGCGCCAAGATGACCGAGCTCCTCGCCTCCGGCTTCGCCGACACCTTCCGCCGCCTGCACCCCGACACGACAGACGCCTATTCGTGGTGGAGCTACCGCTTCCACGCGCGGGAAAAGAACGCAGGCTGGCGCATCGACTATTTTATTGTATCGGAGCGGCTGATGCCGCACGTCGTCTCGGCCTCGATCCGCGCGGACGTGCTGGGCAGCGACCACTGCCCGGTGGTGCTGGAGCTGGACGTATGACGCCGGAGGAATTTTCCGCCCGGTATATGGCGCACTTCAGCGCGCAGCAGAAGGCCGCCGTGCAGGCCGCGAGCGGCGCAGTCCTGCTGCTGGCCGTGCCCGGCAGCGGGAAGACGACGGTGCTCGTCACGCGGCTCGGGTATCTGGCGCTGTGCTGCGGGGTCGACCCTGGCAGCATTCTGGTCGTGACCTATACCGTCGCCGCCACACTGGAGCTGCGCACGCGCTTTGCCGCGCTGTTTCCGCAGCTGAGCGGCCGGACGCCGCAGTTCCGCACGATCAACGGCCTGTCGGCCAAGATTATCGAGTCCTGCAGCCGCCTGCGCGGCCCGGCGTTCACGCTGCAGGAGAACGAGGGTGAGCTTGCCGCGCTCGTCGGGCGGATCTGCCTGGAGCTGCACGGCGAATACCCCACCGACGCGGCCGTCCGTGAGATCCGCACTGCGATCACCTACTGCAAAAACATGATGCTGGGCGCAGACGAGATCCGCGCCCAGCACTTTGACGTCCCCGGCTTTTTTACGATCTATACCCGCTACTGTCAGGCCCTGCGCGCCGCGCGGCAGATGGACTACGACGACCAGATGTCCTATGCGCTGGCCATTCTGCGCAAGCATCCGGACGTGCTGGCGCAGTTTCAGGCGCAGTACCCGCACCTGTGCGTCGACGAATCGCAGGATACCTCGCGCGTGCAGCACGCAATCATCCGGCTGCTGGCCGAAAAGGCCGGCGATCTGTTTCTGGTCGGCGACGAGGATCAGAGCATCTACGGCTTCCGCGCCGCCTGGCCGGAGGCGCTGCTGCAGTTCCCGCAGACCTGGCCCGGCGCGAAGCTGCTGTTCATGGAGGAAAATTACCGCTCCACGCCCCAGATCTTGCAGGCGGCGAACGCCTTCATCGCCAAAAACCGCAGCCGCTATCCCAAGACCATCCGCCCCGTCCGCCCAGACGGGCAGCCCGTGCAGCTGGTCCACGCCGCTTCGCGGCAGGCGCAGATCCGGTATCTGCTCGCGCTGGCCGCGCAGGCGCAGGAGCCGCCGTTCACCGTCCTCTACCGCAATAACGACAGCGCCCTACCGCTCATCGACGCGCTGGAGCGCGCAGGTCTTCCCTATCGCTGCTGCGGCGCGGAGGATACGTTCTTCACGCACCGCATCGTCTGCGACGTGTGCGATATCCTGCGCTTTGCCGCCGCGCCGGACGATACGGAGCGGTTTCTGCGTATCTATTATAAGTTCGGCGCCATGATCTCCAGGGAGGCGGCGCTGGCCGCCTGCGCCGAAAGCGCGCGGACGCACGCGCCGGTGCTCGCGTGCCTGCTCGCGCAGGGCGATCTTTCGGGTACCTGCCGCGAGGCCGCAGAGCAGCTCCGCGCGCGGCTGGACACGCTGCCGCAGACAGCGGGCAAAGCGCTCATCCGCACGATCTGGGGCCCGATGGGCTACAGCCGGTTCGTCACCGAGCGGCGGCTCGACCCGGGCAAATTTTCGATCCTCTGCATGCTCGCCGCACCGCAGCCCTCGGCCGCCGCGTTTCTCGCGCGGCTCGATACGCTCCGCCAGCGCATCCGCACCCACCGTGTCGCGCCCGACGCGCGCCTGACGCTCTCGACCATCCACGGCAGCAAGGGGCTCGAGTATGACCGCGTCTTCCTGCTCGATGTCCACGACGGCGTCCTGCCCGCCGACCCGAACGGCGCGGACGGCACGGAGGATGCCCAGCGCGCCTATGAGGAGGACCGTCGGCTGTTCTACGTCGCCATGACGCGGGCAAAAAACGAATTGTATCTGTTTGACTATCCGGACGTGCCGTCCGCCTTCGTCCGCGAGCTGCGGCAGCAGCTGCCGAGGCCCTTCCGCCCGGCGGAGGACTTCGCCTCCATCCTGCCGGAAAACGCCTGCGGCCTGCGCTACCGCCACGCCGCGCACGGCGAAGGACAGATCCTCGCGCAGTGCGGCGACATGATGCTCGTCGCATTCGCAGACGGCGACCGCTGCCTGCAGGCCGGGCAGATGCTCCTCGAGCGCGACCGGACGCCGGACGCCCGGACTGCTCCGCCGTCCGCGCAGCCCCTGCCGCCGGAGGCGGCCGCCTGCGTGCCCGGCAGCGAGATCTGGCACCGGAAATACGGCCGCGGCCGCATCGTGTCCGTGCAGGGCGCGCTCGCCTCCATCCGCTTCGAAGCCCCCGGCGAGACCGCCCCCCGCACCTTCTGTCTCCCTGCCGCCCTCCAAAACGGCTTCCTCTACTTCAACCCCGACGCCCCCGGCTGATGCCGGGCGCGTCGGGGTTTCACCAAATTTCATCCAAACGCGGCAGAATTCTGCTGTGCTGGCGGCGGGCTGTATATTTCTCCTTTGCATGCAAACAATAGCTTTGCAACAAAAATACAACAGCATTGGAGGAGCCAACTATGAAAGCTACAGGCATCGTCCGCCGGATCGACGACCTCGGCCGGGTCGTCATCCCCAAGGAGATCCGCCGCACCCTCCGCATCCGCGAGGGCGACCCGTTGGAGATCTATACGGAGAAGGACGGCGAGGTGATCTTCAAGAAGTATTCGCCGATGGGGGACCTGGGGGATTTTGCGGGGCAGATCTGCGAGTCGATCGGGAAAAACACCGGGTATATCGCGGCGGTGTGCGACCGGGACGCGATCATCGCCGTGCACGGCGTGCAGAAGCGCGAGCTGCTCGACAAGCGCTGCTCGCAGGAGCTCGAGCAGCTGATGGAGCTGCGGCGCAGCTACCGGTATCAGGACGGCGATCTGCCGGTCCGCCCGACGGACGGCGCGGAGCGCTACCGCGTCGGCGCGGCGGCGCCGATCGTGGCCGAGGGCGATCTGATGGGCTGCGTGCTGCTTCTGACCGAGGACGGCGCGCCCGCGCTCGGTGAGGCCGAGCAGAAGCTCGTGCAGACCGTCGCCGGATTTCTCGGCCGGCAGATGGAGAGCTAAGGAAGCTCTGATTCCATCGGCAAGAACTGTGCGTGAGAGATTTTTCGTCCGATCGAGGTATCAAAAACGGAGGAATCCTGTATGGATTTCCCGTTTTTGATACCGAAGCGTGGGCGGAAAAGATCCGCTCACAGTCGCAGATGATTGATTCAGAGGTTCCTTAAAGAAAAACAGGCAGGACCGGCGCACGGCCCTGCCTGTTTTCTGGTTTTTTCCGGGCGCAGAAAAAAATGTGGCGAAGCGGAAAAAAATCTGTTATACTATAATACTAGGAATATTGGGCGAACTATCTATCCGCCGAGAAAGGAACGCAGGATCATGGACTTTACCGGCTTTCTGGGCAACGACGCGATCAAGCGTCGGCTTTCCGGCGCGTTTGCCAGTGGGCGAGTGGCGCACAGCTATCTGCTCTGCGGCCCTGCCGGGTCCGGGAAGCATACGCTCGCGCGGATCCTGTGCGCGGCGATGGAATGTGAGAAGGACGGCGCGGCCGTCCCCTGCGGCGTGTGCCCGGGCTGCCGGAAAGCGCTGGCCGGGATCCATCCGGACGTGATCACCGTCGACGATCCCGACCACAAGGCCATGACGGTCGACCCCATCCGCACGGCCCGCAGCGATATGTTCATCCGTCCCAACGAGGGCCGGCGGAAGATCTACGTGATCCCTCGCGGCCAGGACATGAATGAGAGCGCGCAGAACGCCCTGCTCAAGATCCTCGAGGAGCCGCCGGACTACGGCGCGTTCCTGATCCTCTCGACCAATGCCGAGCGGCTGCTGCCGACCATCCGCAGCCGCTGCGCGGAGCTGCAGCTCGGCCCCGTGGACGAGCCGGCGGCGCTGCCGTTTCTGCGGCAGCAGGCACCTAGCAAGCCGGAGCAGCTTCTCCGGGCGGCGTATCTGCGCGCGGGCGGCTTTCTCGGGCAGGCGCTGGCGCTCCTGCAGGGCGAGGACGAATTCCCTGCCGTGCAGCAGCTGGCTGCGGCCTATGCCGCGCGCGACCGGATGGGTATGCTGCGCGTGCTTCTGCCGATGGAAAAATTCAAACGCGAGCAGCTTCTGCCGCTTCTGCAGCAGCTGCGCGCCTGCTTCTGCAATGCGCTGGCGCAGCGCGGCGGCTTTGACGCCGCGGACCAGAGCGCCGCGCAGCTCGTCGCCAGCCGCTCCGGCACGGAGCTCATGCAGGCGGCCGACATTCTGCAGACGGCCATCGACGATCTGGCGGCCAACGCGTCCGCCGGCGCGGTGATCGGCTATCTGGCCATGAAGCTGCGCTGATCATAGGCAACGCCGCATCATTGCGGCCGCGCGCTTCGGCGGATCTTTTCCGCCAATCCTGCGGTTTGAAACGTTCGAAATACACAAAGTATTCCTTCACGTTTCAAATCTTGGCTTGACGGAAAATCTCTCGCCGAATCTGCTTGCCGAATGATGCGGCGTTGCCTCGATTTTACCTTGCCGCTTTTTTTGCGGCAGATTGGAGAATACCATGCAAGAAATGAACCCCGATACCGTTCTGGAGCAGGCTGCGCCTGCCGCAGATCCGGAGCCGCAGGCCGTCCGGCCCGCGGAAGATACATCCATCCCCTCCGCCCCGGAAGCCCCCGCCGCAGAGCAGCCCGCCCCGGAGGCTGCCGCCCCCCAGCCCGAGGCCCCGGCGGAGCCCGCGCCCGTCACGGTCGTGGATATCCGCTTCCGCAACAACGCAAAATCCTACTTCTTTGACCCGAACGGGCTGACGCTCGCGGTGGGCGACCATGTCATCATCGACACGGCCCGCGGCGATGAATTCGGCATCTGCGCCGCCGGGAACCACGCGGTCCGGCCGCACGAGCTCGTTTTGCCGCTGCGGAAGGTCCTGCGCGCGGCGACGGAGCACGACGAGCGCATCAACGCGGAAAATCAGGAAAAGGAGAAGCGGGCCTTTGACGTCTGCCAGCAGAAGATCGCCGCGCACGGGCTCGACATGCAGCTCGTCTCGGCGGAATGCGCATTTGACGGCAGCAAGATCCTGTTCTTCTTCACGGCCGAGGGCCGCGTGGACTTCCGCGAGCTGGTCAAGGACCTGGCGTCCGCCTTCCGCACGCGCATCGAGCTGAGGCAGATCGGCGTGCGCGATAAGGCCAAGATGGTCGGCGGACTCGGCGTGTGCGGCCGTCCGTTCTGCTGCAAGGAATTCCTCGACGATTTCCAGCCCGTCTCCATCAAGATGGCCAAGACGCAGAACCTCAGTCTGAACCCCACCAAGATCTCCGGCACCTGCGGGCGTCTCATGTGCTGCCTCAAGTACGAGCAGGAGGCCTATGAGGACCTCATCAAGACCGCGCCGAAGGCGGAGTCCTTCGTCGATACGCCCGACGGCCGCGGCACCGTCATCGAGGTGAACCTGCTGCGCCAGAGCGTCAAGGTCCGCATGGAGGACCATCCGGAGACGATCGGCAGCTATAAGAATACCGACATCTATATCATCCGCAACGGCAAGGCCCGCAAGAACGACCCGCCCATCCCGAAGGACTTCGCGCCCATCTCCTCCCGGCCGCGGCCGGCACAGAAGAAGAAGGAGGCATTCTTCGAGGAGCTGCCGGAGGTCATCTACTCCGACGCCGTCGCCGTCATCAGCCCGGAGCCGGAGGCCCCGGCCGAGGACGCCGCTGGGCAGCTCGCGGCAGACGCCGCCAAGTCTGCCGGCCGCCGCAGACGCCGCGGCGGACGCCGCAATAAGCCCGCCGCCGACCGCCCGGCCGGCGAAGCCGCTGCCGCGCCCAAGGACGCGCCCCGCGCCGACCCCCAGCCCCGCCGTGAGCGCCCGAAGAAGGACCGCGCCCCGCAGAGCGAAAAGCCCGACGCTCAGCCCCGCAAGCCCGCCGCGCAGCAGCGCCCGGACAAGCCGGAAGGCGCCGACGTCCAGGCCAAGCACCGCCGCAGACGCCGCGGCGGCAGCCGCAAGCCCGCGGGAGAGTCGCAGCCGCAGAAAAGCGAATAACTGTCCGGATCCCGGCGCAGCCTCTGGCCGCGCCGGGATCTTTGCCGCTTGACGGATCGTACATGGACAGCTTACAATGGTTTTATATAACAACAGAACGGAGTGGAGCATATGGAGCTGACACAGATCCCGAAGATCGAGCTGCACCTGCATCTGGACGGCGCGGTGCCGCCGGAGACGATGTGGCGCATGGCGCAGGAGAAGGGCCTCGCGCTGCCGGCCGACACGCTGGAGGACTTCCGGACCTGGCTCGTCCGGACGGCGGACTGCCGCGACGTCAATACGTACCTGGCCCGCTTTGCGTCAGCTGACAAGGGCACACACGGTTTTTCACGGGGCAAAACAACGTCTGGCGTCGTTATCCTCGTTGGCGGGCG
>DHKK01000015.1:10726-12012 GCA_002404795.1 Clostridiales bacterium UBA4696
CCAGCCGCCGTTTATCCTCCGTGAAAAACTCCGAAGGACTTGCCGACCGGTCTGGAGCGTTGTCTGCAAGGCAGAGGACGCAGGCTTGCTGACGCAAGTCAAGGACGATAACGCGGCAAACAGCGGTCCAGTCCGGCCCGCAAGCGCGTGTGCCCTTGTTAGCTGACGCACAAGCTGCCGCTGCAGCTCATGCAGGACGCGCCGTCCATCGAGCGCATCACCTTTGACGTGCTGCGCACGCTGGCCCGGCAGGGGCATGTCTATGACGAGGTCCGCTTCGCCCCGCAGCTGCATACGAGGCAAGATCTTTGCCAGCAGGACGCGATCGAGGCCGTGCTGGCCGGACGGGCGCGGGCGCTGCGCGCGTTCCCGGACTACCGCTGCGGGATCCTGCTCTGCTGCATGTGCATCGGACCGGAGACGGTCAACATGCAGGAAAATCTGCAGACGGTCCGCCTGACGCGGCAATATCTCGGCTCCGGCGTCGTGGGGCTGGATCTTGCGGGCGCGGAGGGGATCGTGCCGCTCGAGAACTTCCACCCCATTTTTGATCTCGCGCGCGAGCTCTCGCTGCCGTTCACCTGTCACGCGGGCGATTCGCAGGGGCCGGAGACGGTCCGGGCCGCGCTGGACTTCGGCGCGAAGCGCATCGGCCACGGGCATCACATCTATGACGATCCGTCGCTCTGGCCGCGGGCGATCCGGCAGGGCGTGACGCTGGAGATCTGCCCGACGAGCAACATCCAGTGCAAGACCCAGCCGTCCTACGCCCTGCATCCGGCCAAGCGGCTGCTGGACGCCGGTCTGCGCGTGACCATCAGCACGGACAACATGACGCTCGCCGCCGTCACGCTGGAGGACGAATACCACCACTGCGTAATGCAGATGGGCTTCACCGGGGAAGATCTGCAGACCATGGCCCGCTATGCGCTGGACGCGGCGTTTTTGCCGGAGGCAGAGAAGCGCGAGATCGCTGGAAAATTTTAATATCAAACAAATATTCGAATTTTTCTTGACGCAGCCGCCTCCTTCGTGGTATCCTGTTACCGGAAGGAGGCGGTTATGTTGGACCGTTATCAGGATATGCTGGATCTGCCGCGCCCGCCGTCGCCGTCGCACGCCCCCATGCGCCGCCGCGACCGCGCCGCCCAGTTCGCCCCCTTCGCCGCCCTGACCGGCTTCGACGAGCAGATCCGAGAGGTCGCGTGGATGCAGCGCAGTGCCTCCCCCTATGAGGGGAAGCCTTTCCCGCACGGCGGAGTAACCCCTCAGGCGCGTAGTTTATG
>DHKK01000015.1:12083-12418 GCA_002404795.1 Clostridiales bacterium UBA4696
GGGGAGCCTTGGTGCCTGCAAATTCATAAAACCTCCCCGCAAAAAGGTGCAGCCTGAAAATTCAGGCTGCACCTTCTATTTATGGCAAATATTCTACGGCAACTAGCTGCAAATTTGGAACCCCCGCATCAGGCGGCGCGTAGCAAGACTTACGTAAGGTGACTCTCGTGTGGAACGACGCCTGAAACATTGGGACTTGCCTAAAATCAGATGCAAGAAGCACCAAATCGTAACCAAGCGCTCCTTTTCTCCCCTATCTTTTCCAGCAAGACGGAAAAGATAGGGCCGCCGGAGGCAATCGGCAGTTGCAAATCTGCAACAACCTCTCAGTCAGC
>DHKK01000015.1:12435-30151 GCA_002404795.1 Clostridiales bacterium UBA4696
AGCTCCCCTGGGAGGGGAGCCTTGGGGCGGCGCATCAGGTGTGGTAGTTGAGGATATCGTTTGCGATAGGGGTGTAGAACAGGCGGTGGATGATTTCGGGGGCGTGGGTCTGGCCGAGGATCCACATGAGCTTGCCTGCGATGGCCTCCGTCGTCATGTCAAAGGCCTCGAGTACCTGCGGGCACTCCCGGATCTTGTGTCCGACCTGATAGACCCCGACGTTGCTCCCCTCATTCTGCACCTGCGTGGTCAGCACGACGGTCTTCCCCGCGCGGATCCCCGCCTCCAGGACGGACAGGAAGTCGTTCCCGTCATACGACGGGATCCCGCCGACGCCGAAGCTCTCCAGAATCAGCGCGTCGTTGTGCGCCAGCATCCAGCTGGCCAGCTCCGCCCGCGTGCCGGGGATGAGCTTCAGCAGCGCTACACGGTCGTCCAGCCGGTCATAGAAGACCGGCTCCGGCCGGCAGGCGTTTTCGATATACTGCAGGATGCACCCGTCCTGCAGCACGGCCAGATACGGATAATTGATGCTGGAAAAGGCCTCGTAGCTCTTTGAGCGCGTCTTGCACGCGCGCGTGCCCTGGATGACCTTGCCGTTGAAGACGATCATCACGCCGTGCAGCGTGTCGCTGCACGCGCAGACGAACGCATCGGTCAGGTTGACCTTGGAATCGGTCGAGTCGAAGCTGATGGGCTTCTGCGCGCCCGTCAGGATGATCGGCTTGGCCGCGCCCTGGATCAGATAGCTCAGGGCCGCCGCGGTATAGGCCATGGTGTCCGTGCCGTGGCTGATGACAAAGCCGTCGTACCGGTCATAGCGCGCGCGGATGGCCCCCGCGATCTGCAGCCAGTGGGCCGGGCCGAGATTCGTGCTGTCGAGCGACAGCAGCTGCAGACACTCCACCCGGCACAGCGCCGACACTGCCGGGACGAACGCGAGCAGCTGCTCGCTCGTCAGCTCCGGCATCAGCCCCTCCGCCGTCTTTCCGGACGCGATGGTCCCGCCGGTGCCGATCATAAGGATCTGTTTCATGGCCGCCTCCTGCATGTGTTTTCTGTCAGTATTCTACCATACCCGCGCCGGATTTACCAGTCAAAGTCGGGCAAAAGGAAAAACCGCCGGTCCCGACAGGGATCGGCGGTTTCTGGACGATGGAGATCAGACCTTTTCCTTGACCTTTGCGGCCTTGCCAAGACGGTCGCGCAGATAGTACAGCTTCGCGCGGCGAACCTTGCCGTGGCGGACGCACTCGACGTCGACGACGTTGGGAGCGTGGAGCGGGAAAACCTTCTCGCAGCCGACACCGTAGGAGATGCGGCGAACGGTGATGGTTTCTTCGATACCGCCGTGCTTCTTGGCGATGACGGTGCCCTCGAAGATCTGGATTCTTTCGCGGGAACCTTCCTTGATTTTGACATGAACGCGAACGGTATCGCCGACCTGAACTTCAGGCAGCTCCTGCTTCATGTACTGGCTGGTCAGAGCCTTCATGAGATCCATAGTTGTGTCCTCCTTCAAATTCAGAACGTTCATACCGCAAGGAAATGCCGCTGCACGCTCGTGCCGGCTGCGGCAGAGGACCGTCCTTTTCACAGACCAATGTATTTTAGCATACGACAGGCAGAAAATCAAGCATTTTTTCAGGATTTTCTGTGCGATCATGCGCCTGTCCCCACTTGTTTTTGTCTTCGCCGGGCCTTATAATTGTGTTGTCGGATCAATTTTCAGAATCACACGGAGGCGACCGCCATGGCGTCCAGAAAACGGATCGTGATCTGCTATATTCTGCTGCAGGCCAGCTTCTGGGGCATGATCAGCTCCATCTGCGCTTACCAGGCTGCTATTGTGCTCGACCGCGGCTTTACGACCGGGCAGGCCGGGGTCTTCTGTGCCCTGTGCTACTTTGCAAGTTTGTTCACGCAGCCGGTCATCGGCGGCTGGGCCGACCGGCACCCGGAGGTGCCGATCAAGCGGCTGATGCTCGTGCTGCTGCTGCCGGCCATCGCGCTCAATCTGGTCTTTTATTTTACGCGCCCCAACTTTCTGCTCACAGCGCTGACTTTTTTCCTCTTCGGCGTGCTGGAGACCAATTCCTACCCGCTCATCGACTCCATGGGCATGCAGTACGTCAACGCAGGCGTGTCGATCCCCTACAGCCTCTCGCGCGGGATCGGCTCGCTCAGCTACGCGCTTTTGTGCGTGGCGACGGGCCTGCTGACCGCAAAATTCGGGATGCAGGCCGCGCTGCTGGCGCACTGCGCCGAGCAGTTGGTGATGCTCGTGTGCCTGCTGCTGTTCCCGTCCATCCCGGCGCAGTATCTGCCGCAGCCTCAGAAGGGCGCGGCCTCCGGCCATTCCGCCCTGCAGATCCTGCGCGGCAGCCGGACCTTTACGCTCATGCTCATCGCCTGCTTCTTCGGCATGATGGGCGTCATGCCGATCAGCGGCTTCCTCGTCACGCTGGTCACAAGCCACGGCGGCGACAGCCGTGCGCTGGGGCTGGCGCAGTTTCTGATGGCAGCGTCGGAGCTGCCGTCGGCGCTGGTCTTCGGGCTTCTGCGCAGGCGGCTGTCCAGCGCGAAGATCCTGCTCATCTCGATCGTCTTCATGGCCGTCAAGCCGCTTCTGATCCTGGTCTCTGGCTCTCTTGGGATGCTCCTTGCCGTGCAGCCCGTGCAGATGCTGGGCTACGGGCTGTTTTTCCCGGCCTCGGTCTATTTTGCGAACGAATCCGTCGCCCCCGCCGACCGGGTCCAGGGCCAGTCGCTGCGGACGATCGTTGCCATCTCGCTCAGTACGCTGCTGGGCTCGCTCGTCTCCGGATATCTGATCGATCTGGGCGGCACGACGCTGATGCTCTGGTTCTCGACCGGCTGCGCAGCCGTCGGCACGGCCGTGGGCCTCGCCGCGCTCGCCCTGCAGAAAAACCATGCGCAGCAGGAGGAACGCCATGTCTGAAGTCCTTGTCTTTGTGCTCGAGCTGATCGGGACCGTCGCCTTCGCCGTGTCCGGCGCCATCGTCGGCATCAAGAAGCAGATGGACCTGTTCGGCGTCATCGTGCTCGGGATCTGCACGGCCGTGGGCGGCGGCATCGTCCGCGACCTCATCCTCGGCGTCACGCCGCCGGTCACGTTCCAGAACCCCGTCTATACGCTCACGGCGGCCGCCGTCTCCGTTCTGATGTTCCTGCCGCATATGCGTGCGCGCATCGGCCGGCACGAGCCGGTCTTTGACCGCCTGCTGCTCGTGATGGACGCGGTCGGCCTCGGCGTCTTTACGGTCGTGGGCGTGCAGTGCGCGTACCAGCAGTCGGAGGATTATACGCTGTTCCTGCTGATCTTCGTCGGCCTCATCACCGGCGTGGGCGGCGGCGTGCTGCGCGACGTTTTCTCCGGCGAGCGGCCGTATATCTTCGTGCGGCACTTCTACGCCTGCGCGTCGATCGTCGGCGCGCTGGTCTGCGCGCTGTGCTGGCACGCGCTCGGCGGCAACGCCGCCATGCTCTTCGGTGCCGCCGTCGTCGTCGTCCTTCGCCTGCTCGCCGCCTACTACCACTGGAACCTCCCCCGCTCCGACTACCACGAATCCGAGACAGAAGCTTCCTCCCATTGACCTTTTTTCCTGCACAGGGTATGATGGAATTACCAAAAGCCTGGAGGAAACCGTCATGAAAAAGCTCCTGTGCACGCTTTTCGCGCTGTTCCTGCTCCTCGCTCTGCCCATCATCGCCCAAGCCCGGGACTTTACCCCCGAGGAAGGGGCCAACACGCTCTATACGCTCGGCCTGTTTCAGGGCACGGGCACGAAGGCCAACGGCCTGCCGGACTACCACGCCGACCCGCGCCCAGGCCGTCACGATGCTCGTTCGCCTGCTCGGCAAGGAGACCGAGGCGAAGGCCGGCACGTGGGACCTGCCCTTCACCGATCTTGAGGACTGGGCCCGCCCCTACGTCGGTTACGCCTACGCGAATGGACTGACCAACGGCCTGTCCGAAACGCGCTTCGGCGGCAGCGCCGCCGTGACACGTAACCAATATCTGACGTTCCTGCTGCGCGCGCTCGGCTATTCGTCCGATACAGATTTTTCCTGGAACAGCGCGGCCAGCTACGCCGCCTCTCTCGGCCTTGCCGCGCAGGAGCCCGCCGGGCAGAAGACCTTCACCCGCGGCAGTGTCGCCGCGCTCTCGGCTGCCGCGCTCGCACAGCCGGTCAAGGACGGCTCGTCGACGCTTGCCGGTCAGCTCATCGCCGCCGACACGATCGACCGGGCGAAGGCCGCCGCCTTCGCCCTGACGCTCCAGCCGGACAAGAGCGGCTATCTGAACCTCGCCGGCAGCAGCTATACCCTGCAGAACGGCGCGGGCCGCTACCTGTCCGCCTCCGGCGGCTCGCTCCGGCTCTCCGACAGCCCGTTCGTCTGGTACGCCTGCGTGGCCGGAAAGGACGCGTTCTCCCTGCGCCCGGACAGCGACCGGACACAGGCCATCGATATCAGCAACGCCTTTTTTGAAGTCGGCAACCCCGTCTCTATCTTTGAAAGCAACGGCCATACCGCGCAGCACTGGCGGCTCTGGTCCGTGGGCGGCGGACGCTGGCTGATCGTCTCCGCCGAGGATCCGGAGCTTGCGCTGTGCGCCTCCGGCAGCGGCTTTGTCCTGCAGAAGCGCAGCCAGGCATCCGCGTCCGACTATTATCAGCCCGTTTTCCAGAAAAGCGACCGCACCCGCTATTGAAGTGACCCCAAAAAGTTAGACAAGAAATAGAATTAAGCGACCGTAACGGTCTGAGTCCTGTATTGCACAGGACTCAGGCCGTTAAGCTTTAATTTAATCCGGCGGTTGTTGTAATAGTCAATGTAGTCGACAATGGCCTTTTCAAGCTGCTCAATGGAATCAAATTTTTCGAGATAGAACAGCTCTGTTTTGAGCAGCCCAAAGAAACTTTCAGCGACAGCATTGTCCAAACAAGTTGCTTTGCGAGACATACTTTGCGTAATACCTTTTGCTTTCAGCATCTTCTGGTAAGTTTTCATCTGGTACTGCCAGCCTTGATCAGAGTGCAGGATAAGCTCGTCCACTTTATCCGGTAATTTCTGAAAAGCATCCTCAAGCATATCTGTAACTTGTTTGAAATTGGGATGGCGACTAAGGCTATAACTGACTACTTCTCCATTAAACAGATCAATAACTGGTGACAGGTAGAGCTTCTGGTCGTTGACCTTAAACTCAGTTACATCTGTAACCCATTTACGGTTTGGCTCATTCGTTTTGAAGTGTCGTCCCAACAGATTCGGGGCCACTTCTCCGACCTCACCTTTGTAAGAATTGTACCTCCTCCTTTCACGGACGTGGCAGACTAATCCCATCTGTTTCATGAGCTTTTGTACTGTCTTGTGGTTCACACGAACGTCATTGTTGTGCAGCTCTTGTGTGATTCTGCGGTAGCCATAACGTTTTTTATTTTTGTTGAAGATTTCAATGATTTTTTTCTTTCACAATATGGTACTTTTCCGGCTTTTGAGACTGGTGCAAATAATAGTAGAACGTGCTGCGAGGAAGCCCGGCAAGTTGCAGCAACGGCTTCAGAGGATACTTCTGCCTTAGTTCCTGGACTACTTGTGCTTTTTGTTTTGGCGTTCCTCTTCCAGCACCAAGGCATTCAATTTTTTTAGGTAGTCGTTCTCCATGCGCAGACGCTGATTCTCTGCAATAAGGTCTTCTTCCGTTTTCTTATCCAGTTTTGGCTTTCGACCTTTCCGCGTTCCACTGGCTGCACAGGCTCTGCCGCGCCGTTCTTCCAGAAGAGCCTCTTTTCCCTCTTCCAGATAGATTCGTTCCCAGTCTTGAAGGGTGCGTCTGGGGATTTCATATGATCTCGATGCTTCGTGAAAACTCATTTGCTCCCTGCGCATCCGCTCTATGATCTCTACTTTCTGTGTTCCTTTATGCTTGCGCTGCCCTTTCGGCATATTAAAACACCCCATTTCTTAGTACAAGTATTTTACCATACTTGTCTAACAAATGGGGGGCTGTTCACTGTTCGGGCGGGTTTTGCAGCATATTTATCGGGCGGCGGACTTTTTGGTCAGGTGGAGCTTCCGGTCGCAGAGGGCACAGAAGACCAGGCCGCAGGCCAGCGCCTCCTGCTCCGTGCCGCCGAGCTCCGGCGTGAAGGAGAACAGGTCGCGGCAGGCCTCCGCCAGTGCCGGCGCTTTGCCGTCCGGCTTGCCGAGCAGCAACTGCACATCGTAGACCGTCCGTTCCTCGCCCGCGCAGCCGATCCCGGCCGCGGGCAAAAACGCCAGCTCCTCCGCCTGAAAGAGGACGAGCGGCGCGCGCTCGCCGAGAAATGCTTCGATGGAGGCGGCGACTTCGGCCGCCGCGGGAGCGGACGCGACCATGTAATCTGTCACACCGGCCTCCCGCGCATAGCGGGTCAGGCCCTTTTCCGGGCGGATGGATGCGGTGAGGATGGTCTCCGGGGCGAAGCGGCGGAATTTCAGCGCGGACAGCTGCACCAGCTCGTCCCGGCCCGGGTGCTTGCCCGTGGTCTTGAGCGCGAGGACGCAGAAGGTGTCCAGCGTCTGCAGCGGCGTATCCGCGCGCAGAGCGGACGGCTGCGGGAGCGGACCCTGCGCGGCTTCTCCGGCCGTGCCCTCCTGCACGGCGGGCTGCACGCGGCGCAGCTGTTTGCAGATGGACTCGAACCACTGCTCGGCACGCAGCGCGCTCTGCAGCGCGCTTTCCTGCCGGGAGGCGCGTTTTTTGACGGCGGCGGTCAGATCGTCCAGCAGCTCGCCGGAGGTGCGGCGGCCGTGGATGCGCCCGCGCCTGCCGAAGCCGGGCAGGAGAAATTCGTCGGTATAGTCGGCATAGCGCGCCTTTGCGCGCACAAAAGATGCAAAAGCGGGATCCTTCACCGCCGCCTCCCACCGCTCGCAGAACGCGCGGCACAGGCGGATATCCCGCTCGAGCATCCACGCCGGGCCGCGGCAGGTCAGCTCGTCGATGCGGGTATAGGCCTCGGCCAGCGTCCCGAACAGCGTCTGCGCGTCGGCCGCGGGAGGCGGCTCGGGCTTTTTGGGCGCGGGCGGGTCGGTCAGGATGTCCGGCAGGGCCTCGGGCTGAAGCTCCGGCGCGGGAGTCTCAGGCTCCGGCGCCGGGGCGGGCGGCTGTTCCGCCTGCGGCGGCTGCGTCTTCTTCGGCAGAGCGAAGATCACGACCGCGGCCAGCCCTGCCGCGGCGAGCACGCCGCCCGCGATCAGGCTGTAGCCCGTGACGGCAAAGCCGAGCAGGATCAGAAGAAAGCCGATGATGATGCCTTTGATGGAACGCACGGCGGGCCCCTCCTTCAGGTGCGCGGCTGCGGGAACTTCTCGAGGCAGTAGAGCTGCTCCTCGTCGAGCGTGTCGCCGCCGGGCGCGAAGGTATAGCCGAGGCCCTGATAGAAATGCAGGGCGTTGATGGACGCGGGGATGATGACGCGCCGGGCCGTCAGGAACCACGGGTCCTGCTCGATCGCCCCGATCAGCGCGCGGCCGACGCCGTGGTTCTGCTTTTCCGGCAGCACGAAAACGGAATACAGGCAGCTCTCCGCCGGGTCGTCCCGGTACGGGCGGCCGATGGCGGCGCAGCCGATGACGGTCCCGTCGTCCTCGCAGGCGACATAGAAGTGCATCTGCTCACCGCGGCGCAGGAAATACGCCCGCGTCTGCTTTTCGACCATCTCCTCCACAAAGGCCTGATCGTAGACCTTACCGGAGGTGATGCGGGTGGCAAGCTCGGACACGCGGACAACGGCATCGGCGTCCGCGGGGGCAAAACGGCGGATGTTCATGCTTCATTCCTCCCATGCGTCTGTTCGTAGTGTTCCAGTTCCTTCAAAAACGCGTCGCCGAAGCGCTCGGCCTTCGCCTGGCCGATGCCGGAGACCTCCAGCAGCTCCTCGATGGTGCGCGGACGTCTGGCCGCCATGTCGAGCAGCGTCGCGTTGGTGCAGATGATGTAGGCCGGGATGTGCTGCTCCTGAGAAAGGCGCAGCCGCAGCGCCTTGAGCGCGGTGAGCAGCTCGTCCTCCGCCTTTTTGGGCCGTTCGGCCCTGGCTTTGGCCCTGCCCCGGGCCGGCTGGTCCTGCAGGGGCTGGCGCTTGACGGAGGCCTCGACCCGCTGGCCGTGGAAAAGGACCTCGGCCGCCTGCGGCGTGGTGTCGACGCCGCCGTGGACCGGGTCGGTCTGCAGATAGCCGCCCGCCTCCAGCAGCTCAAGAAGCTCGCAGATGCGCCCGGCGGGCAAATCGCGCATGAGCCCGTAGGTCGGCAGATCCTCCAGTCCGAGCTCGCGCACGCGGGCCGCGCGGCTGCCGCGCAGCACCTGGCCCAGAAGCGCCGTGCCTACGCAGTAGCCCAGCCGGTTGCGCACACGCACGACGCACGAGAGGATCATCTGCGCCTCGCGCGTCAGGTCCTGCAGGTCGTATTCCGCCTGACAGTTGCCGCAGTTTTCGCAGCGCGGCGCGTGCGGCTGGCCGAAATAATCGAGCAGATACCCGCGCAGGCAGCCGGCGGTCTTGCAGTAGCCGGTCATCTGCTCGAGGCGGATGAGATCCTGCGCCTGCACGGCCTGCCGCTCCTCGTCGGTCAGCTCGTCGTTTTCCGTCTGGTTGAGGATCAGGTATTTGGCCGTCGTGATATCGCCGGGAGAAAAGAGCAGGATGCAGTCGGCGGGAGCGCCGTCGCGTCCGGCGCGGCCGGCCTCCTGATAATACGCCTCCACGCTCTTGGGCATGTTGCAGTGGATGACATAGGAGACGTTCGACTTGTCGATGCCCATGCCGAACGCATTCGTCGCCACGATCACGGGGCAGCGGTCGTAGACAAAATCGTCCTGATTTTCGCGCCGCTCCTCGTCCGAGAGACCGGCGTGGTAGCGCGTTGCGGCGACACCGTGGTCCTGTAGCATCCGGCAGATCTTTTCGACGTCCCTGCGGGTCGAGCAGTAGACGATGCCGCTTTTGCCTGCGCGCGCCTTTACTAAACTCAGCAGGACCGGCTCTTTGTTCTGCGGCGTCAGGACCTCAAAGCGCAGATTCGGGCGGTCAAAGCCCGTCACAACGCGCACCGGGTCGCGCAGCGCCAGGATGCGCGCAATATCCTCGCGCACCTGCGCCGTCGCCGTGGCGGTGAACGCCGAGACGACGGGGCGGCGTTCCAGCGCGTTCAGAAAATCGACGATCTTTAAGTAGCTCGGGCGAAAATCCTGCCCCCACTGCGAAATGCAGTGCGCCTCGTCCACCGCCAAAATCGAGATGTCCAGCGCCTGCGCCGTGCGCAGAAAACCCTCCGCCGCCAGCCGCTCCGGCGCGACGTAGACGATCTTATACCTGCCCGCCAGCAGGTTTTTATACACCGCCCGGATCTGCTCGGGCGTGAGGGAGCTGTTGATATACGCCGCCGGGACGCCCGCCTTTTTGAGCGCCGCGACCTGGTCCTTCATCAGCGCGATGAGCGGCGAGATGACGAGCGTAATGCCGCCGGACAGCAGGGCGGGGATCTGATAGCAAAGGCTCTTGCCGCCGCCCGTGGGCATCACGCCGAGCGCGTCGCGCCCCGCGAGCTGCGCGTCGATCAGTTCCTCCTGCCCGCCGCGAAACTCCGCGTAGCCAAATACCTGCGCCAGCACCTCATGCTTGCGATCCATTTCTCTGCACTCCCCTTCGCGTGGTACTCCTGCGATACAGTATACTCCCATCCGCGCGGCTGGGCAAGCGCGGGAATGGAAAACGCCCCCGGTTTCCCGGAGGTGCTTGCTTATTTTTGCAGGTCATGCAGGACAGCGGCGATGTCGGCGCTTACAAAGATGGCGCGCTCCGGCGGGATCTTCATATCAGGCAGCGCAGCAGCATCGTGACTGTCCGCATCCTTTGAAGTGCAGCCGAACGGGACGATGAGCGCCGCAAGGCTCAACAGGAAAATCCAAAAAACGTTTCTTTTCTTCATATCCAAGACCATCCTGTATGATTCTGTATTTGCAGTTCGCGTCGGGGCTTCCTTTGTGGTATACTGGAGAAAAGTTCTGTAAACGTCTCCATTCAGTCACACAAGGATGGTGCACTATGACCGCATATTATCATCTACCCGGGCTTTTTGAATTTTATGAGCTGTACCGCGTGTTTCTGCCGCTGTTTTGGGGGCATCGGGAGTATTTTTACGACTGGTGCGCCATCAGCTCGCTCTACGGCGCGCCGGAGGGCTGCCTTTGGGGCGGCGGACGCGTGGGTTCGGGCGGCGCGGACGCGCGGGACGTGCTGGCGCTGACGCGGGAATACGGCATCTCCGCACGGCTGACGTTCAGCAACAGCCTGCTCAGAAAAGAGCATCTTGCGGACACGCAGTGCAACGCGCTGTGCCGGCTGTTTGCGCAGAGCGGCGGCGTACAGAACGGCGTGATCGTGCATTCCGACTTATTGCTGAGCTATCTGCGCACGCGCTATCCACAGCTCTATTTTGTCTCCTCGACCACAAAGGTGCTGACAGACTTTTCGCAGCTTCGGCGGGAGCTGGAACGGGCGGAGTTTCGCTATGTTGTGCCGGATTTCCGCCTGAACCGAGAGCTGGACGCGCTGCGTGCGCTGCCGCAGGTGCTCAAGGACAAGACGGAATTTCTCTGCAACGAGTGCTGCCGCTTTGACTGCCGCGACCGGCGGGCGTGCTACGAAGCCGTCAGCCGAAAAAATCTCGGCGAAGCCGCGCCGGAGCACCGCTGCGCCGCGCCCGACGCCGCCGAGGGCTACCGCTTTTCCAAGGCGATGGAAAATCCCGGCTTCATCGGCGCGCAGGACATCGTGAGCAGGTATCTGCCGATGGGCTTTTCGCAGTTCAAGATCGAAGGGCGCGGGCTCGGCAGCGCGCTGATCTTGGAATTTCTGCTGCACTACATGACAAAGCCGGAGCACCAGCTCCGCGTGCGCGAGGCGATCTATCTGGA
Source organism: Clostridiales bacterium UBA4696 (assembly GCA_002404795.1). GTDB lineage: Bacteria > Bacillota > Clostridia > Oscillospirales > Oscillospiraceae > CAG-170. Next base: position 23,423 of record DHKK01000015.1, read on the forward strand.
CGCGATGCTGGACCTCTTTTAATTCTCCAAAAATGCGTCGAGAAGCCTTTGCGCGATGGGCGAAAAGACCTGATACTTTTTCCAGATCAGGTACAGCCGGTTCTAAAGCCGTGGCTCTAACGGGCGGAATGCGAGTCCGTATTTTTCGCTGAGCCAGATAGGTGGTCGGTAAAATTTGAAAAATGATGAGCGTAAATTACAAATACAGGAGGTACTTATGATCTACAGAGATTTTCAGAACGAAAAGCTGTCGGCGCTGGGGCTTGGCTGTATGCGCCTGCCGCGAAACGGCGAGAATTTTGAGGACATCGACACCGCACAGGTCGCCGAAATGGTCGCCTACGCGCTGGAGCACGGCGTGAATTATTTCGACACCGCGTGGGGCTACCACAACGGGCACTCCGAAACGGTCATCGGCGAGGCGCTGTCCGCCTATCCGCGCGCGAGCTACCACCTCGCCTCCAAGTTCCCGGGCTATGATCTCAGTAATATGCCGAAGGTCAAAGAAATTTTTGAACAGCAGCTTAAAAAGTGCCGCGTGGAGTATTTCGATTTTTATCTGTTCCACAATGTGTGCGAGATGAACATCGAGCAGTATCTCGACCCGCAGTACGGCATTTACGACTATCTCATCGAGCAGAAGCGCAATGGGCACATCCGCCACCTCGGCTTCTCCTGCCACGGGCAGTACGGCGTGCTTGAGCGCTTCCTCAAAGCCTACGGCAAGGACATGGAGTTCTGTCAGCTTCAGATCAACTATCTCGACTGGACGCTTCAGGACGCGAAGGCGAAGGTCGAGCTGCTGAAGCAGTATAACATCCCCGTCTGGGTCATGGAGCCGCTGCGCGGCGGCAAGCTCGCCACACTCGCGCCGGAGCACAAGCAGCGTCTGCGCGCGCTGCGCCCGGACGAGACCGTCCCCGGCTGGGCGTTCCGCTTTTTGCAGTCTATCCCGGAGGTCACGATGATCCTGTCGGGTATGTCCAACATGGAGCAGCTCGCGGCGAACATCGCCACCTACGAGACCGACGCGCCGCTCAGCGGCGCGGAGCTGGACGCGCTGCACGGCATCGCGGCGGAAATGCTTTCCAAAACGTCGCTGCCGTGCACCGGCTGCCGCTACTGCACCGAATACTGCCCGCAGGGGCTGAATATCCCGTACCTCATTTCGCTCTACAACGAGCACGTCTTTGCCGGCGGCGGCTTCCTCGCGCCGATGGCGATGAGCGCCGTGCCGAAGGGCAAATGGCCATCCGCCTGCCTGCACTGCCAGAGCTGCGAGCAGGTCTGCCCGCAGCAGATCAAAATTTCCGACATGATGACGAGCTTTGCGGAAAAGCTGGGCGGCTGAGACGAACCGGGTAAAGGAGGAGACCTGTTTATGAATAACGAAACCCGTGCCGCGCATGAGGCATCTATGGTGTTCCCGATCGGGCAGCCGAATGACGCGTTCGCACAGTATTTTATCGGGCAGAGCTATCTTGCGCCGGTGTCTACATCGCAGGTCAGCATTTTTAACGTCACGTTTGAGCCGGGCTGCCGCAACAACTGGCACGTCCACCACGCCGCGCAGGGCGGCGGGCAGATCCTCATCTGCATCGCGGGGCGCGGCTATTATCAGGAGGACGGTCAGCCCGCGCGTGAGCTGCATCCCGGCGACGTTGTGAACATCCCTGCCGGAGTCAAGCACTGGCACGGCGCCGCGCCGGACAGCTGGTTCTCGCACCTCGCCGTGGAAGTCCCCGGCGCGGAGACCTCCAACGAGTGGCTCGAGCCCGTCACGGACGAAGTCTATTCCAAACTGAAATAAAAGGAGCGTTTGACCATGAAAAAGAATCTGGTAGCCTATTTTTCGGCAAGCGGCGAGACCGCGCGGCTGGCAAAGACGCTGGCGGGCGTGACCGGCGGCGATCTGTTTGAGATCGAACCGGCGCAGAAATACACAAGCGCCGACCTCAACTGGAACGATAAGCGCAGCCGCAGCACGCTGGAGATGAACGACGAGACAAGCCGCCCCGCCATCGCGTCGCACGTCGCCGACATGGCGCAGTACGACACGGTGTTCGTCGGCTTCCCCATCTGGTGGTATCAGGCGCCGCGCATCATCGAGACGTTTTTGGAGAGCTATGACTTCTCCGGCAAGACCATTGTCGTCTTTGCAACATCCGGCGGCAGCGGGCTGGGCAGGACCGAGGCGCTGCTGAAGCCGCACTGCGCCGAGAGCGCCAAGTGGCTGCCCGGCAAGCGCCTGAGCAGCCGCGAGAGCGCGCAGTCCGTGCAGGCTTGGGTCAGCGGACTGGGGCTGTAAACGTCCAGAAGATCAAAACCGCCCGCCGAATATTCGGCGGGCGGTCATTTTATGTCCGGCGCTTCGCGGAATTTGAGATAGTCCAGAAATTTCTGCACCGCGGGCGTGAGGCGCGCGCGGTTTTTCATGGCGAGGTAGATCGGGCGGTAATACGGCGTTTGCAGCGGGCGAATTTCGATGCGGTACGCCATGCGCCGCAAAATGAGCTCCGGCAAAATGCCCACGCCCATCCCCCTCTCCGCCATCGCCATGATCGCAAAATCCTCCCACGTTGTAAAGCGGACCTTGGGATGCACGCCGCTGCGCTCCAGGAGGTCACTGACCTCGGTCTTGCCGCCGCGCTCGAGCAGCAGAAACGGTTCGTCGTTCAGCGCCTCGACCGGGACGGCATCCAGCGCCGCCAGCGGATGCCCGACGGGCAGGACGAGCTTATATTCGTCGTTCTTCAGCAGAATTTTGTCCAGCGCCGCGTTTTTCGGCGTGCGCAGGATGCCGCAGTCCACGCGCCCGTCCTCGATCCAGCGCTCCACCTCGTCATAATCGCCGAGCAGCAACTCGTAGTCGATGCCGGGATAGTCCTTCTGAAACGCGGAGACGATGTTCGGCAGCCAGTGGATGGCGGCGCTGGCAAATGTGCCGACGCGCACCACGCCGGTCTGCACGCCGTGCATCTGCTGCACCTGCCCCTCCAGCTCCTGATAGTCCTGTAACAGCGCACGCACGCGCGGCAAAAGCTGCTGCCCGGACGAGGTCAGGCACACGCCGCCGCGCCCGCGCTCCAAAAGCGCCACGCCCCAGTCGCGCTCAAGATCGGCGATCATTTTGCTGACGGACGACTGCGCGTAGCCGAGCTGTTCGGCGGTCTTCGTAAAGCTGCAGGTCTCCACCGTGGTGACAAAGGCAAGGTATTTTTGCAGCGGATTTTCCATGCGGTATCCATTCCTTTTTTCGATACATTCTATCCGAAAAATTCGTTTTTCTTATTCTAGCAGATGTGCTATGATCGTGCAAGCATGAAATGGGGAGAGAAAAAAATGGGTATCGCGAAAAACGACATGGATATGCTGCACGGCGGGCTTGCGAAAAAGCTGCTGCTGTTTACGCTGCCCATTGCGCTGAGCAGCATGATGCAGCAGCTCTTCAGCGCCGCCGACACGGCGGTGGTCGGGCTGTTCGGAAACCCCGGCGCGCTGGCGGCGGTCGGCACGAATACGGAGATCGTGGCGCTGATCGTCACGGTCTCGTCCGGGCTGTCGATCGGCGCAAACGTGCTGATCGCAAGCCGCATCGGCAAAAACCAGACGGACGATCTGACTGCGGCGCTGCGGTCGGTGCTCGTGCTGGCGCTCGTCATCGGGCTGCTTGGCGCGGCGCTGGGGCAGCTCGCAGTGCTGCCGCTGCTGCGGCTCATCCGCACGCCGGACGATATTTTCTTCGGCGCGGCGCTGTATCTTCGCATTTACCTGCTCGGCTATCCGTTTTTGCTGCTCTATGACTTCGGCGCGGCGGCGCTGCGCGCCCGGGGCGACAGCCGGTCGCCGTTTTTCGCGCTGCTGTTTTCCGGCATAGCGAACGTCGCGCTGAACCTGCTGCTTGTGACTGTGCTGCGGCTGGATGTGGCAGGCGTCGCCATCGCAACGGGCGTGTCCAACGCGCTCTCCGCCGCGCTGGTGCTGCGGCGGCTGCACCGCATCGGGATGCTTCGCCGCTCCGGGCGCGGGCGCTGGGCGTACATTGCGGAGACGCTCAAAACGGGCGTGCCGTCCGCCATTCAGGGCGCAGTGTTCTGCTTTGCCAATATTTTTGTGCAGGCGTCGGTGAACAGCTTCGGCTCGGCGGCGATCGCCGGAAGCGCCATCGCCATGAATTTTGAGTACCTCTCCTACTACGGCGTCACCGCCTTCGGGCAGACGGCGACGACGTTCACCTCGCAGAACTATGCCGCCGGGCAGCTTGACCGCTGCCGGAAAATTCTGCGGCTGTGCCTCGGCTTTTCCGTGCTATGCAGTCTGGTGATGATCGTGCCGGTGGTCGTGTTCCGAGAATTTTTCTGCGGGCTGTTTTCCGGCGACCCGGCGGAGGTCGAATGCGCATGCGTGCGCATTCTGTGCATCCTGCTTTTTGAGCCGGTGTGCAGCCTGTATGAGATCCCGGCGGGCGTTCTGCGCGGGACGGGGCGCGCCATACTGCCGGCGGCAGACATGATGGTCGGCACCTGCGCATTTCGCATCATCTGGATCATGACAGTGTTCCGCGCGCACCCGTCGCCGCAGACGCTCTTTCACGCCTTCCCGCTCTCGTGGCTCGCCACCATCGCGCTCGTTGCGCTCACCTTTGTGCTCTGCCGCCCGCTGCGCCCGCGCGCGGCAGCATAGTCCAAAACTCCCTCTTGCGTCCGCGCCGCTCCTGCGTTATAATACCGAAGTATGACGATCACATCGCGCAGGAGGACATCACTATGCAAAACCGCAGCCGCAAGGGCTTTACACTCATGGAAATGCTGATCGTCGTGGCGATCATCGCCGTGCTCGTTGCCGTTGCCATCCCGACCTTCAGCAGCAGCCTCCACAAGGCGCGCGAAGCGACTGATCTTGCCAACGCCCGGGCGTATTTCGCCGAGCTGCAAGAGGATTATATGGCAACCGGCGAATATCAGACGCGTTTTAACCCCGATCCGTGGAGGAACTGGACCGATACGATCACGTTCTCCGACGGCTCGACGGTCAAGCTGCTCACCGGCAAGCTGACCGTTCGCCGCCCGACGGATGATGAAATATCCGCAGGCAGCAAGCTCGGCTATCAGGTCACCTATGTCTGCAACAAATGCGGCGAAACGCGCGTTTTCGGTTCGTGAATGCACAGAAACCCGCCTCGGAGCAACGCTCCGGGGCGGGTTTTGTTATGCCTGTTTCTGTGCGGCGACCTCCTCCGCACGGCGGCGGAAGATCTTTGGAAAGGACGTAAAGATCACCGTTGCAGTGATGATCCCGGCGACGAGATCGGCGATGCCCTCCGACAGGTACACGCCCCGGAAGCCGAGAAAATGCGTCAGCGCGAAGCACAGCGGGATGAGGATGACGACCTTGCGCATCATGGCAAGGCAGAGCGCCAGCTTCGCCTGCCCCAGCCCGACGTTCACATTTTGAAGCGTCATCTGCACGAAAAACATGATCGACCCCATCAAAAACTGCGGGGCATACTGCTTGACGATCTGCGTGACCGATTCGCTGGCGGAAAACAGCCGCGCATACATCTCCGGCACGAGCATCGACACCGACCAGATCGTCAGGCAGAAGCAGAACGCGATGATCGTCACATAGCGGATGCCGGTTTTGAGCCGCTGCTCGTCGCCCTTGCCGTAATTATAGCTGACGAACGGCTGCACGCCGTTGCCCAGCCCGTTGAGCGGCAGAACGATGAGCTGGAGCGCGCTGAGCATCACGGTCAGCGCAGCGGTATAGTCGCGGTCGCCGCCGGTGGCGCGGTTGAGGTTGATGTTGAACACCACCTGAATGGCGCATTCGGTGATGGTCATCACAAACGGCGTCACGCCGAGCGAGACAATGCTCCCCACGCGCGCGGCGCGGATGCGCATCTCGCGCACGCGGAAGCGGAACAGACTGCTGCGGGAGAAGAAAAACAGGATCACGCAGACGCATGAGCAGAGCTGCGACACGACCGTTGCCAGGCTCGAGCCCTGTACGCCCATGCCGAGCGTAAAGATGAAGATCGGGTCGAGCACGATGTTGATGACCGCGCCGACGAGCACCGAGCCCATCGCGTACAGCGAAAAGCCCTGCGTCAGGATGAACGGGTTCAGCCCCTGCGCCAGCATCACGAACAGCGTGCCGCAGGCGTAAATTTTGAGGTACGCCACGGCGTAGCCCAGCGCGCTGGGCGGGCAGCCGAACAGGCGGACGATCGGCTCTGCAAAGCAAAACGCGACCGCGCCGATGGCGATGCCGATCAGCACCAGCATGGAAAAGGCGGTGTTAAAAATGCGGTCCGCCTCCGGCGCGTTCCCTTCGCCGAGCTTGATGCCCGCACGCGGCGCGCCGCCCAAGCCGATGAGATTTGCAAACGCCTGCATGATGAGCGTGATGGGCAGCACGATACCGAGCGCCGCCAGCGCATCCATGCCCGCGTCTTCGATGCGCGCGACGTACATACGATCCACGATGTTATATAAAAAAGTGATGAGCTGCGCGATGATCGCCGGAATGCTCAGCCGGACGATCAGCGGCAGGATCGCGCCGTGGTCAAGCTCCGCCGTCTTATCGCGGCTGGGCTTCGGCGCGCGCGGGTTTTTTGGCACGCTGTTCATCTCCTGTGTACAAACTATACCCATTATAGCAGACCGTTCGGCAAAAAGCCACCAGCTTCATCGGGTGCAGTTCTTGCGCGTTACAGGCGCAGCCCTT
>DHKK01000074.1:0-42387 GCA_002404795.1 Clostridiales bacterium UBA4696
AAGTACCCAAGTGGCCGAAGGGGCTCCCCTGCTAAGGGAGTAGGCGTCTAAAAAGCGCGCGAGAGTTCAAATCTCTCCTTCCGCGCCAGAAAGAAAACCCTGCAATCTCATGGATTGCAGGGCTTTTCTTTGCACGTCAAGGACTTCTGGCGTTTCTGCCGTTACATTTTTCTGTTATGCGTATCATTATTTTGATACGCATAACAGAATTTTGGAACGCGTTTTTGCCACGGTTTTTGCCACAGAATCAAGAAGCTACGCAAAGAAGTTTTTGATCTGCTGAACAGAATCGGAGATATCCGCCTGCGCAATGTGTGTATATATTTTCCGCATGGTTCCGTAGTCTGACCAGCCCCCAAGCTGCATTGTGACCTTTTCAGATATTCCCAATTTATAGGCGAGGGAGCAGAAAGAATGCCTTAGTCCATGTGTCCCGACCTCCGGCAAGTTCGCTTTTCTGCATATTTTATTTGCGGAGGCTCGGATGCTATTCGGGTTTGCGATTACGACAAATTCACCGGTTCTTTCTGCGTCAGAAAGCAGCTGAAATAGTCTTGGTATCATGATCGGGATCGTCCGCCGGGAAGACCGATTTTTATTGGTTGGCTTGTTTACCAGCTTGTTATTTTCGTCAAACAAGGTTGCCCCACGAACCGTTATGGCCTGCTTTTTCAAATCAATGTTTTCCCAACGTAGGCCTAGAATCTCGGATACGCGCAAAGAGTGCAGAGCAAGCAGAAATGCGATTTCGTATTTGCTTCCTTCTGCCTCTTTGAGGAATACCGGAATTTCATCCGCAGACAGAAATGCATGCTCGTCTGACTGAACAGCGGGAAGCGATACGTCATAAGATACGCCGTATCGCTTGATAGCCGGACGAATCAATGCCCAAGTTTCACGGATGGTCTTTGGACTGCATTTCTCGGAGTTGATCGCCTGCTGAATTGCTGCAGCAGACAGCTTTGACAGCGGAGTGTCCATAATGCCTTGAAGATAACACCGCTGCTTGATCCTGTGCCCACGCACAGAAGCTGGGGACAGTACCCCGCTTTTCAGGTTCAGATACTCGTCAATTGCTTTTCGTATTGTGATTTCCGGTTTTTCGTTTTCTTCGGCAAGAAGCCCTATTTTGTACTCCAAAGCGGCCTGTTCCGCTTCCCGTTTTGTAGGGGCTGTGAAAGACTTCTTTTGCCCGTTCACCATCACGCGGCAGCGGTAGGAGCCGGAGGGGAGTTTTTCAGCTTCGGGGACTTTGACTTTCTTCATGTTGGTTCTCCTTGCGGATGATGCGCAGGATGGCGATACCGCCGGAGACGACGGCGGCGGCAATCAGGGCGACAAAGGCCCAGGCTGCGCCGGACAGCGTGCCGCCCTGGATGAGACCGGCGTTCCGGATCTGCGCGTCGATGATGAGATAGGCGACCAGAGAGACCGCCAGCAGGGCGGAGATAAACAGCAGCACGTAGCAGATCGTGTGCGTGGACTTGATCTGCGACCGCTGAGAGTCGACTGTGGCGGCGAGCCGGGCGTTTTCGCGTTCCAGCTCACGGTTACGGTCCAACACGTCCTGCGGCGTTGCCGGGGCGATCTGCGGCCTGCACAGGCCGAAGGACTCATCCATAGAGAGATCGAAGAATTTGCAGAGCGCGACGCTGTCATTCAGTCTCAGGTCGACTTTTGCGTTTGACAATAGTTTGATCGTGGACGTTTTTGATATGCCCGCTTCTTCGGACAACTGGTCGATCGTCAGGCCGGACTTTTTCTTTGCATCCCGGATCTGCTCGCGAAGCGCTTCCGCGTTCGCGGCAATGCTTTCTGCAGCTGACATAATACGCCTCCAACGATGATTTTTCTGCAGCGGAAAAGTTTTTTCCAAAATAAGAACCTTTTTCTCGAGGTTTTTCAAAGTAGACATGCACTTTTCCACTTTGCATATGGACACTTAACGGACCAATCTGCTACGCTGGAGACGTAGCAGATAGCTGCTTTACGGGGTATCTGCTATAGGAGCTGTCGCCTCTGGCACAGGCGGCAGCTCCGTTCGAAACTGTACTCGAGCAGGCTCCCACTCGCTGCGAGGGAAACCCCGCCGCTTTTCCAGCGGGCGGCGGGGCGGATTTACGGGTTACGATTACTACAATCAAAAAAACTGTCCAGTGTCTGAATTCGATTCTGCATGATTCTATATTTACGTGCCCATGACAATTGCGGAATAACTGGGGAGCACACCGAACATTTCTTCTTATAGAATTTCAAGTCCAATGCATTTACAAACGGTGGTTTTGCATACCGGCAAGTCGATCTATGCAATGTGCCATTTGGAGAAATGTAGAATTCGCAGATTGGGTCAGGTGTTCCCAATACAGATGCTTGCGATCGTGGTAGTCCATATGGGTCTATTATAAAACCGTCAGGAATTGCAATGCAAGCTTTTATATCCTTTGAACGGATTTTTTGGTATTGATTGTACAAATCTGAATAGCGTTGATTTAAGCTAAGCAAATCTTTTTTCAATTCAGTTGCCTTGAGACTGGCTTGTTCGCGGATGTACTCTTTATACTGAGGCGTTAAGTGATATAGCTTTAAATAAATTTGCTTGATTGCAAAAAATAGCAAATTTAGAATAGGAATAGTAAACGGCAAAGTTATTATTACAATAAGAACCCATTCGACCCATGAAAGCTTAGAACTGGAATCGTCTTGGTTATTTGCGCTTCTAACTGCTGCTGCGGATGAAACAGTAGATGTATCCGCTGGCTGAGTTTTAGACGCAGAAGAGTCGGTGGATGCTGCCGTGTTGCTGCTAAAATTATACGGACAATCGGAAATCCCGTCACCATCCAAATCTGTGTGTTGGTGTGCAGGATAACCGTGATGATAATGATACGAACCGGTAGAGCGGTCGTGATGGCCTCCGCTTGCGTCTGTCCTACCGGGGTGAGCGCGCAATGGTACCATCGAAAAGGCAAAAATACACACAATAAGAGCTGCTATTTTTTCGATTTTTTGCACACCACATCACCTGCCTAAGGAACGAATTTATCTCAAGCCATGTAGAAATTCGGAGACAGAATTTGTAGCTTTTTGCCTATTGCATATATCGAACATTCGTTCTAGAATATAGACACTGCCTCACACAAGGAAAGGAAGGACGCGCATGGAAGATAGCAGAACCGCAGTAGAAGAGTACAGGAACGCCGATGAACAGTATTTGCAGCTGAGTGCAGAGAACAGAGAGAAAGTCAACCTTCTTGTTGCTGAGACTTTAAGAGCGCAGCAATCGCAGCGTCAATAGCGGCCCGATTTGCAGCGTTTAATTTCATATAGTCGGGGTTCAGCCTGTCACCGTCGGTGGCAGGCTTCTTTTTTTGCGCGGGATCGTCGGTTTCCCCGCGCAGCCATTCGACGGAGACGTTGTACTTTTCAGCTATTTGGTATAAGTGCTTTTTATACGATTTGTTCCTTTCTGATTTCCATTCTGAGACAATATTATGAGGTAAACCGAGGTAATCGGCTAATTCTTTGCTACTGCCTCTTATGACTTTTCCGTTTTCGTTTTTCGGGAAAAGTGAAATTATTCTTTCAAGCGTCGGATCCATAGTGTACCTCCTGAGTTTGCTTTAATTTGGCTTCAATGCTCTTCGTTTGCGAATATGCGCAGCCAACGCAGGCAACTGCAGCCAAAGCCCATTGAACATGCTCTGTAATCCCAGAAGCAAATATAAAGAATACGGCCATTGCAACAGCGCAGACGATATGGTTCACCAACACGCAGATATCATGTTTTTCATCCGACAACTTGAGAGCAGCAGATCGGGCAAGTAGGCACGACAGAGCGGGGGCTACCGTAACAATGATGGCGTATCCTAAATCACCTTCCTCATATCTTGCCATTGCTGGGGAAAGTGCATTCCAGAGCATTATTAAGGCGGGGCCGAAAACCACTAAGAGCCAATACGCAACAGTGATAAGCATGCATCGAAAAAACTTTTTCACGAAAGTACCAATCCTTTCATTAACGTTTTGTGCACTTCACCAAAACTCATAAACCTGCATAAATACTACTTTACAAAGTAGTATTTATGAGTTATTATATACCTGTCAGATGCGGTTGGGAACAGGGGGTGAAACGGTGACTGACGATTTTATGCTTGGGCTTTTGATCGGAAGCGTGATCAGCGTGATTATTTGGACTATTTACATCATTTACGAATTGAAATCGTAAGGGCTCTTCAGCAATTTCCGCCCGATCTTGCAAATGCCAGTGTAGGCTTTCGCCGCCTCTTTCATATCCGGGTGTTCCTGGCAAAGAAGCGGATACAGCCTGCGTGCAGTCTCGTAGTCAGGATCCGGGATGAAAAGCAGGAGCGTCTGCAGCTCCGCGATACAGGCGGTTCGGATGTGCTTTGAATTCGGTTCTGCAACGAAATCCGAATACGCTGCGCAGAAGTCGTGGAAAACGGAGCGCAAGACTTCCTGCCGGTTCCGCTTCTGCTGCGCGAGGTGCGTAAAGAGAAGACTGATGGCGGAAGGAATCAGGGCGATCAGAATTCCAGCAAAGATATCGTTGTTCATAGGATTTCCTCGTAAACCGCGCTGACAGGCAGCGCCGGGGCAAGGGTGTATATGGTTTCCAGTCAAGACCATCTTAGCACCCGCGCCCGCGGTCTGTCAATAGAAACCTCATGAGCATGAGTTTTAAAGGAGGGAAAAATCATAAAAAATGAGGCAATGGTGTTCCCGCTCTGGTACTACCGGAAGATGGCCGGGCTTACGCACAAGGCCATCGGCGAGCGCTGCGGCGTCAGCATGTCGGCGGTATCGCTGTGGGAAACCGGGAAGACCGTGCCGCGGAAACGGCACTGGCCGGTGCTCGAAGAGATGCTGAACATCTCGGAAAAGCAGCTTTTGGAAAGCATCAAGGAAGGGAGGAAACGATATGCCAGCGGTAAAGATGGGGCGGGATAACACGTCCCGGAACCTGTCCCGGCTGATCTACGGGCGGATCAAGGAGCGCGGCGTGACGATGGACGAGTTGCTGAAACCGGCGGGCGTCAGCAGCAAGACGACGCTCCGGAAGTGGATGAAGGATCCGCAGGATTACCAGATGAAGGGCGTGAAGGAGATCTGCAAGCGCCTCGGCATTACACGCGAGGAATTCCTCGCAGCATTTGATTATTAGGAGGACCGTTATGAGAAACGAACTTGCGGTCGTGGAGACGACCGAGGAGCGCAGACAGCGCATCAACGAGGAACTGGAGCAGCAGCGGGCAATGGTCCGGATGGTCAAGCGGCTGTGCCTGTGGATCGGCGGGGCGGCGGCAGTGCTGGCCGTGCTGGCCTGCGGGGCGGAGATGGTCAACGAGGCCGTCGTGACCGGCGCGATCGCGCTGGGGACGACGCTGTTTGGGCTGCTGTGATGGATATCAAAGAAAAGGCGCTGCTGATGGACCTCTGCGATATCTGCAAGATGCTGGGTCAGAAGCGCGGCTGCCGTCCGGAAGACGACTGCTACACCTGCGGCATTTACGCCGAGATCGCGCTTGCGCAGTGGGACGCGACCCGCAGGCTCATCCGGGAGCGCACGGGCAAAAAGAAATGACCCCTGCCGCGCTGCAACGCGACAGAGGCCGAAGGGAAACTGATATCGCTCTTATTATAGGGCAGAAAGGAATCTATGTCAAGTTTACGTGATTCACATGCGCGGCACGGCGCGAAAGCCTGTGTCGACGCAGTCCGGGCCGACTACCCGAAGTTTAATAAATGTCTGCTCTCGCAGTGCGAAGCGCCGGAGAAGTATGGAGTCCAGCTCGTGCCGGAGGCTGCAGCCTCCATCAAGGCGCTGGACGCGCCCAAGAACCGCGCCGACCGGCGGAAGAAGACGAACCGGTATTACTTCCGCCTGACGGACGATCAGGCAAAGATCCTCGAGCGGCTGCTGAAAAAGAACGGCTACACCACGGTGCAGAGCTTTTGTGAGGAGCTGATCCGGAGGGAGGCATTATGCAATGGCATTACCGCTTGATAACCTCTACCTCGGCATGCAGGAGAAAGAGCCAACGGTCATTGGGACCTGTGCGCACTGCCAGGAGGAAGTCCGCGAGGGCGAGGAAGCTTTCGTCTGCGATACGGTCCTTGTACACGCGGAATGCATGCTGGAATACGTCTCCGATACCTACAGCGTAGACGAGATCGCGGAGGCGCTGCAGTTTGAGAGGGTGCGGTATGCGGGATGAAGTTTATATCCCGTTTGAGTGCCGGGTATCGATCTTCTTCCCGGCCGGGCACGTTGAGTGCGATTTCTGCCCGCTGCTGCAGACGTACAGCAGACGACAGTGTATGCGGACGTGGGAACTGATCCCGGCATGGCAAAAGCGCGGGCACTATTGCCCGCTGGAGATACCCGGAGAACTGCTCACAGACACGGCCACGGGCTATCAGGGCGCAGCCTCGGCCACCGGCGATCTGGGCGCAGCCTCGGCCACCGGCAAAGCCGGTGTAGCCCTTGCGTCTGGTCTCGCGTGCAAAGCAATGGGCGCGCTTGGCTGCGTAATCTGCTGCGTCGAACGCGGCGGATGGGATGGAGATACATATCCAATCATTGCTGTAAAGGCGGCAATCGTCGACGGCGAGAAAATCAAGGCCGATACTTGGTATCACCTGAAAAACGGCGAATTTGTGGAGGTAGAGTAAATGGCGATCAAAAAACCCGCTGAATTGGACTTCAGCGACAAGAAATTTATGTGCATCATTTCCGGGCAGCCCGGATTGGGCAAGACAACACTGGCGCTTTCGGCCCCGAAGCCGTTTCTGTTCGATACGGACAACGGCATCGCTCGCGTCCGTCCGGAACAGCGCAGCGTGACGTCCGTGCTGGAGTCCTACGAAGAAATGCTTGGCGATATGGATTCTGAAGAATACAAGGCGGCTGAATCCGTCGTGATCGACACCGGCGGTATGCTGGTGCAGCTTATGAAGGATTGGGCAAAGAAGCAGGACAGTAAGGCCGCGAAGGATGGCCGCGCCATGTACGGCGTGATCAAGGCCGAATTTGACCGGCTGTGCTATCAGATCCGCGCAAAGGATCGGAAGCACCTGATCGTCGTGTTCCACACGACGGAACAGCAGAAGGGCGACACCATTCAGACGCGCCTTTCCTGCGAGGGCGGAGCAAAGGATATCGTCTGGACGCCTGCGGACTTTGGTGGCTACATGTTCATGATGGGCAATAAGCGCATGATCGGCTTTACGCCGACAGATGAATACTTTGCAAAGGGCTGCTTCGGTGTGCGCGGTGTGATGCAGTTGCCGGAGCTCAAGCCCGGCCAGAAGTCCACGTTCCTGACAGACCTGTTCCGCAAGGCACAGGAGGACATTAACGCGCAGGCCGCGATCTACAGCGGTGAGAAAGCGGCTTACGATGCAGCAATGAAATCCGGTCGCGCCTTTATCGCCCTTGTCGGGGATCCGGAAACAGCAATCAAAGCCCGCGAAGGGCTTGCAAAGATCGAGCATTCGCTAACAAGCGCGGCAGAACTTGGCGCAGAGTTTAAGCGCAAATGCAAGGATATTGGACTGAAATACGACAAGAAGGCAGGAACCTATGTATTGGTTGACACAAAGCCTTCTGAGTAGCTGGCAACACTTTCTTGACGCAGATGATGTATATGCAGACGCGGCTCTGTCTTCCTTTCTCTCCACGCTCCGGCGTGAAGAGAAGGAGACGACCCCGGCTATGCAGGCGGGCATTGACTTCGAAGCGGCGATTAACAGCGCAGTTGTTGACGTACCGGTCGAGCCGGTCGGCACGAAATATGACCAAGCTGTAGCAAAGTTTTCCCGTATCTGCGCGGGCGGTCAGCCGCAAGTGCCGGTTGCAGGGAAACTGCATGTATCGGGCTTGGATTTCCAGCTTTACGGCGTCTGCGACTATGTAAAGGCTGGCGTGATCTACGATATCAAGCGCGTGCAGCGGTACGAATACGGCAAGTATCTGCACAGCCCGCAGCATCCGATGTATCTGCATCTGCTCCCCGGCGCATCAAAATTTACATATCTGATCTTCGACGGCTCGAATACTTACGTGGAGACGTACCGGCGCGGAGATTTTGAGCCGATCGAAGAGACAATCAACCGCTTTATCAACTGGCTGATGGGAAACGGCTATCTTAACGACTATTTTACACATTGGGAAATGAACGACGAAAGGATGGAAAAAGTAGATGGGATTTAAGGCAGTGAAGAACGATGGCGGGCTGATGAAGCCCGGCGATTACGAGGTTTATCTGAAATCATGCGGCTACAGTCTGACGAAAAACAACAACGAATGCATTAAGTTTGATTTCGTTGTCCGCGAGGATGTGGAGCAGGAATACCAGAAGAAACACATCTTCAAAAATTTCTGGCCTGACCGTGATACTGGCGAGTACGACGCTGATAAGATCGGCAAGTATGCCAACGCGCTTGGCATTGAGCCGGGAACGGATTTCGAGCTTGACGATCTGGTAGGCCGCAACTGCATCCTGCATATGGAGCCGTTTGAGGGCAATGACGGCGTGATGCGTGACTGCATCCGGTATCTCAAGCCGAGCAAGGCAGAATCCTTTGTGACGGCTGCACCGGCCAGCCCGGCAGATTTCCAGCAGCTCGACGAGAACGACGACGATCTTCCGTTCTGAGGGCTGAAATATGCCGAACAGAATTATCCGGGAAAGCATCTGCACAAGCGATAGCGTAGACAAACTTTCGTGGTTTGAAGAAGTTCTGTTTTATCGGCTCATTGTAAACTGTGATGATTTCGGACGCTTTGATGGGAGGGCGGCGGTCGTAAAGAACCGCCTCTTCCCGCTAAAGGAAAACCTCACGCTCAAAACTGTAGAAAACGCTCTTCATGGGCTGGCGAGTGCTGGATTGATTGCTCTGTATGTGTTTGAGGGCAAACGCTTCCTTTACCTACCAACATGGGGCAAGTATCAGACGCAGCGTGCGAAAGTAAGCAAATTTCCTTCACCTGATGACGGGAACCAATCGGATGAAATCATTTGCAAGCAAATGCATGCAGATGTTCCCGTATTCGAGAATCGAGAATCGGGAATCGAATTCGCTATTCGAGATGCGGAAGATAGCGCGGAGCCGCAAGCGGCGTCCACGCCACCGGCAATCTCTCTGCCGCTGAATGACGGAACGGAATATCCCGTTTCCGTGGAGCAATGCCAGGAATGGGCGGGCTTGTACCCTGCTGTCGACGTGATACAGCAGCTGCGGAACATGAGGGGCTGGTTGGATGCAAATCCGGCCAAACGGAAGACAAAACGCGGAATCAATGCGTTTATCGTCCGTTGGCTGGCAAAAGAACAGGACAAAGGCGGCACGCAGGCGGCGCAGTATAACCACGCTGCAAAGCCCGGCTACGGCGTGCAGGGCCACCATGACCCGTTGAATCCGCTGGAAGAGGCTGCAATCAACAGGCTGTTTGAGAAGCCGCCGAAGGGCGCGGAGAAAATGCGACACGGGGTGCAGATGCACAACGACGAGCTGTCAGCGTTCCAGCAGGCGGCAATAGACCGAATGCTTGCGGAAGACAAGGAGGATGAGACATGAGATTTGTCTGCGACTGCTGCCACGACCTGACGAACATCGAGGCAGACCGGATGGAGATCCGGGACGACAAGCTGATGGCCTACAACCGCGGGCGGCTGGTCTACGTGGCGGATCTTGGCCAGATCATGCTGGCGAAGCTGACGCCGGGGAGGGAGGAGGCAAAATGAAAGAGAATGTGCTGGAGCGAAATGCAAGGCTGGATACCGAACGGAAGATTGCGGATTTTCGAGTAAAACAGCAGATGGATTATGAGTTCAAGGTGAAATACGCCAAAATCCGCGCATGGGAATTCTACGATCACCCAGACGTTGCAGGTAGCTGCTACGTAGCTGTCGGCGGGCTGGATTCCATCACGCTGCTCCTGTTCCTTCGCAGCATCGGTATTGATGTGCCTGCCATCTCGGTATCGTCGCTTGAGGATAAAAGCATTCAGCTGATTCACAAGCAACTCGGCGTGAAGCCGCTGAAACCGCTGAAAAGCAAAGTGGAAGTGCTGCGGGAGTACGGATGGCCGGTGATCTCCAAGGAAGTTGCGGGGAAAATCTCGCTTTTGCAAAATCCAAGCGAGAAAAACGCAACGGTACGCCATGCGATCATCACTGGGGAAACAGGGGCTTACGGCGGGTTCCGCACGGGGACGCGGATGAAGCTGGCGCAAAAATGGCTGGAGATCTTCGGCGGATACGAAAATGAGAATGAGGGCGTTAGCTACAAAACGCCGGATTTTCTCGTATCGGATAAGTGCTGCTATTACCTGAAAGAAAAGCCTTGCAGCGATTATGCCAAAGAAACCGGAAGCTTCCCGTATATGGGCCTGATGGCGTCCGAAGGAGGGCGCAGGCAGAAAGCGTTGATGATGCACGGGTGCAACTACATATCGCCGGGAACGAAACGCAGCTGCCCATTCGCGATTTTTTCGCGGCAGGATCTTTTGCAGCTTGCGCTGGATTTGCAGGTTCCGGTGCCGGAAATCTACGGAGAGATCGTGCGCGACGCATACGGAACACTCAGGACGACAAAAGCACAGAGAACCGGGTGCTCCATGTGCGGGTTCGGCGTGCACATGGAAAAACGCCCACACCGGTTCGACCGGCTGTGGGAGCGGAATCCAAAGGAGTGGGAAATGTGGATGAATCACGTAATGCAGGATGATCGCGGGAACTGGTACGGCTGGGGCCGGGCGCTGGACTACATCGGCGTCGAGTGGCGGGATCCGGAAGCCGCGCTGTTAAATCCGGATGAACTGCCCGGCCAGATGATTTTTGATGGAATGGAGGAGGATACGTTATGACGGATCAAGAGATCGTGCAGGCGCTGCGGTGCTGCGCAGAGGGCGATTGCAAAGACTGCGCCATGCATGAGGATAAGCAGCGCTGCCAAGAGAATTTATTGGCCAAAGCCGCTGAAGCCATCGAGCGCCTGACCGCCGAGAACGCGGCGCTGCGGGGGCAGGTGCCGCAGTGGATCAGCGTGGAGGACAGGCTGCCGGAAGCGTGGAAAAACGAAGACGACGTACTTGTGAATTACATGATTTACAGTCCGTACTTTGGCGTTGACGTTGGAAACTATCATAAGGAGGCCGGGACGTGGCTGTGCATGGCCTTGCCGTGCACCGTTACCCACTGGATGCCGCTGCCGGGAGCGCCGGAGGAAGGAGACAAGCATGGAGCGACTGACTGAAAAGCATTATCTGGCGGAAGACCACTACATGAAATGCTCTGAAGACTGCAACGTGGATATGGATTGCGTGGATTGCCCTGCGCTTGGCGAGCTGATTGAGCGCCTCGCGGCCTACGAGGACATTGCCGAGCTGTGCGGCGGCCTTGACCGCCTCCGCGAGCTTACCGAGGCCGACAAGGCCGGGCGGTGCGTCGTGCTGCCGTGCAAGGTGGGGGAAAAGATATACTACCTCAACGGGAAGTACATCATCGAAGTCGAAGCGGTGGGCTACAAGGTCGACGAGACCGGCGCGTGGCTATTCATCGGGGAGACCTACAACCCGGAGACCAACAGGGCCTATCATTGCGATCTGGAGACAGAGAGGATCGGCAAAACCGTATTTTTCACCCGCGAGGAAGCCGAGCGAGCGATGGAGGGCAAGAAGGATGGCTGATTATATCAAGCGCGAGGATGTTATGAACGCTTTATTTGCACAGGAAATGTGCTACGCCCCGGTGCAGCTGGAGATTGTAAAGGCGCTGCCCGCCGCCGACGTTGCGCCGGTGGTGCATGGGCGGTGGCATCTACTTGACGATTGCGCAAACGCTGGGTTGTATTGCTCGGCTTGCGGCAGAAGAGTCCACCGTGAGGAATTCGCGTACAAAAAGCTGAGATCGAAGTATTGCCCGCACTGCGGCGCGCGGATGGACGGCTGGATGGAGGACGCAGAAAAATGAACATCACACTTTTGAAGTACCCTACCGATGAAGACTGGGCGTTTGCCAAGCAATGCGCCTTAGTCACCATCGGCAAGGAGATGAAGACAGCCCCGGACATGGCGTGGAAACACTCCATCCTCCGGGCGCGGCACAGCCCGATCCGGACGCTGCAGTTTGCGTTTTATCTCGAGGGCGTGCCGTATTGGGTAAGCACGCATCTGGCCCGCCACGTCCACGCGCAGCCGTTTATCCGCAGCCAGCGCAACGACCGGCAGAGCGAATACGACCGGAACGCAGCACGGCAGGACGCACCCGTGGACATGATCTGGTACATGAACGCAGAAGAGCTGATGACGATCGTGGAGAAGCGAATGTGCTATCTGGCGGCGCTCGAGACACGCGACGTTGCTTTGGTGATACGCAAGCTGGTGCTCGAGCAGTGCCCGGAGTTCCACGACCTTCTGGAACCGCCCTGCACGCGGATGCGGACCTGCAGGGAGATGTACCCGTGCAAATACTCGCACGTTCTGACATGGAGGCCCGACTAAATGCCTGAACTGACATATATGGACTGTTGGCATTATATCGCCCCTCTGATCCCTGTGCAGAGCGGGACGGTATCAGTGGAGATATACACGATGGTATTCTGCGCACTGAGAGATGCGGAAGATCGCAGGCGGAAGGAGGAAAAGCAAAATGGGCGTGATCCTCGCGATTGACCCCGGCAATACCCAATCCGGCTATGTCATCGTTGAGCATGACGGCGAGGAGATCCGAAGCGTGTTGGATGCCGGAAAGATCGACAACGAAGAACTGCGGCATAGGCTGCCAGAGATGGTCTACGGTCAAGGATATGATACTGTTATCGAGATGATCGCAGGCATGGGTATGGCCGTCGGTCGAGAGGTATTCGATACCTGCGTGTGGATCGGGCGATTCCAAGAAATTATTTTCCTGTCTACCGGGGATGAACCTGTAAAGATCTTCCGCCGGGAAGAAAAGCTGGATCTGTGCGGTAGCCCGAATGCCAAAGACGCCAACATCCGTCAAGCCCTCGTCGACCGCTACGCGCCTGGGCAGCCGAACTTCGGCAAGGGGACGAAAAAGGATCCCGGTTTCTTCTACGGTTTCTCTGCGGACATGTGGGCGGCTATGGCTGTTGCGGTTACATATTTTGACAGGCACATCAAGGGGGTAAAGCTGTAATGGCAAATATCACAGCGACCTGTCCGGTTTGTGGGAAGGTGTTTACCCGGCCCTGCAAGCCGCGACCGGATGGGCGGTATCTGTGCAGCCGGGCATGCGCCGGGGCATGGCGCAAGCTGCACCCTATCTGCCCGGGCAAGCCACGCGGCCGCGCATGGGATGAGGTGCGGATCCGAATCACGGCGGTCATCCCGGTCTATCCTGATATGCGTCCGCGCCGGGGTGCGGTGTACGATGCAGAAAAGTACAAAGACAGCAGCAACGCACCCGGCTATGTCGTGCGCGTCGGCGACAAGCGGGTATGTGTGAGGGCAACGGAATGCAGAGAGATCTGAAGATCAGCCCGTATTCCGCTCCGTGCGGAGACTGCCCCGAAAAAGGCTGCGGGGCAAAGCATACGACCTGCGAGGCGTACATAGCGTTCCGGGAGGCTGTGGACGAGTACAAAAAGAGCAAGGCCGAATCCGCCGAGCGCAAAAAGGCGACGGGCAGCCTGCGTTCCAGAGTCCGGAAATACGACAGAGCAAAACGCGAAGGGAGAGTGCATTATTGATGAGCGATATTACGAATGAGGCATATGCGGCATGGCTGGAAGAGACGTTGAAACTGATTTATGAGGCCAAGCCAACCGCAATTGGGATCGTAGCGGCTACGGCCACTGGCGAGACGGCCACGGGCTATTACAACGCAAGTGCGCAGGACAAGGCTGTATTTGCCCACCATATTCAAAGTGATATTGTGCTGGATATAATCAAGGCTAACGCTGTAGAGATCAAAGCCATGATGGAGGGCGCAGACGATGGAACAGATTAAGGGCGCAAAGTACGACGAGGGCAAGCCTCGCCCGTCGCTCGTGCCGGTGGCGGCTATCGAGGCGATCATGCAGGTGCGGGAGTTTGGCAAGGCAAAATACGCCGACGCGGAGGACTGGCGCAAGGTACCGCGTGAGAAGTGGCTGGACGCCCTTCTGCGCCACGTTCTGCATATCTGGGATAATCCGCTGGCGATCGACGATGAGAGCGGCCTACCGGCACTGTGGCATGTTATAACTAACGCTGCGTTTCTGTGTGCGGCGTACAGGGATGATTTATCCAATGCACAGTTGCAGTGGGCAAAGGACGTGCTATATGAGGAGGCGAAGCAATGCGGGGACGCGAGCGGACGCGGCAACGACTGAGGGCGGAGCTGCACCGGCGCAATATCAGGATCAACCAACTGCCGGAGTACATACCGTACTCCGGCAAGACGTGCTATAATTACCTTTCCGGCAACGTTACGATGTCGCAGGACTTCGCAAATGCTGTGCAGCGTGTCATCGACATGTGGGACAACAAGCGAAGCGCCCGGCCTTGATTGGCTGGGCGCTTTCGTTATGCGTGTTTCAGTTCCTTGATCTCTTTGCTGTGCTTCTTGACAACGGACTGCAGCATGACAACGTCTTCTTCCAGTTCGTCAACGCGTTCGCTGGTGACGAAGTCCTTCGACTGCTCTTGCTGCGACTGCAGCGCCTCAAGAATCAGATTCAGCTTCTTGTCAACGGAGCTTTCCAGAATGACGCGCATATTCTGTGCGGACTGCTGCAGGATCCGTTCTTCCATCTCGGCCAGATATTTAAGCTCTTCACTGTCAAACATTCGTGTTCCTCCTTTTATTCTCCGCGCATGATGGCTTTGATGGCCTGTGCGGCGGAATAGCCATTCACCAAAAAAGCATCGATGCGGTCTAGCAAGTCTTTGTCGTCATCATAGCGGAATGCAACGCTGTACTGTTTGTATGTCTTTGCGTTGTATCGAGCCTTTACTGCTGTGCTGGTATGCGTCTTCCGTTTCGGCTTCTCGTCAGGCATGGGCGGGCCTCCGTTCGTTTCTTTCCATGCCGATTGTACCACGCCCGCGCCCGGACCGTCAATCCTGAAAATACTCTGCATAGAACCCGGCATAGCAGGTGGAGTAGATCACGTCGTCGAAAATGTCCTCGGGGTCTCCGGCTTTTTGCATCAGAATTTCGACAAGATCGCCGACACAATAATCTTCGCAGCCGGTGAACTGCCAGATGAAGTCGACGCCGTCCACGACGGTCACAGTGTCCGTATCGTAGTCCAGATCCACAACGAGGCCCGTACGCGTATAGAAGTTGTCAACGGCCACTGCGGCCAGTCTGGCGGCTTCTGCGGCCTGTGCCTCGGCTTCATAGGTGAGCGCGGTATTCTCGGCCCTGACGGTCTCCAGCTCGGCGGACAAGCGCGCATTCTCGGCACGGAGCGCGTCAAGCTCCGCGGTGGTATCAGCTGCGTGGACAGAGGCACATGCAGTGCAAGAGATGAGGGCGAGAGTGGTGAGGGCAATGATGATGATCTTTTTCATGTTTCTTTCTCCTTCCGGCCTGTTGGCCTGTCGTGTGGCGGTTTGTTTCTGTGGCTTCACTGTAGCACATACTAATCAGTATGTCAAGAATTATTTTCAGAAGATTTTCTTCTCTACGTGTCAAGAGCTTTATTTCTCTATTTTAAAATGCCGGTTTGCCCTGTGGTATCAAGGCTTTCCGGCGTTTTCGCTGTAGAGAAGAATTTCTCTATCATTCAATTTTACTGTTATGCTTGCGCTAGCAGCGCAGCGCTGCAAGCGAGCTTGCAAGCGTGCGCAGGCGACGCGCAAGCGCAATTTTTACGCCTCAGGAGGTGGCTGCATGGCGAAGGGCGAGCGGGGAAAGCGTATCAATATTGAGCAGAAAGCCGCCGTCATTGCCGAGTATGCCAACAGCGGCACGATCACTGATGCTGCAAAAGCCGGTGGTGTGTCCTGGGAGACGGCGAGGAAGCTTATCAATAACAATATGGACGTCGCTGAAGCGGTAAAAAAGACGGCTGACGAGCGTATGAAGGAGTTCGCTGACAGCCGCCTGGACAAGGTACAGACCGCGTTGGATACCATACTGAATGATCTTCCGGATAAGCTGCAAAAGAGCAATGCGCTGCAGTCTGCGACCGTGCTTGGCATCCTGATGGATAAGTTCGGAGGGCAGCGAGACTTCAACGGCAACGCTGTACAGGTCAACGTGACGTTCGGCAATAAGCAGGGCGACATGGACGCGTTCAAATAGCGAACGCCACAAATATATAATTTGGTGGCGTTCGTTTTTGCTCGGAAGTTCCGAGAATAACGTGAATCACTGAGATATCAGAACTATATACAGATATACATGCATACGGCGTATATTATGCAGTGCATAAGCAGGGCAACAGAGTGCATAAAGCTATGAGCTGTGCGCGCCTGGGCTGCGCGTGTGTACATCAGTAGGCCCGGGCTGCAGGCCATTAAGGCCCCGCGCCGCACGTGTGTGCAGCCGTGTGTGCGCACCCCTCCACCAAATCAAGAGAGGCATAGGGGAGGGTGGCGGAAAAACACCCGGGTGGTTTCATACTAGTATATATATAATATCCCATCCACGTGTGCGCTCCATCCCAAAGAGGGGTAGCTACAAAACAGGCGGCACCCTTCCGAAACATGCACCTGAAAAATTTCAAAAACCAGACAAAAAGGACCGTGCTGTGTTGGTCTTGCCTGTCTTCGGCAGGCAGGTGAATCCTCCTTGTTTCATCTTTCTTCCCTTCCTCTTGTCCTGTCGGGTGCCAGGAACACCCGGCAGGCAAGACGAGCACAGCACAGAGGTACTGCATGGGCAAGCAATCGTACAAGCGAACAGCGCCGGGCGAGACGGTAAAGATCGACCTCGGGAAGCCGAACAGCGAACCGCAGCGGCAGTTTTTCGCCTCGACGGTGAAGTACACCTGTTACGGTGGCGCGCGAGGCGGCGGAAAGAGCTGGTGCACGCAGAGAAAGCCGGTCGGCGCTTGCCTGTATTATCCGGGATTGAAGATCCTGATCCTCAGACGACGGTACGAAGATCTGGAGAACAGCGTCATCGACCCGATCGTCAAGCTGGTTCCGGAGACTGTCGCCGTGTACAACGTGCAGAAGCACCTTCTGTCGTTCAAGAACGGCTCGACCATCAAGTTTGGCAACATGGACGGCTTTGGCTCCGCAGTTGCCGGTAAGTATCAGGGCCAGGAATACGACTGGATCTTCATCGAAGAAGCGACGCAGTTTACCGAGCAGGAGTTCCGCGGGATCGCGGCCTGCTGCCGAGGCGCGACGCCGTTTCCAAAGCGGATGTACCTGACGTGCAACCCGGGCGGCATCGGGCACCAGTGGGTGAAGCGCCTGTTCGTCAAGCGCGACTTCCTGCCGAACGAGAACCCGGACGATTATCTGTTTATCAAAGCGACGGTCGAAGACAACGTCGACCTGCTGGAAGGATCTCCTGACTACGTCAATGCGCTGGACCTTCTGCCGGAGGACGTGCGCAGGGCGCACCGCTACGGCGACTGGGACGCGCTGTCCGGCGGCTTTTTCCCGGAGTTCAGGCGCGGGGTACATACCTTCCCGGAGGATTTCCCAATCGACCCGCGCTGGGCAAAATACCGGGCGTTCGACTACGGCCTCGATATGTTTGCCTGCCTGTGGATCGCGGTCGACTTTTCCGGGCGCTGCTATGTGTACAGGCAGTACAACGAATCTAAGCTCATCGTCTCCGAGGCAGCGAGCGCGGCGATCTCGCTGACGCCCGCGCGGGAGCGCATCGAATACACCATTGCCCCGCCGGATATGTGGTCGACGCAGAAGGACACCGGCAAGACGATGGCGCAGATCTTCGGCGAATGCGGGCTGCCGGTTTTGAAAGCGGCAAACAACCGCGTGCAGGGCTGGATGGCCGTTAAAGAGCTTTTGAAACCGTTGCCGGATGGAAAGCCCGGATTGCTGATTTCAGAATCCTGCAAGGATCTGATCGATTGTTTGCAGGCAATACAGCATGATGAGAAGAATCCGAACGACTGTGCAAAACAACCGCACGAAATCAGCCATTCACCGGATGCGTTAAGGTACTTTTGCGTTATGCGGACACTCAAGCCGGAGAAGCCGGTCGAGGTGGACGACTACGAGGAAGACCAGCTAGACGATTACGACGAATATATGACAGGAGGCGCGCCGAGCGCTTCCTATATCGGCTATTAGATACCAAAAGGAGTATGGGTATGAACACGACGACTGCCGCATGGGTGTTTGCCCGCGCGATCCATCTGATGGACGAGCAGAACGAGACGACCGGTGAGACCTCCACCACGGATACCGCCGAGTACAAGCTCCGGACGCTGTCCATCCTCAACATCCTGCGGCACGAGTTGTTTCCTTATTCCGACACCTACGAGGCGCAGGACGACGGCACGCGCGATATCTGCAGGGAGATCGCGAACTTCACGGACGTCATCGACCTGGACGACGTGCTTGCGCAGGGCATCATGCCCTACGGCCTCGCGGCACACCTGCTGCTGGGAGAAAACGACTCGATGGCGGCGTTCTTCAACGCCAAGTATTCCGAGCTGATCCAGACGCTGGCCGCGAAGAAAGCTTCGAAGTGGGAGGACATCACACCCTACTACGGCGGGTTGTGTTGCTGATTATGTAAACAAACGGCCTACCATAGCCGTTGAATTGGCCTACCAGAGCCAAATACAGGAGGACATTGCATGAACGAGAACGAAACCGAAGTTGTTGTGGATGACGACAACTACGACGTGGATCTGAGCGAATACGAAACTCTGACAGAAGACGACGGCGACGGCAACCAGACCGAGCCGACCGAAACGGAAGATGCTTCGCAGGAGCAGGGATCTGCACAGGGCGAGGACGAGCAGGCGCGCGAGGACACGGCCGCTGACGAGCAGCCGGGCACCGAGGAACCGATGTTCGACCTCAAGTACAACAAGGAGACCAAACAATACACCAGGCAGCAGGTCACGGAGCTGGCCCAGAAGGGCCTGAACTATGACCACGTTACAGAGCAGCGCGACCGTCTGCAGCAGGAGAATGCAGACCTTGCCAAGTTCCGTGATGAAAATTCTGCCATCCTCGACACGCTGCGCGCGGCGGCGGAAGCGTCCGGCAAGAGCATTCCGGAGTATCTGACTTCCATCCGCACGAACCTTCTTGTCGCGCAGGGTATCAGCCCGGAGACGGCGCGGGAGCGCATTTTGCGCGAGGACGCCGAGCAGCGGCTCCATTCGCAGCAGAAGGCCGAGGAAGCCGAGGCCAGCAGCAAACGCGACGCCGAGCAGCGACAGAAGGACGATATCGCCCGCTTTCAGAAGAAGTACAAGGATGTCGACCCAAAGACCATCCCGCAGGAAGTGTGGGAAGCGGTACGCGGCGGCGAACTTCTGACGGACGCCTACGGCGACTATCAGCGCCGGGAGCTGGAACGACAGCTCAAAGAAGCCAACGAGAAGCTGGCGATCCGGGCCAAAAACGAAAGCAATAAACAAAAATCGCTGGGAAGCCTGCAGTCTACGAAGCAGGAGACCGGCAAAGACCCGTTCCTGGAGGGCTTCCTTAGCGACGACTAAATAGGAGGTCTACATATGGCAGGAGTTATCAATCTTGCAGACAAGTATTCCAGTCAGGTACTGGAGAGATTTTTTCAGGACAGCTATACGCAGGGTTCGTTCAGCAAGAAGTTTGACGGCGAATTTATCGGCGTAAAGTCTGTCCGATTCCACGAGGTTGGCACTGTGCCGCTCGTCGACTATAACCGCAGAGGCAATGGCAACAGATACGGCACCCCGAAGGATCTGACCGACGTGGAATACGAGCTCCCGATGGAGAAGGACCGCTCGTTCTCCTTTGTCATTGACAAGGGCGATATGAAGGAGCAGATGGGCATCAAGAAGGCTGGTGAATGCCTGCGCCGAGAGATGCGCGAGGTCGTTACCCCGGAGATCGACAATTACCGTATGGACAGGTGGGCGGAAAAGGCCGGTCTGCACGTTGCACTTTCGGCGGAACCGTCCAAGACCACGATTGTCGAGAACATGCTCGACGCGAATGTTGCGCTGGACGAGCACAACGTCCCGGCGGAAGGCAGAACCTTCTACATCAACCCGAAGTACTACAAGTTCATTAAGCTCGCTTCCGAGTGGAACAACATTGAGCCTCTGGCGGCGAAAGCACTCGGCAAGGGTATTGTCGGTGAATTTGACGGTGTCCCCGTCAAGAAGATCGCAAGAATGCCCTCGAACGTGTATTTCATGCTGGTGTTCAAGAACGCTGCGATTTCCCCTGTGAAGCTGCATGAGTACAAAATGCACACCGACCCGCAGGGCTACAGCGGTGCGCTCGTGGAAGGCCGTTTCCTGTACGATGCATTCGTTATGCCGACTATGGCAAACGGTATTTACGTGGCCTGTGCTTCCGGCAAGGTCTGCACGAAGCCGACGATTTCGGTTTCCAGCCATACCGTCACACTGACTGCAGGCGAAGGCGAGACCATCAAGTACACGCTTGACGGCTCCGACCCGCGTTTCTCCAAGACTGCGGTCGAGTACAGTTCTTCGTCCAAGCCGACTTCTACGGCTGGCGATACGATCCGCGCAGCAGCGTTCAAGACCGGTATGTTCTGGTCTGATATGGCCGAAACGGTCGACGCGTAAGCAAAAAATAGGGCGTACAGCAATGTACGCCCTATTCCTTTTGAAGGGTAAACACTATGGCGACAATTTCCACCAAAGACGACAGCAAGGTCTTTACCATCAAGAAGTTTCTCGGGCTGAACGAGTCCAACGACGGCGATACGCAGCTGAAATTGGGCGAGGCGTCGGTCCTCAAGAACTTCGAGATCACAAACGAATATCATCTGCGCGTCAGACCGGGTTATAACACCATGCACGCCTTTACCGGCGCTGTCCGCGGCATGTGGCATGGCTACGTTGCAGGCGGCGAGGTGACGGTCTGTGCGGCTGACGGCGCAGTTTGGAATATGACGGAAGACGGGGCGGAGAATATCGGCGATATCCTTGACGCCCCGACGACGTTTTTCGGCTTCGGCGATAAGCTCTATATCCTGAACGGATCCGAGTATCTGGTCTGGGACGGCATCGGATACGTCGAGACCGTCAGCGGCTATGTGCCGGTCGTTGTGACGGCGTCTGCGCCGGGCGGCGGCGGGACGACGCTGGAGCCGGTGAACATGCTGACCGGCAAGCGCCGCGTGCGCTTCTCCGCCGACGGCACATCGACGGTCTACCAGCTGCCGGAGAAGAACGTCACGAGCATTGATTTTGTGTTCGTGGAGAAAGCCGAGGTGACGACGGGCTTCACGGTCGACAAAGAGGCCGGGACCGTCACCTTCACCGAGGCCCCGGCACAGGGCAGCAACAACGTCGAGGTCTTCTACAACGTGGCGAACACGCTGCGGGCGAAGATCGAGAAGATGCGCTTCAGCGAATTTTTCAACGGCGCATCGGATACGCGCGTGTTCCTTTACGGCGACGGCAGCAACAAGGCGTACTACTGCGGCGTGACAGAGACGGGCGAGGCCAGCGCCGAGTATTTCCCGGACCTGTACGAGGTGCAGATCGGCACGGCCAACACGCCCATCACGGCCATGTCCCGGCACTACTCGAAGCTGCTGGTCTTCAAGCCGGAGGCGGTCTATGCGACGAGCTATTCCGCCATCACGCTCGAGGACGGCAGCACGACGGCAGGCTTTTACACCGTCCCCATCCACCGGGAGATCGGCAACGAAGCGCCCGGGCAGGTGCAGCTGGTCAACAACTACCCGCGCTCGATCTGCGCGGGCAACGTGTTCGAATGGCGGCTGGCGACGACGCTGTACGCCGACGAGCGCAACGCGAAAAACATCTCCGCCCGCGTGCAGCAGACCATGAACAGCGCGGACGTGTCGAAGATCTTCACCTTCGACAACAACATGACGCACGAATACTTCCTGTTTTTGAACGACGCGCAGGGGACCGTGCTGGTCAACAACTACGAGACGAACGTCTGGTACATGTTCACCGGCCTCCCGGCGACCTGCGCGTGCGCGGACGGGATGGCAATGTATCTGGGCTTCTCCGACGGGCGGCTGGTCGATTTTGACCATATGCACACGTCGGATGACGGCGCGGCGATCGAGTCCCGGTACGAGTCCGGGAACATGTCGTTCAACGCCGACTACAAGCGCAAGACCAGCTCTATCATCTGGGTCTCGATGAAGCCTGCGACGAATGCGCGAATCCTGATCTCCGCCCGGTCGGACAAAAAGAGCGACTATGCGGAGAAGGAAGTGGCCTCGAGCCTGTCCGGCTTCGACCACGTGAATTTCATCCACTGGTCTTTTTTGACGAACCGCGCGCCGCAGATCGAGCGGATCAAGCTGAAGGTGAAGAAGTTCGTCTATTACAAGATCGTCATTACAAGTGGCTCGACCTTCGGCGACGTGACCGTGCTCGGCATCGACCAGAAGGTCCGCTACACCGGAAATGTGAAATAGGAGGGTGCTATGGAAACGATTCTTGGACTGATCCTGCAGCTGCTGATTTTGGGCTGCCAGATCGCGGTCTGCATTCTCGGCTATGTGCTCGTCACGCGCGGCACGGCCCCGCAGAAGGAGAAAGAGCCGGACGCGGCAGAGTCGGCGCTGTCTGAGGAAGAACGCCGGATGCAGGAGCAGATGAAGCGCATGATGGACGGCATGAACAATATTTTAGGTTATGACGGCCATCCGCAGGGTGACAGAGAATGAAAGAGAAAATGACGCCGGATAAGGCGTACCGCAGATACGACCGCGGCGTACAGGTCAACACGCAGCTGAATCTGTACGACACGGTCCAGAAAAACGAAAATTTCTTTATCGGCAAGCAGTGGGAGGGCGTGGAGTCGAACGGCCTGCCGACGCCGGTCTTCAACTTCCTCAAGCGCGTCGCGCTTTTCCAGATCGCGACGATCTCGAGCGACAACCTCTCCATGCAGGCTTCGCCGCTCGGCTCTACCAGTATGTATTCTCTCGGGGACCTTGAAAAGGTGGCGGACGTCATGAACAAGCAGTTCGCCGCCATCTTTGAGCGCAACAAGATCGTCACGCTGACGCGCCAGTTCATGCGCAACGCGGCGGTCGACGGCGACGGCGCGACGTACACCTACTTTGACCCCGATATCGAGACCGGGCAGGAGGCAAAGGGCGATATCGTCACCGAGATCATCGAGAACACGCGCGTGCTCTTCGGCAACCCGAACGACCGGCGCGTGCAGACGCAGCCCTATATCATCATCCCCCGCCGCCTCATGGTGGACGAGGTCCGGCGCATTGCCAAGCGCAACGGCGTCAAGAAGGACGATATCGACCGCATCCGGCCGGACACGGAAGACTACAACAACCAGATGGACACCCTGCAGGATAAGCTCTGTACCCTCATCGTCTACCTCTGGAAGGACGATGAGACCGGCACGGTCCACAGCTACCAGTGTACCAAAGACGTGGAGATCGAGAAGGAGAAGGACACCGGCCTGAAGCTCTACCCGATCACGTGGATGCCGTGGGACTACGTGCAGGACTGCTACCACGGCATGGCACTCATCGGCGAGCTGATCCCGAACCAGATCTTCGTCAATAAGCTGTTCGCCATGTCGATGCTCTCGCTCATGACCACGGCGTTCCCGAAGATCGTCTACGACAAGACGCGCGTGCCGCGCTGGGACAGCCGCGTCGGCGCGGCCATCGGCATCAACGGCGGCGACGTCAACAATGTGGCGAAAATTTTAGACCCGGCGACCATCTCGCCGCAGGTCTCGCAGTTCATTGACTCCGCCATCAACTACACGCAGAACTTCATGGGCGCGTCCGACGCGGCCCTCGGCGATACCCGGCCGGACAATACGTCCGCCATCGTGGCCCTGCAGCGCGCGTCCAACGCGCCTTTGGAGCTGGTGAAGCTCAACATGTACGAATCCATTGAGGATCTGGGCCGCATCTACCTTGACCACATGCGCGTGTACTACGGCACGCGGTATGTGCAGGTGAAGATGCTGACGAAGGACCAGCTCAATTCGCAGCCGCTCGGCATGACGCTGCCGGAGCAGGATTTCAATACGCCCTTCGATTTCGACATCCTCAACCGCATCCCGCTCTCTCTCAAGCTCGACGTCGGCGCGTCGGCCTACTGGTCGGAGATCACGACGGTGCAGACGCTCGACAATCTGCTCATGCAGGGCAAGATCGAGCTGGTGGACTACCTCGAGCGCATCCCGGAGGGCTACGTCTCGAAGCGGCAGGAGCTGATCGACAAGCTCAAGGGAAATCAGGCCATGTCGCAGATGAATCAGGGCGCGACGAGCGGGAATCTCGTGCCAGAGGTCCCGCAGGCCGGGCAGATCCCGGTCAACGGCGGCAGCGGCTACGGCGAGCTGCAAAGGGCGCTCAACGAAACGGGGGTGGCATAAATGAGCATTCCGACACTCGACACCGACCTCAGCATCATCCAGAAGCTGGACGACTATCCAAACGACATCGGCGGGCTTTCAGCCGCGCAGCTGAAAGCGAAGTTTGACGAGGGCGTGCTTGCCCTGCAGACGTATATCAATACCGTCCTCATCCCCGCGCTCATTGCGGAGAAGCTTCCCTTCACGGCCTCGACGGCCATCAACGCCGACACCATCCAGTCGGCCATCGAGAACGTGCAGTCGCAGCTTTCCCGGGCTGTGGCCGGCACCATCCCGAACAATACCGTCGGCATGGAGAAGCTGACCAAGACCGTGCAGAACGCCATCGCCTCCGGCGGCGGCGCGGCTGCGGCGGTCACGGCGCTTTCCAAGACCGTCGCGCAGAACGTGGCGGCGACGAACGAGAACACGACGGCCATTGCCGCCATCAACGCAGCGAACGTGAACCGTGACGCCGAGATCGCCAAGATCTCCGGCAAGGCCGAACTGTCGCAGGGCGCGACGTTCGTTCTGACGGCGGCGGGCTGGGCGGACGGCAAGCAGACCGTGTCCATCAACATCGGCACGGGGCGCAACGACGCCGTCGGCCTCGACACGTCGGCGACGCTGGCGCAGTGGCAGGAGGCGGCGAAATGCGGCGTCAAGGTCTACAGCGCGAACGAGGAGGGCATTACCTTCTCCTGCGAGACTGCGCCGACGCTCGACCTGCCGTGCGCGTACATTTTGATGTAAGGAGGGGCGTATATGCTCGATCTATTCCCGAAGCAGATCAGCCCGGACGAGACAGCTATCAACACCAAGCTTGGCCGCACCACCGCCGTCACCGAGGACGACACGAATTATACCTCGTACATGGCCCGCGGCCAATCCCTGAATTCCGCTGAGACCACGCCCACGAAGAACGGCCAGATCGCCTGGCAGTACGAATGAGGTGAAAACATGGCACACAAGACGCTCATTGACGGCACGGCATATGCCGTGAAAGGTGGCCGGGATCTGATTGCAGG
Organism: Clostridiales bacterium UBA4696; assembly: GCA_002404795.1. Classification (GTDB taxonomy): domain Bacteria; phylum Bacillota; class Clostridia; order Oscillospirales; family Oscillospiraceae; genus CAG-170. The sequence continues at coordinate 25,522 of DHKK01000074.1, forward strand.
AACCGGTTATGCTAAGAAGCAGGGGAAGACGCTGATAGATGGAACGGAACATGCCATTTCGTTTGGCATACCCCTGAACACCATCACCCCCGGCGCGATCCTGTACCTGAACGAATCCGGCAGCCCCGTGCCGTTTTATATCGCCAAGCACGACTACGAGAGCGGGCTTAACGGGGCTGGGCGGACGCTGGTGGTAAGGAAGGATTGTTATGATAAGAGCAGCTTCGGCAGCATAAACAGATATGACCACAGTTATTTGGACACTTTGCTTTGCGGTGCCTATTTTGGGCTATTGGATACAAACGTCCAGAATATAATCGGATCGACAAAGTTTTATTACTCTCCGGGCAGAGGAAACTTTATGTTGTCCACACTGCAGAAACCTGTGTTTCAGCTTTCTGCTACTGAGCTTGGGAAATCTGCAAGTTGGGCAAATATTGAAGGAGAAACACTGCCGATTGCCAGCACACTACAGATTGCGTATCTAAACGGTCGTGCTGTTGAACAGTGGACACGATCTCCATACACAGCTAGTTACGACAGCTCTGTGTGTACCGTAAAAGCCGATGGCACTATTTATGCCGAGGGTGTTTCATCCGGCTGTGGCTCCCGCCCCGCCTTCACCCTTCCTGCCACCGCTGCCGTCACCCCGAACGCCGACGGCACCTACACCCTAGCAGCATAAAGGAGGACCCACATGGGCACACACCACATTTTGATAGACGGCACATCCTACGCCATCAAAGGCGGCACCGACCTGATTGCTGGTACAAGTTACCAAATCGGGGGGGGGCGAACTCTGGTGGATGGTACGGAGTATGAGATAGGGTTCGCAGAGCCGGTATATCATCAAGTAACCGTAACAGGAAGCCACAGCTATTTCAAAGGGGCTGTATATAACGGGAAAACATATTTGCCGGAGAGCAGTTTTGAAGTGCTCGATGGAGAAACAGTATATGTTTCTGGTTTTGAGTCTAGTTCATCGGTTTTCTACGATGGTGAAACTGTAGCAAGATATAATCATTCGAACTATAAACTCGAATACACGTTTGCTCCGAAGGGCGATACCATAATTCGAAATACAACAGCAGGGAATATCTACATAACGACACTCAATAGTTAGGAGGTCAACATGATCTACTTCAAAGCGAACAACACCGAATACCCGGCCAGCATTGCCGGGAAAGTCACCGACCGGGACTGGGGCGGGCGCGAGAGCAAGGCCGTCACGCTGACCATGACCCACGCTGCCGCCGCGCAGCTGTTTGTGGACGGACTGAGCTGGTCCATCGTGCAGCGCGATACCGTCCCCGTCTACGACACCGACGGCAACCCCACCGGCGCGACCGAAGAACAGGTCCAGGAATGGGACAACGCCGACTACTGCGTCGCCGGGCCTATCACCGATAATCGGGATGGCACGGTCACGGCAAAGATGGGCAAAAAAACAGCCAGCGACGTGCTGGCGGAACTGGAGGCTACCTATGACGGAAACTAAGCTGGCGCAGATGAAAGCGGCCATTCAGGACGGCAAGCTGGTGCAGCAGGCGGGCGGCATCACCTCGACCGTCACGCAGTCGGACAAGCTGGGCTTCGACTGGAAGAATATCTATGTCAACGACATCCTCGTCCGGCAGGAGTACGTCGAGCAGGCCGTCAAGCGCGGCACGGGGGACAATCCCATTGCGTGGGCCTCCGGCATGGCCCTCATCCAGAACGCGTACTACACCTACAACGGCGAGACGAAGGTCTGGATGGGCGAGGCGGGCGCGAAGGCCGATTGGTCGAGCAACGATTTTGTTGCGATCTGAGTTTGTGAGGTGAGCACATGCCAACGACCGAAGAGCTGCTGAAGCAGGTCTACAAGCAGCAGACGCAGAGCCAGCAGGGGCAGGGCGGCAATATCGCCACGACCAGCGCCGACGCCTCCGCTGCCAATCCGCCCGCCAGCACCGAGGCCCCCGCCGCCGGAGCCGGTACGGAAAACACGCCGCAGGCCCCGGCCAACGGCGAATCCACCGCCCCCGCGGCGGACGCTGCCGGAACGGGCGACACCGGCCTCACGGGCGAGGCCAGCGGGAAATCTCTCTGGGACCGGTACCGCGACTATCTCGGTAGTCTGGGAGACTACAAGACCCCGACGGCAAACAGTCAGGAAGAACTCATCCGGAAGATGTACGAGGCCAATCTTGCCTCGAATAAGTCCCAGCTCGAGAGCGACTACAACCAGAATCTTTCCGACCTTGGCGCGGAGGAATCGAAGCTCGGGCAGATCTACTACGAGCAGCAGCGGCAGGCGCAGGCGGAGTCCGACCGCAACCGGCAGGCGTTTCAGGAGTACGCGAACGCGCGGGGCCTGAACTCCGGCACGGGCGGGCAGGCGGAGCTTGCGCAGAGCAATCAGCTGTCGGCGAACCTCAACGCCCTTCGCCAGTCTGAGGCGGAGAAGCGCGCGGAGGTCGAGCGGCAAAGGCAGCTGCTCGGCCAGCAGTACCAGCAGGCTATCCAGAAGGCACAGGCCGACAACGACCTGAATCTGGCAAAGGCCCTGTACGAGGAAGCGGTGCGCGTCGACGAGTCCATCACCTCCGCCGCGCAGGCCGACGCCGACCGGGCGCTGCAGATCTTCAACATGCTAAACAGTACCGCCCTTTCCGCCGCAGGCGCGTATGCCTCGAAGTCCGGCGACATGTCCCTCTACGAAAAGCTCCTCGCCGGTGACAGCACCTCGGAACTCGAAGACCTCTACAACAAAGCCCAGCAGATCGTATCCTCCGGCGGCTATTACTCCGGCGGCGGTGGCGGCAGCAGCTCCGGCACGTACAAGAAAGCCACGAGCGAGGAAACGGAGTGGGCTGAATATTATATCAAAATGCTAAATGAAGCTGGCGGCATTGATAACCTCGGCACGTTCCTTGCGGATAAGGGCAACCGAACAAAGTACAATATTGACTATTCTGCGCGTGGAGACTGGGCGAAGACCGTTAAAGATCAAGCAAAGGGATATGGAACAGGAATCTATCAAATCGGGACGAAGGCAGGCAAGGACCTTGCTGACAGTATTGCCCCTGGCAACTCTGTATCTAACCCTAAAGATGGATCCACGTGGAGGAGATCTGCTATAAACGGAAAGCTCTATATCAGGAAGAACGGCGTAGAAGTCGAAGCCAGTTACCAAGAGGGGTACAAGGGATAAACAATGGCAGATTATTATATTAACTCCAATAAGGGCAAAGAGCTTGCGAACAGTTTGCAAGTTGGAGCTCCTCAGGCGGCATCAGACGGGTCGATATGGATGAAGCGGAGCGACGGAAGTATCAGAGTTATCAAGAACGGTCAGGTTATGACCGGGCAGGTGGGCGTAAGCCCATCTGCCGATTCCTCAAACTCTTCTGCTGCGGACAACGGAAATTCCGGCTCTGATGCTGCAACCAGCGAAAGCTCTTCCCGTTCGCCGCTCTATCCATCGGCTGAGTCTGTTTTCGGACAGCAGCAGGAATCTCAGGCGCAGAAACCGTCTGCGTCCGAAATAGCGAAAAACGCGACAAACGCCGTCACAGAAGGGTTGTACACCATCGGCACAGAGCTTGGGATGAGTTATGTAAACAGCCTGAAAAACGCCGGTGACACGAAGCTTCTGTCTGACGGCTATACGCTCAAGCGTGAAAATGACGGCAGCTACAGTGTCACAAAGGGTGACAGCTCGTCGAAGGTCTATATTGATAACGACGCGGTCAAGCGCGATACGCTGCTGAATGAGGCCATCCGCAGTGCGTCCGGGCAAAGCAATCCTTATACGGTTGGAACCGCAAAGGGCTATGAGCTGCTGCAGCAGGCAAAGGATACCGGTTCACCCGTATGGGCCCCGGATAATTCAGAGTGGTCTTACGACAAGGAGACCGGCGGGTTTTACACGAACCGGAACGGCGTGAGAACGCCGATCACAGCTGACAAAAACGCCATCAACCGTGAGTATGCGGCTCAGAAACAGGAAGAACAGTCTGCGCAGAAGGAAGCAACCGACAACGTTGCACCGCCGGAACAGGCCGACGGTGAGAAATATGTTATTGGTTCTGCAGAGGGCGTCTATTGGGCTGTATCTGAACATCGTCCCGGAGACCGTCTGCTTGGGCGAGATAAATCTATTTGGACGTGGAATGGATACGACGACGTTACAGTTGAGAAGAACGGTAAGACATACAAAGCCACCATCGACCGTGAGGCCGCGAAGCGAGACCCGCAGTGGGCGATCCTGACTGCGCCGCCCGCCGAAGATACCGACGACACCGGCAAGAAGGGGAAGAAAAGCAGCAAGAAATCTTCAGGTTCCTCGTCTTCCGGCGGCTCTGGTACATACACGTTCCCGGACGCTTCCACGGGCACGCAGAAGACGCCGACGACCACCTCCACCGGCACCGACCGCGCGTCTCTGCGCAAGCAGGCCGCGACGGCGCAGAAGGAGATGGGCGACCTCGCCCGGCAGATCTCCGTCGCGAAGATCCGCGGCAAGGACACGTCCGCCCTGCAGGCAAAGTACAACGAGGCCAAGGCCCGGTACGACGTGGCGAACACGCAGATCCAGGCCCCGCAGCAGCTTTCGACCTCCGGCGCGCGGCAGGAGCAGTTCAGCCAGCGGCAGACGCTGATGGAGCTGGCGACGCAGCAGGCGGCGGAGCGGAAGGACGCATGGCAGAGTCTGCCGACTGTGCGGGACTCGGAACGGTTTTCCAATATCGACAACGTGACCACAGGCCGGACGCGCAGCGCAGAACAGCAGCAGATCGCCGGAGCCGTGGAGGAACTGCAGAAGAACGCGTGGCGGAGCCTGCCCACGGTCCGGGACTCTGAGCGGTTCAACATCCCGTCGCAGACCGACGCCCTTCTGCAGCAAGCGGTCGCACAGGCCCCGAGGACGCTTTCCGGTAAGCCCTATCTGCCGGAGAACGACGGCGGTTTTTCGCACAGCAGCGGAAGCACGGAGCGACAAAACGTTCTTGAACGAATCGGGAACGCGGCGCTCGGCGGTCTGATCCAGAGTGGCGGCACGTCGATGGACGCCGCCGGGGCTATGTATCAGGCCGGGCAGGGCGGGCGGAACACGACCTATGACGAAAGCCGCGCGTGGTTCCAGGATCAGCTCGATTCGGAGCTGCGCACACTGAACTCTATGCTGCTGGAAAACCAGGATAACCCTGGTACCTATACGCAAGCGGAAATCAAAAACCAGCGCCGGATCGTCGCCGAAGCACAGGCCAGAGTCAACGCGTTCGCGCTGACGCAGGACGCGCAGGAGCAGTCCGGAGAACTGGCGCGCGACCTTGCCGCCGATGTGTCAAATGCCGGTGCCAGCCGTGTAGCGCAGTCAAAGCGCGGGGCCAGTAAGCTTGGCAGTATGGCGCTTGACGCGCTGGCGTCCGCAGCACAGAGTGGCGCGGACATGGCAACGAATGCGCTGTTGGGAACGTCCGGCAGTATGCTGCCGTTTGCGTTCCGTGCGTTCGGCGGCGGCACGCAGCAGGCGCGGAATGACGGTGCGACGCTCGGCCAGCAGCTGGCCTACGGTGGCACGATGGCGGCAAAGGAAGTCTTCACAGAGAAGATGTTCAATATCGCCGGTCTGCAAAGCAAGGCCTACGGCAAGGGTTCGTTCGACGATTATGTCGAAAAGACTGTTGCCGGGGCAGTCGATAAGCTGGCAAGCACCGACGTAGGCAAACGTCTGCTCGGCGGCGCAGCGCAGTTTATGACCAGCGCTGCGGGCGAAGGTCTGGAAGAACTGATCGGCGACTGGATGGAGTGGCAGCTACCGCGAATTTACGACAAGGACCCGGATTCCGCGAAGGACGTAGCGGTCAACTCTCTTTATGATTTCCTCGTTGGCGCGATTTCCGGCGTTATGGGCAACCTGACCACGCCGGGGCAGTTCACGAACTACGATGTCAATGAGCATCTCGGTGGAAGTCAGGGCCAGCAAGTAAACAGGCAGCTGACACAAGATGAACTGCTCGACGCAGCCATGCAGGCAGCGAACCGCGGTGAGACGCTTACAGGCCCGGTACAGGCCGCGAACCAGACCACCCAGCAAACGACGCAGGCCGCGCAGGAACGCGGCACAGAGGGCGTTATAACAGGCGAAGAATCGTCTGCATTGGACGAGGCCATGCGCAGCACGTTTACCGAGGCACTGAGCGGCATTTCTTCCGACGTTGCAACGAATAAGCCGCAGAACGTGAAAAATCTGCTCAATGCAACGAAAGAGCAGATCACAAGGTTTATTCAGAATGCGTTCAATAAGCAGAACCAATTTCAGTATCTAAAGATCTCCGACGTCTCGCCGGAGCTGGCGGAAACGCTGCGTGCGGCTGGAATCGACGTTGACGGATACGCGCATGCCCTCCGCGACAACGATATCCGGCATGTGGAAAGCTCGCATGGCTCGCAGTCGAACGACAAGTACAAGGTCACGGCCGATATGCTTGGGGACGTCCAAAACGTCATTGACAACTATGATGTTCTGTATCGCGGGTTTGATACACGATTTGGGAACCCGACAGTCGTCTATGAAAAGCGGATGGGAAACCGGACGTTTTACGTTGAGGAAGTTATGTCCGACGGTGTGCTCGGGACAAAGCAGATGGTGGTTACCGGCGAAAACAGTAAGCCTAGCTTCCTGAAAAAATATACAGAAGTAGCTAGTGTTTCCGACGATACCGATGTGCCCGCTCGAAGCGGATCAACAGGCCAAAGCCCCCCCGGCAACCACGTCCCAGACGCCCCGTATAACACTAGCTACGATTCCACTGTAGCACAATCTGGGAATTCTGTCAATCAGAATATTTCGGCAAACGATATGGGCGCGATGCGCAGCCAGTTCGAGTCTGTGCCGAAGCAGGCGCAGACGCAGAGCAATACCATCGGCAGCATGGAAGCCGACTGGAATGTGCCGGAGGCGCAGCGCACGCCTATCATGTATGACACCATTTCCGAGGCGAAGAGCCTTGACAACGCCCGGCTGCGGCTGGCGCAGGACTACGCCGGGGAAATGGCAGAGCTGCGCGGGAAGCACAACTGGAGCGGCGAAGAGGTCGACATGGGTATGACGATCCTCGACAACTACCGCCGGGCAGCGGAGCAGACCGGCGACTGGACGGAATATTCCAACTGGCGCAAAGAGGTCTCCGCGCACGGCACGGCAGCCGGTCAGGCGCTGCAGGCGTATGCCAAGTATTCGAGGCAGACGGGCGGCGGCATCGTCGCGGACGCCTCGGCGGCGCTGGAACGCGCGGCAAAGAAGACCAACAAAGCCGAGGTCATGAACCGCGTCAATGCGCTCGCACAGCAGTACGACGCGGCAGTCGGCACCGGGCAGGAGAACGCGAAGGTCAACGTCAACGATCTGGTCGATATCATCAAGAGTGCCAGCACGGCCCGGCAGACCGGTACGCTCATCGGCAACAAGACCCCGCCCATTGTCAACTGGGCCATGAACCGTATAGCGAATTATGCGCGCTCGGAAGCACAGACGGGCGGCGGGAAAAACCTTGATTTCCTCAAAACATTTGCTTCCAATAGTATTTACAATATCGCTGCAGACACGCAGACAGCTTCAGCGGGCGAGAAGGTCAAAACATATCGTAGGCAGGGGATGCTCTCGAAAGTTGCGACTGTCATGCGGAACCTTGTTTCTAATAACGGTTTCGACCCGCTGGATAGCGTAGCAAGAAATATTTCTGTTCCGCTCGACATGCTGGTCTCCAAGTTCACTGGCACGCGCAGTGTTGCGGGTGATGCCTCGTGGCTTTCGAAAGCAAAACGCAAAGGCTCTGCAGATGGACTCGCAAAATCCGTTATGCAAGTTGGCCTTGACGTTGATGCATCTGGAACAATCGGAAAATATGAAAGCACGTCTAACCGTACCTTCAAAATGTCTGGCGGTGTTTTTTCCAAGCTCATGTCCACGTGGGAGGCAGTAGAAGGATATCTCTTAAACTCCACAGACGAATTTCAGAAAGGCGGCATTGAAGCAAGCGTTCAGCAAGGCATTGATCGGCTCTATGAAAGGGGCAAGATCAAGGACGATTCCCTCCGAGACGCGGGCAAACAGGAAGCGCTTTACCGTACATTCCAAGATGACACAGCACTGTCAAAGGCAGTTACAGGATTCCGGAGCGGCATCAATGAAGCGCATCTTGGCGATGTTGGAGTTGGCGACGTTGCATTAACTTTTGCACAGGTTCCCGCAAACTTAGCTTCAAGATCTATCGAGTATTCGCCTGCGGCTTCTGTTTCAGTTTTTGTTGATTTTGTGAATCTGCTTATAGACGCGAAATCCGGGAAAATGACAGCGGCGAAGCAGGCAAAAGCGGTTCAAACTGTAGGTCGCGCGTTAACGGGTACAGGGCTAATTGCGCTATCGGCTGTAGGCCATATGGCCGGGTGGCTCGTTGTTTCTGGTGACGATGACGATAAAAATAAGAGCGCGCTGGATAAACTTCTTGGACTAAATGGAACACAGCTAAACGTAAATGCGTTGCTTCGCCATATTCGCGGTGAAAGTACAGAATTCCAAGAAGGGGATATACTGATCTCTATCGGCTTCATGGATCCGCTAAACGCACTGTTTACAACGGGCGTGCTGGTTGCGGAAGACTATAAAGAGGCACACGCACAAGGGAAAAAACTGACATTTGGACAAGCCGTTGGCGATTCTTTCCTCGGAGCATATCAGGCAGTTATGGAAATGCCGCTGATATCCGATTTTCGGGATATTGCGCAAAACTATCAGTATAGCAGCGGCGAAAAATTCTATCAGAAAGCAGGCGACGCTTTACAAAAATATGCAGCTAGTCAGGTCGCCAGTTTAATCCCGAACTCGCTGCGCGGCATTGCGCAGGGCCTCGACGATACGGAGCGGAACGCCTATTCCTCGGATAACGTCTGGCAGCAGGCGGTCGACAACGCGAAAGCGTCCATTCCCGGCCTGCGGGAAACGCTTCCGGCGAAGACGGACGTCTGGGGGAATCCCATCAAGAACGAGGGCGGCGTCCGGAACTTCATGAACCGGAACATCAACCCCGGCAATATCACGACGTACAAGACCGACGAGGTCTCTACGGAGCTGGGGAAGATCAGCGAGGCGACGAACACTTCCCTGTATCCGGACCGCACGGCTCCGCGCTCTTTGAAGGTCGACGGAGAAGCCATCAGCCTGACGTTCGAGCAGCGCAGCATGTATCAGAAGGCTTACGGTGACGCCTATTATGCTGCCGTGACCTCGCTCATGAACGACAAGAACTACAAGGCCATGCCGGACAGTATGAAAGCCGAGATCCTGCAGCAGGCGAAGGACGCCGCGAAGGAACAGGCCCGCGACAGTCTGGGCATCGGTTACGAGATGGACAGCGCTTCGCAGAAGATCTTGGAGAAGTCCGGCGCGGAGCGCAACAACGCGCTGATCTCCGCTGCCGTCAAGGCGCAGCACTATTTGTCCCCCGAGACGCAGAAGCAGCTTTCTGACGTCGACCGGCAGTTCGGCGGGGCTGACTATGTCGGCCTGTCTGACGAGCTTTTCAACGCTGCGAAGGAAAAGGCGAATACCTACTTCGAGGCGGTCGAGGCTGCCAAGTACGGCGGCGAGCTGAACGAGACGCAGAAGGAGCTTGCGGACAAGGACAGCAAGGAGCTGGCACGGTACTTTATGGATAAGGCCATTGAATCCCGCTACACCGACGCGAATAAGAGCGGGACGAAAGCCGACGAGTATCTGAAAGCGTACCGGCAAGGTGAGTTGAACGATGCAATGGCACTGGCTGTTCTGAGTGACAAGGAGGTCATGGCGTATGACCGCTTCGGCCGGGGCGCGAAGGTCACGCCGGAAATGGCGCTGCAGGCGGCGAACGCCCATGCCGGGATGAAGGATGTCAAGGACGAGGACGGCAAGGTCACAAGCAGCGCGCAGGACCAGTTCGACGCGTGGCTCGAGAAACAGAGCTGGACGGATGACCAGAAATCCGCCGTCCGTATGGGCTTCTACTCCGACAGCGTCAAGACCTACAGCTATCTGGCAGACCAGCTTCGCAAGGGCAACATCAAAACGGCTGACGCCAAGAGCGAGCTGACAACTTCGTATCAGGCAGGCTGGTCGAAAAATGTCCGGGACACGGGCGCGAAGATGGCGGATTACATTGACGCGATCGTCGAGTATGAAGACCGGCCAAGCAGCGAGGAACTTGACGATGCAGGGTATAGCTATGTATGGCAGTGGTTCTGTGACTATCTCAATACTACGGACCTGACCAGAGAACAGAAGTATGCTATGGCGATCAGCATCAAGAAGAACGACTATGGTGAAGGAACCATGAAAAAAATCTGGAACAGGCTCAGATAAGGGGGGTATCTATGGTACAGAAGATCAAAAACGTCCTGTATATCACGATGCGCGGCGTTGACCTGACACAATGCACAAATCTGAGCTTCAAAATTGTGCAGGGTGACAGCTTTTCCAAGAGCTACACGCCGACGGTCGCCAGCGCTTCCCGGTTCACGGTCGAGGTCCCGAAAGCCGACGCGGACAGTCTGACTGTCCGCCCGGCCCGCTGCCAGCTGACGTTTACCGACGAGGCGGGGAATTCCCGGGCGACGGAGATCGCCGTCGTTGACGTGGAAGAACTGCTGTAGGAGGTGGGCACATGTCTGATGCAGTATTTGAACAGCGGCTGAACATGGCCGTGGAGCCGGACACGGCGACGCTCGTCATCCGCGACGCCATCAAAGGCGATAAAGGCGACAAAGGCGATAAGGGAGACAAGGGGGATAAAGGCGACAAGGGCGACGTCGGCGACACCGGCCCGACCGGCGCGACCGGCCCGCAGGGAGAACAGGGCGAGCAGGGCGAAAAGGGCGACAAAGGCGACAAGGGAGACAAAGGCGATAAAGGCGAGACCGGCGACAAGGGCAGCACCGGCGCGCAGGGGCCGCAGGGAGAACCGGGTTCCAGCGTCACGGGCATCACGCTCGTTGGGACCGTCGACGATACGACGACCTATCAGGTCACGATGTCGGACGGGCAGTCGTTTTTGTTCTCGGTGAAAGCCGTCCCCGGCCCTGCCGGTGCGGCTGGTTCGCCCGGTACGCCGGGAACGAACGGGACGACCTTCACGCCGTCCGTCTCCGAGGACGGCACGCTCAGCTGGTCGAATACGGACGGCAAGGAAAACCCGGTAAGCGTCAATATCAAAGGCCCGCAGGGCGAACCCGGAGAGAAGGGCGACAAGGGCGACCCGGGCGCGCAGGGGCCAGCTGGTGCGACGCCGGTCAAGGGAACGGACTATTTCACCGACGCCGACAAGCAGGAGATCGCCGAGGCGGCAGCGGATCTTGTTTCTGTCCCGTCCGCTTCCACGACGAGCCCGAAAGCGCCGGGGACGGCTGCGGTCGGTTCTGAGACGGCATATGCAAGGGGAGACCACGTCCACCCGAAGCAGAGCGTCAGCAAATCCGACGTTGGGCTTGGAAACGTGGACAATGTCTCGATCAATACCCGCCTGAACCGCACGACGAACGTCAATGCTGCCGACACCAATTACACAACGTTGATGGCACGCGGCATGTCTCTGAATTCCGCCGAGACTACCCCCGCCGTGAACGGGGCCATTGCATGGCAATACGAATAAAGGAGAACCGTATGTACATCAACTGGGAGACCATCATCACCGCAGGCAAGATCATCGGCGCGCTCGGCGTTATCATCAGCGCAGTCGTCGCGCTGTACAAGACCGTCGAGAGCATCAAGCTGCAGAAGCAGGATATCCGCAGCATCAAGGAGGAGCAGACGCTTCTCTGCTACGGCCTGAAGGGCGCGCTGCAGGGGCTGATCGAGCAGGGCTGCAACGGCCCGTGCAAGGATGCCCTTGACAAGCTGGAAAAGCACCTGAACAAAGAAGCGCACGATCAACATTAACACCGCCGCAAGGCGTGAATTTTGAAAGGAGTACATACTATGAACGCAAAATGGTGGAAAGCCGCGGGCATCCGCGCGATCAAGACCGTCGCCCAGACGGCGGTAGCGACCATCGGCACGAGCATGATCCTGTCTGACGTCAACTGGATCGCCGTCGCCTCGGCCTCGGCGCTGGCGGGCATCCTGTCCCTGCTGACGTCCGTCGCAGGCCTGCCGGAGGTCAAGGAAGAATGATGGAGATCGACAGCTCCATCCGGGCAAAGTGGCACGGCGGAAAGCGTAAGCTCTCCGCCATTACAGCCATCGTCATGCACTACACGGCCAACACCGGCCAGATGGCGACGGCCAAAGGCAACGCCCGCTATTTTGAGGGCGGCAGCGAGGGCCGCAAGGCCTCGGCCCACTACGTCGTGGACGAGGGCAATGTGGCCTACGAGTGCGTGCCGCTGGATACCGTGGCATGGTCCGTCGGCGACGGCAATCAGGGGCCGTATGGCAAACTCGTCAACAACTACAACTCCGTCTCCATCGAGATGGTCAGCCACACCGACGAAAACGGCCGGTATTACATCCCCATCGAGACCCAGCGGCACGCGGCGGAGCTGTACGCGCAGCTCAAAAAGCAGCTGCCGAACGTCAAGTACGTCGTGCGCCACTACGACGTGAGCCTCAAAAAATGCCCCGCGCCGATGATCGACGAGGGCGAATGGGCAAAATTCAAAGAGCTTTTGGAGGAAGCGACAGAAATGCGATACGAAAAGCTGAAGGACGTCACGAACCAGACGTACCGCCAGACGCTGGACAAGCTGGTCGGAAAAGGTCTGCTTAAAGGCAAGGGCGGCGAAGGAGAAGACCTGACGATCGACCTTGCCGAAGACAACGTGCGCATGCTGGTCATTCTCGACCGCACGGGTGTATTCGGGGATTAAGGTATGCAGCGCGGTCTTCCGACGAAGCCGCGCAGCGAGTGGGAGCACTTGATATCCGAATGGATCCTGAATGCCCAATACCGGGAGATCATGCGCCGGAACATCTGTGACGGCGAGACAGCGGAGCAGCTGGCCGAACGGTACGGCTTTTCCGTGAATGGCGTGAAGGGCATCATCAAACGTTGTACAACGATCTTATTAGAGGCAGGCGCGGAGTGATCCGCGCTTGCCTCTTTTTGTGCTTTATATGGCCGTGGGCTTGGTTTTTTGTGAGCGCGTTTTCCATCAGAATGACGGTAGGAGCTGGCCAGCTTACTACATCTTCGGAGGTATTTCTTATGGAATACGCAAGCAATGGCAAGGGCAATCTAGGCGTGACGCTCGGTGCGATCGGTACGGGCCTCGGCGTTCTGAACGGCGGTCTCGGCGGCATTCTCGGCGGCTGGGGCGCGAATCCGGCCACAGCGGCTGCTATGGCTGCCGGTGCGGTGTGCAGCGAGAATACACCGGTATCCCGCTACGAACTCGACCGCGAGACGCAGCTGGCAGCGAAGGACAGCGAGATCGCGCTGCTCAAGGCGAACACGTACAATGACCAGAAAATGCTCGAGATGTATGCGTACATCGACGGGCAGCTGAAGGACGTGCGGAACACGCTGTCTGCGCAGGCCGTTCATAACCAGCGCACGGAGGACAGTTTCACACTGGCGCGGCAGGACATCGAGTCTGTCCGGACGGAGGCCATGAACGCGGTCAAGATGGAGGCCGAACGCCGCTGCTGCGGTGACAACTCTATCGTGACGTATGTCAATGCGACCTTTTACCCCAAGCAGGTTGCGGACGTCACCACCGGAACCACAACGACGGCGCAGTCGCTCTACAACCCGATCCCGAAATGCGGGGGCTGCTGCAACAACTAAGCGAAAGGGGCGGCGATGAGCCGCCCCACCCTAAAACGGAGGAAAACTGTATGACAGTGACGATAGATCAGGCCGTGCGCGGCGCAGTGCGGTTTGCAGACAATGAGATCATTCCCCATCTGCCCGGCGGCAAGGGGATCGGCGCGGGCGTTGCGCTGGCGCTCATCATGGACGGAGGCCGGGACTATATTCTTGGGCTGCGCGACAATCCGGCGGTCAAGCTCATGCGTATCATGGACGAGCAGGGGAACATTGACATCGACCGCCTGTACAGCGCGGCAAGACCGAAATTCGAAAACAAGCTATCTGTGTCCGTGCCGCTCATCGGCGATTTGAAATTCGACCAGAACGACGTAGACAAGCTTTACAAATACATCCAGGAGGCGTGATATGGGAAAAGAGCATTACATTGAGCAGCTCAAAGAGCAGATGCGTGAGGTCATGGAACGCCCGGTGACGCTGGGACGCGCGGAGGAAGTTACGGTGTATGCGGATGCTATCTGCGCACTGCATAAGCTGAGTGACGACCATTTTCGTGAGTCCACGAAAATGGTGGAATTTACCGAGGCCGACGCAAAAGCGTGGACGGCCCGCATGGAGAACACCGACGACACAGAGGGGCAGCATTGGCCGATGGAGCAGACCACGGCAGTCATGCGGGCCCACGGCCTGCACTATGACCCCGCCGTCTGGTACGCGGCTATGAACATGATCTACAGCGATTACTTCAAGACCGCGAAGAAACACGGCGTCAACACCGTGGATTTTTTCGCAGACATGACCGACGCGTTCCTCGACGACAAGGACGCAGGAGGACCGGAGGAAAAAATCAGCGCGTATTACCATTGCGTGGTTTTGCCACAAAATTTGCCACAGGAATAAAATGCTTAGTATTTTCAACGGGTTTATCGCTTTATTCGATATTTCAAATCTCTCCTTCCGCGCCAGAAGCGGCGATGCGTTGCATCGCCGCTTTTGCTTTTATAAAAACGACCGTCCCGGCGCCGGAGGGGCCGGGGCGGGGGGTTATTTTTTCTCCGGGATGAGGAAGATGAACACTAGGGAGCTGATGAGCAGGAGATAGGGGTAGAACAGGCAGGGGATGATCTCGAAGGCGGTCAGGGTCTCGCCGAGCTCTGCCGTGGCGGAGATCGCCAGCAGCATCTGCGCGCCGTAGGGGATGACGCCCTGGAAGATGCACGAGAAGGTATCGAGCAGCGACGCGCTCTTTTTGCCGGAGATGCCGTATTCCTCGCTCATCTGCTTTGCGATGGGGCCGGCCATGACGATGGCAACGGTATTGTTGGCCGTGGCGATGTCCATCGCGCCGACGAGCAGGCCGATGCCGAGCTGGCCGCCCTTCTGCCCGTGGAAAATGCGCTTGATGAAGCCCAGCAGCGCCTCAAACCCGCCGTATTCGCGGATCAGGCCGCACATGGCGGAGACGAGGATCGTGACCATGATCGTCTCGAACATGCCGGACGCGCCGGAGCCCATGTTCCCGAGCAGCTCGGTCGGATGCGTCGCGCCGGTGGCAAGCATGATGACTGCGCCGGAGAAGATGCCGGTCAGCAGCACAACGAACACGTTGATGCCCGCCACGCCGCCGATGAGCACGAGCAGGTACGGGAGCGTCTGCAGCAGGTGATATTCCGGGATCTCGACCGCGCCGATCTCGCTGCGCAGGGAGAACACGAGGATCAGCACCAGCGTCACCAGCGCCGCGGGCAGGGCGATGCGGAAGTTCGTGCGGAATTTATCCTTCATTTCGCAGCCCTGCGTGTTGCAGGCGGCGATGGTCGTGTCGGAGATGAACGACAGGTTGTCGCCGAACATCGCGCCGCCCATGACCGAGCCGATGCACAGCGGCAGGCTGAAGCCCGACGTCCGCGCCACGGCGACCGCGATGGGCACGATCAGCGTGATGGTACCGCAGGAGGTGCCCATGGCTGTCGAGACAAAGCACGAGACCACGAACAAAACCGCCACGGCGAACCGCGCCGGGATGTGCGCGAGCATGAAATACGCGACCGACTCGGCGCTGCTGCGGCCGACGACGCCGACGAACACGCCCGCGGCCAGGAAGATGAGGATCATCGTCATGATGTTCTTATCGCCGACGCCCTGGGCCATGACCGCCAGCTTTTCGTCGAACGGCAGCGCCCGGTTCTGCAGGCAGGCGACGAGGATCGCGGCCAGGAAGGCCACGACGATGGGAATGTTGTAAAAGCCCATCTCGATCTTCAATACATATTCAAATACGATGCCGAGCCCCAGGTACAAGACCAGGAACACGCCGATGGGCAGCAGCGCGATCGCGCGCGCGGGTTTCTTCTCCATATGTCTTCTCTCTTTTCATAAAGATCCACCCCGGCCGCGCATGCAGCCGGGGCGTTCGTGCATAAGCTGTAATATTGTATCGGTTTTCCATTCGGGCGTCAAGCGCGCGGCGGATTCTTTGGTGAAAATGCATAAAAATACACAGGCGCGGAATATGCAGCCGTCCTTCCATAAAATTAACAGCCTTTTTACATTTCCGCTCTGGTCAGAAGGGGGTTTTTCTGCTAAAATAAGAATAATTCTTGAAAAGCAAAAGGAGTGAGGCTTTGTACCGCAGACAGGAACTACTGGAAAAATTAAAGGAGGCTGCGGCCTCCGTGCTGCCGATCAGCCTGATCGTGCTGGCCATCTGCTTCGTGCTCGTGCCGGTCGATACGGGCCTGATGCTTTCCTTCGTCCTGGCGACGGCGCTGCTGATCCTCGGCATGGGCCTGTTTACGCTTGGCGCGGAGATGTCCATGAGCAGGATCGGCAATTATATCGGCGCCAAGCTGACCAAATCGCGCAAGCTGTGGCTGATTTTGGTGGTCAGCTTTCTGCTGGGCGTCGCCATCACGGTGGCGGAGCCGGACCTGCAGGTGCTGGCGGCCAACGTGCCGGAGATCGATAAGACCATCCTGATCCTGACGGTCTCGGTGGGCGTCGGGATCTTCCTGATGCTCTGCATGGTGCGCATTCTGTTCGGCATCTCGCTGCGGCTGCTGCTGATCGTGTTTTA
>DHKK01000074.1:42527-44363 GCA_002404795.1 Clostridiales bacterium UBA4696
TTCATCATGGCGCTGGGCGTCGGCGTGGCGTCGATCCGTTCCGACGAGAACGCGAAGGCGGACTCGTTCGGCCTCGTCGGCCTGTGCTCCATCGGGCCGATCGCGTCGGTTCTGCTGCTGGGCGCGATCTACAAGACGCAGCCCGCGCAGACGCAGAGCGAGGCGGCCGCCGCCATCACCAATACCGTCGCGCTGGGCAGGGACTATCTGCACGCCTTCCCGGAATACATGAAGGAGGTCACGCTCGCGCTGCTGCCGATCGTGGTGTTCTTCCTGGTGTTCCAGTTCGTCTCGCTGCGGCTGCGGAAGCTGCCGTTCCTGCGGGTGATGGTGGGCATTCTGTACACATACGCGGGGCTCGTGCTGTTTCTGACGGGCGTGAACGTCGGCTTCTCGCCGGTTGGCTACGCGCTGGGCGCAGCGCTGACCGAGGGCTGGAAGATCTGGCTGCTCATCCCGCTGGCGATGCTCATGGGCTGGTTCATCATCAATGCGGAGCCTGCCGTCCATATCCTCAATAAGCAGGTCGAGGATCTGAGCGCGGGCGCCATCTCGGCCCGGGCCATGGGCGTGAGCCTGTCGATCGCGGTCAGCGCCGCGGGCGGACTGGCGATGCTGCGGGTCATCACGGGCGTATCGATCATGGTCTTCCTGGTGCCGGGCTATTTTCTCGCGCTGGCGCTGAGCTTCTTCGTGCCGCGCACGTTCACCGCGATCGCGTTCGACTCCGGCGGCGTGGCCTCCGGCCCGCTGACGGCGACGTTCATGCTGCCGTTCGCCATGGGCGCGTGCGAGGCGCTGGGCGGCAACGTGATGACGGACGCGTTCGGCCTCGTGGCGCTGGTCGCCATGATGCCGCTCATCACCGTGCAGGTCATGGGCGCGATCTACGTCGTCAAATCCCGCCGCGCAGAGAAGGAGCCGGCCCTGCCGGACTTCGGCGAGAGCGAGATCATCGAACTGTGGGAGGCCTGCTGATATGGAACTGTATTACATCATCGCCGTCACCGACGCGGACCGCGGCGAGGTCATGAACGCGCTGTTCCGGGAGGCCGGGCTGCCCATGATCCTCAGTATGCCGGGCCGCGGCACGGCAAAAAACGAACATCTGGCCGTCTACGGCCTCGGCGAGACGCCGAAGACCGTCACCTGCGCCGTCGCCGGCGCGCAGCAGGCCGCGCAGCTGACCAAAGCCGCCAAGCGCAGGCTGTTCATCGACATTCCCGGCAACGGGATCCTGCTGACCGTTCCGCTCAAGAGCGTGGCGGGCGGCAGGACGCTTGCCTATCTCACGAACGACTGCAAAACAGGAGGGACGCCGCATATGGAATTCAAACACGAGCTGATCGTTGTCATTCTGAACGAGGGCTATGCCGATTTCGTCATGGACGCGGCGCGGGCCGCCGGCGCAGGCGGCGGCACGGTCCTGCACGCGAAGGGGACCGGGTCCAGACGCGGAGAAAAATTCTTCGGCGTCAGCCTGGCCGACGAGAAGGACATGGTCTACATCATCGCGCACGCGGACGAAAAGGCCGCGATCATGCGCGCCATCCACGAAAACGCAGGCCCCGGCACCAAAGCCGGCGCGATCTGCTTCACCCTCCCCATCTCCTCCGTCGCCGGCCTCCGCGAACGCGAAAAAGACGAGGCCTGATGCAAGGCTCCCTTGTGTAAAGGGAGCTGGCGCGAAGCGCCTGAGGGATTGAACCCCGCCGCAGCGGAAAGGCTCCCCTCCCAGGGGAGCTGGCTCGGCGAAGCCGAGACTGAGAGGTTGTATCAAATTTGCGTAGAAAAACCCAAACCGCAAATTTAGTTTGCGGTTTGGAAAGGAAGAAA
>DHKK01000076.1 GCA_002404795.1 Clostridiales bacterium UBA4696
AACAGGAACGCGACCTTGATGATCGCGGACATGGCCGAGCCGTCCATGTGCATCGTCGCGCCCAGGGGGACGACGATGTTGGAGACGTCCTTGGAGATGCCGGTCTCCTTGGCGACCTCCATGTTGGTCGGGATCGTCGCGACGGACGAGCAGGTGCCAAACGACATGGCAGCGGGCCGGAACAGCTTGGAGAACATGACCTTCGCCGCGCCCTTGCCGCCGCCGAAGCGGGCGTAGATCGGGGAGAAGACGAGCATGTAGACAAAGCTCAGGATGTAATAGATCGCGAGCGCGCGGCCGTAGTCGCCGATGAGGTCGGAGCCGTGGTAGGCGATCAGATACGCGAAGAAGCCGAAGAAGCCGATGGGCGCGTAGTAGGTGATGATCTTGAAGGTCTTCATGATGCAGTTGGTGATGTCGTCGAGCAGCTGCGCGGTCCTGGTCTGTGCGCCGCCCGCCATCTGCACGCCGAAGCCGAAGAGGACGGCCGCCACGATGAGCGGCAGGATCGCCTTGCGGCTCCAAAGCTCGGTGAAGTCCGGCTTCGTGAAGAAGTTGACGATCATGTCGGCCACGCCCAGCGTGCCGCCGACTTCACCCTCGATCATCGCATATTCGCCCGTGACTGGCGGGATGAGCCGCACCGTCACGTACATGATGACGGCGGCGATGGCGGCGGTGGTCAGGAAGGTCGCGATGGTCACGCCCATGATCTTGCCCGCGCGCTTCGCGCTCTGCATGTTGGCGATGGAAGAGGAAATGGAGCAGAAGACCGTCGGCACCGCGATGCAGAACATCAGGTTCAGGAAGACCGTGCCGAGCGGCTCGAGGACCGTCGCGCCTCTGACGATGATCTCGCCGTCGGCATCCTTGATCGCGGGCCAGATGGCACCCACGACGCAGCCGGCGATGATGCCAATCAGCATCAGACTCAGAAATCCGTAATTTTTCCAGAAGCTACCCTTTTTCATACTTTTTCCTCCTGCTTTTTAATGTTTTTGATGTTTTTGATGAGATCCAGAATGGCTCTGTCCAGAATTTCGCCCGCGCAGACCAGCGTTGCCGGGCCCGTCAGGTACAGGTTTTCGATTCGGCCGTCATGCGCTTCCGCGTCGATGGTCAGCTCGCCGCCGTCCATCTGCACACGGACGTTCCGGCCGCTGACCCCGCCCAGCAGCGTCAGCACCGTGACGACTGCGCCGGTACCCGTGCCGCAGGCGAGGGTAAAGTCCTCCACGCCGCG
The DNA here is from genome assembly GCA_002404795.1 of Clostridiales bacterium UBA4696. Classification (GTDB taxonomy): domain Bacteria; phylum Bacillota; class Clostridia; order Oscillospirales; family Oscillospiraceae; genus CAG-170. The sequence goes on from DHKK01000076.1 coordinate 1,244, forward strand.
TTCGTACGTCTTTTCCAGCACCGTATCCGGGCCGGTCAGCTCGTAGAAGTTGACGTTTGCGCCCTTCGGCAGCGCCGGGTGGTACCGGAGCTTCCTGCCCAGCTGTCGGAGCGCGGCTTCGTCCTGCCCGGCAAGATCCGGCGTCTGCACCGCGAGGTGCGGGATGCCGGGGGCTCCAAGCTCGACGTAGCTGCACCGGTATGTCCGGCCGTCCACCTCCAGCGGCTTCTGCAGCTCGAGGACAGCGGGCGTGTTCAGCCGGATGCGGTACTGATCGTCCGCGATGCGCCAGCCGGTCACGAGTCCCGCCGTCGTCTCCACGCGCTGGACGCTGCCCGCGTAGCCGTGCTCGAAGCCGTAGCGGCAGATGCACCGCGCGCCGTTGCCGCACATCTCGCCGAGCGAGCCGTCGGAATTGTAAAACCGCATCCGGTAGTCCGCGTCTCCCTCGGCCCGCGTCACGAGCATCAGACCGTCCGCGCCGATCGAACGGCGGCGGTCACACAGGGCCCGGGCGAGGGCCGGGGCGGCCGCTTCGTCGAACGGCTCGGCGATGGCGTCGAGCAGGATGAAGTCGTTCCCCGCGCCGTTCATTTTGGTAAAGTGCACGCTGCGTCCCTCCCGGATGTTTCTGATGGTATTATATGCCGGGCAGGAAAGAAAGTAAATGCAAAATCGTGCTGAGAATATTGCAAAAAATGCTCTGCCTGCTGCCGCATTGACTTTCGCCCGGTTTCACGATACAATAAAATAAAACTTTATAAATATGCACGGAGGGATCAGACACAGTGCAGAAATGTTATAATTGCGGGAAAGAAGTGGACGACAACGTCCTCATCTGCCCGGAGTGCGGCGCGCTCGTCAAGCGCTACGGAAAGCCCGAGCCGCAGCAGGCGGAGCCGTTTGAGGCGCAGGGGACTGTGTTTACCCAGCCGCCGCAGCCGCACGCCGCGGTCTGGCAGCGGGAGGATGGGAAGCTCAAATTCAGCGGCGGCGTGACCTTCTGGCTGGTGCTGTGCGCCATTTTCCTGGGCTATACGCTGCTGGGCTTTGCCTGCACGCTGTTCATCTACCGGTTCCAGGCAGCCTATTTCCAGACCATCAGCCAGTTTCAGGAGCTTGCGCCGCTGGCCGAGCTGCTGCAGGCGCTGCTTGCAAGCGTTGAGGCCTACCCGGTCTACTATCTTGCGGTCGCCGCGCTCGTCGCGCTGCAGTTCGGCTGCGTGATCTGGTTTTTGGCGGCGAAGCGGAAGCTGGCGTTTTACATCCTGGCCGCGGCCGCGGCCGTGCTGACGGTCATGCAGCTGATCCTCGGCGGCGGGGTGGGCGCGCTGGTCTACATCCTCGGGCCGCTCGCGGCCTGGCTGATGCTGCGCCGCAGCTGGAGCCTGCTGCGCTGAACATGAAAAAATCGCCCCTGCCGGTTTGCGGCAGGGGCGGTCTTGTGTCTTCAGACCAGGAAAAATTCCAGGATCAATACGATCGCGCAGCAGCCGACGGCGACCTGGAACAGGTTCGCGCCGAGCCATGCGGCCGCGATGCCCAGCACCAGCGCGGCAAGGCCCGCGATGGGGGAACTCGTGGCGTGGAGGATGGACGGGAAGGTCATCACGGCCAGCGTCACGTAGGGGACATAGAACAAGAACGAGCGCAGGAAGCGATTGCGGATGGGCTTGCGGATGAGCGTCAGCGGCAGCTCTCGGATGAGGAACGACACCCCGGCGCAGACCGCGATATAGAGATAGATCTTAGTGTTCATGCCATGCAGCCTCCTTTTCCTCCGGCTCGTCCTGCACCGGAAACAGCGCCGCCGCCGCGGACGCGATGAGGATCGTCAGCAGAATGGTCCTCGTGCCCTCGGAAAGGCCGCTCGTCAGCGGCAGCACCGAGCAAAGCCAGCTGGCCGCGAAGCTCACGCACACACAGCCGAGCACGACAGGGTCTTTCTTCGACGGCGGGATGATGATCGCCAGAAACATGCCGAACAGCGCGACGGACAGCGCGCTGACCACGCGCGCGGGCAGGATGCTCCCGGCCGTGACGCCCAGCGCCGTGCCGATGGCCCAGCCGGGGATGGCGGGCACGAATGCGCCGTAGGAGTAGAAGGGGTCAAGATACCCGGGCCGTGCGATGGCGATGCCGAACAGCTCGTCTGTCACGTCGTAGCCGACGAGCAGCCGGTGGTACAAAGGTGTGTCGGGCGAAAATTTCTGGCTGAGCGAGCAGCTCATCAGCAGATACCGCGCGTTGGTGATGAGCGTGATGAGCGCCATCTCCACAAAGCCGCTGTCGGCGGCGATGACGGTAAAGGCCGCGTATTCGCCGGCCGAGGCGTTGTTGAGCAGGCTGATCAGAAAGCCCTGAAAGGCGTTGAGGCCCGCGCTGCGGGCGGCAATGCCGAGGGAAAACGCCACGGCAAGATAGCCGAGGCCGATCGGAACGCCGTCGCGGACGCCGGCGAGAAAGTCCCTGCGCCGCACGGCGCGCTGTGCTGCATCCATATGCGAAAGATCCTCTTTTCTGCCCGGTGCAGTGTGTTTCAGATACCGGGAAATTTACTTTTAGCACAGCTTTTCCTGCTTGTCAAGCGCCGACGGCATTTTGACGAAAGCAGGAGAAAATGGGCCGCGATGTTTGCAAACTGTCCGTTTCTGAACGGCAAATGTACGCAAAACACGCGCATGCCCTTGACTTTCCAGTCTGTGTCTGCTATAACATCAAGGTAGCAATTTAAAGCTTTCACTATTTAAAACAACAAAATGGAAAGAGAGAATCAGATGGAAAGAGAAAGACTGGGTTCCCGGCTGGGCTTCATCCTGCTGTCGGCAGGCTGCGCCATCGGCTGCGGAAACGTATGGAAATTCCCGTGGATGTGCGGCCAGTATGGCGGCGGCGGGTTCGTGCTCATCTATGTGCTGTGTCTGCTGCTTCTGGGTCTGCCGGTCATGACGATGGAGTTCGCCGTCGGCCGCGCAGCACAGGCCAGCCCCATCCACATGTATCAGAAGCTCGAGCGCAAGGGCCAGAAGTGGCACATCCACGGCTATGTGGCCTTCTTCGGCAACATCGCGCTCATGGCGTTCTACACCGTCGTGACGGGCTGGATCGTCTATTACTTCGTCCGGTTCCTGACCGGCCAGACCGAAAACCTCGGCTTCGTCACCATGATCACGAACCCCGGCGTCAACATCACCTATCTGGCTGTCACGGTCATCGTTGCGTTCACGATCCTCTGCTTCAACCTGCAGGGCGGTCTGGAGCGCATCTCCAAGTATATGATGACGCTGCTGCTGGTGCTGATGGTCGTGCTCGCCGTCCACAGCGCGACGCTCTCGGGCGCAGCAGAGGGCCTGAAGTTCTATCTCGTGCCCGATTTCTCCAAGATCACCGGCACGGTCATCGTCGGCGCGATGAACCAGGCGTTCTTCACGCTCTCGGTCGGCATGGGCTCGATGGCCATCTTCGGCAGCTACATCGGCAAGGAGCGCTCGCTGCTCGGCGAGTCGGTCAACGTCATCGTGCTCGATACGTTCGTCGCCATCGTTGCAGGCCTCATCATGTTCCCGGCCTGCTACACCTACGGGCTGGAGGTCAACGCGGGCCCGAGCCTGCTGTTTGACACCATGGCCTCCGTCTTCACCCACATGGCGGGCGGCCGCTGGTGGGGCTCGCTGTTCTTCCTGTTCATGGTCTTTGCCGCCCTGTCCACGGTGCTGGCCGTGTGCGAGAATATCCTCGCCATGGTCCGCGAGATGACCGGGTGGAAGCGGCCGCTCGGCTGCCTCGTGTGCGGCGCGGGCGTGTTCGTCCTCGCCATCACCACGGCGCTGGGCTACAGCGTGTTCCATTTCCAGCCGTTTGCCGAGGGCACGGCCTGGCTCGACCTCTGGGACTTCCTCGTCTCCAACAACATCCTGCCGCTCGGCTCGCTCGTCTTCGCGCTCTTCTGCTGCAACAAGTTCGGCTGGGGCTGGGACAATTTCGTCGCCGAGGCCAACGCGGGCAAGGGCCTGAAGGTCAAGGCGTGGATGAAGCCCATCTTCCGGTATCTCGTTCCGGTCGCCATCATCTTCATCTACATCTACGGCATGGTCACCTTCGGGTGGAAATAAGCGAAAAATCACGCCCGGCAGCTCGGCTGCCGGGCGTTTTCTGTCTTGTGAGGTCAGGCGAAGGGTGCCTTGTTCGCGCGGTGGACCTCGATCTCGTCGATGACCGCGTTCGTGCGGCGCAGGACGAGGAAGGCGGCGATCTCGGCGATATCCTCCGCGGTGATCATCTCCTCGCCGGTCAGATCCGGGCGGGAGACCTTTGCCATATCGGTAAAGACGCCGCCCGGGGAGATCAGGTGCACGCGGATGCCCTGCGCATAGACCTCCGCGGCCAGCGTCTTCGTGAACCCGGCCATGGCGTGCTTGGACGCGGCATAGGCGGCCTGGCGCACGTAGCCCTTGTGGGCGGTGACGGAGGCGATATTGAGGATGGACGCCGCCTGCGACTGCCGCAGCAGCGGCAGCGCCTTCTGGCACAGGAAAAATGGCGTGCGGCAGTTGAGCGTCATGATCTCGTCGAAGCGGGCGGGCGTGATCGCTTCAAAGGCGTCGCTCTGCGCCATCCCGGCGCAGTTGACCAGCACGTCGAGCCCGCCGAAGCGCGCCTGCACGGCGGCAAAGCACGCGTCCTGATACCCGGCGTCATTGACGTCGCCGGGCAGCAGCAGGGCCTCGGTGCCCTGCGGGAGGCTGGCGCGGACGGCCTCGAGCTTTTCCGTGTTCCGGCCGCAGAGCGCGAGGCGGAAGCCCTCGGCGGCAAACCGGCGGGCAATGGCGGAGCCGATGCCGCCGGAGGCGCCGGTGATGAGCGCGATGCGCGCGGGCGTCTGCATGCTCAGCACCCCGCGAAGGCCAGCAGCGCGCTGGTATCCAGCTGGTCGAACGGGCGCAGGAAGGGCGCGAGCTCCGATGCGATCTGCCGGACGCCGCCAACGGAGTCGGACTCGATGTTGAGCGGGATGAGCGGGTCGTGCAGGCTCAGGCGCAGCAGGAACCAGCCGTCGCCGTGGGCCTTGTCGAGGTTCACGCGGACGCCCTCAAAGTTGTCGGGCGCGACGGACCAGCCGGGCTGCGAGGCGGCATAGACGTTCAGCTCGTCGATGATCTTCTGGCCGTAGGCCTTGAAATCCGGGACGAGGATGTTCATGCGGAATTCCCTGCTCTCGGCGGGCTCGGCCAGGTCGGCGATGAGGGATTCGAGCGTGTAGCCCTCCTTCTTCGCGCGCGCCAGCTCGATGAGCAGGCGGGTGACGAGATACGCGCCGTCGTCCAGGAAGTAGTTTTCCTTCAGCGCGCCGTGGCCGGAGGTCTCCATGGCCAGCTGGCTGTCGTGGCCCTCGCGGTTGAGGCGCATGGATTCGTTGGTGACGTTGCGGTAGCCGCGCTTGAAGCGGTGGTGCACGCCGCCGTGCTTCCGGATGAAGGCCGCGAGGCCGGTGGAGGTGATGGAGTCGGTGACGATGGTGGTGCCGGGGTGCTCGCGCAGCAAGATCGCCGCCATCATGGCGATGATGCGGTTGCGGTTGAGCTCCGTCCCGTCAGACAGGACCGCGCCCGCGCGGTCGACGTCGGTGTCAAAGATGATGCCGAGATCGGCCTTCGATTCCTTGACTGCGTCCAGGATCGACTGCATGGCGGCCTCGTTTTCCGGGTTCGGGATGTGGTTGGGGAAGGAGCCGTCGGGGTCGAGGTAGCGCGAGCCTGCGGTATCCGCGCCGAGCGGCTCGAGGACCTTCGCGCAGTAGAACCCGCCCGCGCCGTTGCCGGCGTCGACCACGATGCGCATGCCGGCCAGCGGCTGCTCGCAGCCGGCGGCGTCCTGCACCTTTTTGCGCAGCTGTGCGGCGTAGGTGTCCATGAAGCTGCCAGTCACGATGCTGCCGGCGGGGAGGCCGGTATGCTCGCTGCCGCCCGCCAGCGCGAGGATCGCGGCGATATCCTGCTTCTCCAGACCGCCGTCCTTGGTGAAGAACTTGTAGCCGTTGCGGTTGAAGGGCAGGTGGCTGGCCGTGATCATGACGGAGGCGTCAAAGGCGAAGCCCTCGGTGACCGTGGACATGAACATGGCCGGGGTCGAGGCCATGCCGAGATCCGTGACCTGCAGACCCTCGGCGGCCATCGCCTCCATGAGCCACAGCGCCAGCTGCGGCCCGGACAGGCGCGAGTCGCGGCCCACGGCCACGCGCAGCGCGTCCCTGCCCAGCCGCGCGCGCAGCCACAGGGCGAAGCCCCGGCCGATATCGCGGCAGGCCTGCTCGGTGAGGTTCACATGCTGGCCCTCGATGCCTTCCATGGCAACGCCGCGGATGTCGCTGCCATTCTGCAGTTTTGTGTAGTCCATACTGTTTCCTCCTGTTTTGATTCTTTTTCTTGCATGATACCACGGAAAACCACAAAATGCAACGCAGATATAAAAAACGATGGAAACAGCATTGGCTGTTTCCATCGTTTTTTTATTGGATCATCTCCAGCAGCGCTTCCGGGGAAAGGTCCTCCGTGACGCCGAAGCGGAGCATGGCGGTGAGCGTCTGCGGCAGACCCTTGACCACGGTGTTGACGCCGGGGTTGGTCGAGAGCGTCACATGGACGCCGAGCGTTTGCAGCGTGACCTGCGCAAGCGTGGAATACTGCCCGGCCGGGTAGGCCAGCACGTCGACCGGCCGGCCGGTCGCGGCCTGCAGGACCTCGCGGCTGCGGGTAAAGTCCTGCGTCAGCGCCTCGACGTAAGCCTCTTCACTCTCGCCGGGCAGCTGGAGGATATTCTCCCGCACGGCGGCAGAGCCGTCTTCATACGGCGGCCACTGGTGCATGTCGTAGGTATGGCTCTGGATGGAGATGAGGCCGGAGGCGGCCATCTCTGACGCTTCCGCCGCGCCGAAGTGCGGCGTCATGGCGTAGTCCGTGTCCTTGTAGTGATCCTTGCCGAACGAGACGCCGATCGCAAAGATCGTCGCTTTCATGCCGTACTTCTGCAGGATCGGGTAGGCAAGCGTGTAGTTGCTCAGATAGCCGTCGTCAAACGTGATGACGACCGGCTTCTCCGGCAGCAGCTCACCCCGCAGGACGTAGGCCTGCAGCTCGTCAAAGGAAACGCCGGTGTAGCCCGCCTCGCTGAGCGCGCGGATCTGCGCCTCAAACTGCTCCGGCGAGACCATCTCGTCGTTCGTCACATCCTCGGCCAGGTGATGGTACATGAGGATGGGCACGCGCGTGCTGATCTCGGATTCGGTCAGGGCCGCGGGCTGCAGGACGTCCGTAAAGTAGCTCGCGGGGGTCTCGGCGGTCACATAGGTCCCGAAATCGTCCGGCATCCACAGATCGGTCCGCCCGGCGATCCTTGCGCACATCATCTCGCCGACGTTGTTGCGGAAGTGCGTGCCGTCATAGAAATACCGCGGCTCACAGCTGACGCTGCTGGACGAAAAGTCCCAGTACGGCGTGACGGCGGCCAGCGCCTGATAGAACTGTGCGACGTCCTCCGTCCGGTAGTTCTGCAGATACTCGGCGTAGACCGGCCCGGCGACCACCACGAGGTTGACCCCGGCGGCCTCGCACCGGGCTTTGATCGCGGCGACGCTCTGCATGCACGCGTCGGTGTAGGGCAGGGAGAGGGACTGGTGGGGATAGTCGGTGAAGACAGGATAGCGCTCCAGATAGCTGTCCATCGCGCCGATCGGCTCGGCGTCGCGCACGCGCTTGTCGTAGCAGCCGGTCTGCTCGTCAAAGACGTCGAAGGTCTGCGGCAGGATGGTGTCGGTGCGCAGGGCCTTCAGCTTGGCGAGGGCATAGCGCGGGTCGGCGAAGAGATAGCGCGCGTAGAACGAGAGGGCGGAGGTATCCGGGTCCTCCTTGTAGTGGAGGTTCTTCGTCAGCCGGTCGGATTCCTCGTCGTATTCCAGACCATTGTCGAGATACACGTTCAGCACGAGGTTTTTGACCTCGTAGTGCCCGATCAGATAGTCCGCGATCTTCTCGCAGTCGCGCATGTCCGCGCCGTACATGATGAGGTTGTAGAAGCTCGCGTCATACAGCTCGTTGAACCCGTCCACCGGGAACGAGCTGGTCGACGAGCAGCCGAGGATGTAGGAATCGTATTCCCCGTGGTGCTGCTCGAGATAGGAGAGCTTTGCCACGCGGGGATTGTTGGTCTCGTCGTAGGAGAACCAATCGAGCAGCCGGTCGCCGAACGCGCCGAAGGGGTCGGCCGCGAGATTCAGCCCGGCCAGCAGCGCGGCCAGCACAAAAACGGTCACGAGAAAGACCAGTACCCATTTTTTAGAACTCATAGCTGCACCGCCTTAAAACTGCGTATAGATAAAGCCCGACGGGATATACCCGGCCCGGAACACGCCGAGCAAAAACACCGCCAGCAGCAGCGCCGTCATGGCGGCCCACTGCACGAAGCCGGACTTCTTTTCAAGCCCTGCGCGGATCTGCACGCCGCGCTCCTGCAGACACTCGAGCACCAGCAGGACGACGAGCCCCAGCGCGATGACGAGAAAATCCGTCTTCGCAAGCCCCAGCGACAAAAGCGTCCCGTCAAACAGCTGCCCCGGCTGCGGGTGCAGAACAGTGGTCTTCAGCAGGGTAAATACGCTCCGCAGCCGCGGCGCGCGGGTAAAATACCGCCCGATGAACACCAGCAGCGCCGTCCGCAGCGTCATGAACACGCGCCAGCCGGCGTTCTTGTCGTTCACATGCAGCGCGGCCTTCCAGCGCAGGAACGTCTTTTCCAGCAGGAGCGACGCCGTGATGAGCACGCCGTTCCACAGGCCGAAGGCGATGTAGCGGAAATTGGCCCCGTGCCAGATGCCGATGATGAAATAGACGATGAACGTGGCGAGCGATGTGGCGAAGATTTTGCCCGCCGTGCCGCCGATGTGCGTTCTGGCCCAGCGGGAGAGTTTGCCGAAGCCCCTGGAGAGCGAGATGGGGTAGAACACGTAGTCGCGCATCCACGCGCCGAGGGTGATGTGCCAGCGCCGCCAGTAGTCGGTGAGCGACGTGGCAAAGATCGGGCGGCGGAAGTTCTCGGCCATATCGATGCCGAACAGGCGCGCGACGCCGCG
>DHKK01000200.1 GCA_002404795.1 Clostridiales bacterium UBA4696
GACCGTTTCAACAAGAAATACGGCCTGAAGTAAGAAGACAGTCCGCACCGCGTATCGGTGCGGACTTTTTTCATATATGTCGCAATTTGCAAGAAACTGACGGAAACGATACATGGAAGAACTGAATCAGAAACGAATCGACCGGGCCGTGCTCGTCGGACTCAACGCGGACTGCTTTCCAAAGGAACAGACCGCGACGGAGACGACGCTCGATGAGCTCGAAGCCCTGCTCAATACCGCCGGCGGCGAATGCGCCGGCAAGATCCTGCAGAACAAGCACACGCCCGACCCCCGCTCATTCATCGGCGAGGGCAAGGCTGAGGAGGTGCGCCAGCTGGTCCTGTCCACGGACGCGAACATGGTCATTTTCGATAACGACCTCACACCCTCGCAGACGCGCACGCTGGAGGATATTCTAAAGACCACCGTGCTCGACCGCAGCGCGCTCATCCTCGACATCTTCGCCCAGCGGGCCAAGACGCGCGAGGGCAAGCTCCAGGTCGAGCTGGCGCAGTATCAGTATTACCTGCCCCGGCTCACCGTATGGAATGAGGAGATGGGCCGCCTCGGCGGCGGCATCGGCACGAGAGGCCCGGGCGAAACGCAGCTCGAGACCGACAAGCGCTACATCCGCTCGCGCATCCAGAAGCTGCGCGAAAATCTGGAAGACGTGCGCAAGGTCCGCGCCGAGCAGCGCAGAAGACGGCAGAAAAACGATCTGCCCGTCGTCGCCCTCGTGGGCTACACGAACGCGGGCAAATCGACGCTGCTCAACCGCCTGACCGGCGCCGACATCCCCGCCAACGACCGCCTGTTCGACACGCTCGACACCACCACGCGGCAGCTGACGGTCTCCGACACCTGCCAGGCGCTGCTGTCGGACACGGTCGGCTTCATCGCCAAGCTGCCGCACCATCTGGTCGAGGCCTTCCGCGCCACGCTCGAGGAGCTGGAATACGCGGATCTTCTCATCCACGTCATCGACAGCGCCGACCCGGAGCGCGACGACCACATCGCGGTCGTCGACCGCCTGATTGCGGAGCTTGCAAAGCCCGGCACGCCGGTATTGGAATGCTACAACAAGTGCGATCTTGTCGCCGACGACGAGATCCCGCGCGGGCAGGACAAGGTCGCCATCTCCGCCGCGAGCGGCTTCGGCCTCGATGCGCTCAAAGAAACCGTCGAGCAGCTGCTCGGCCGGGGCAAGCACCATGTGAAGCTCCTGCTGCCGTATGCGGTCGGCGGCATGGTCGCCGCGCTGCACGACACGGCACAGGTTCTGTCCAGCAGCTATACGGAAAACGGAATCGAACTTGACGCCATCGTCGATGAAACCTTGTTCGGCAGATTGCGTCAGTATGTAACAGAGGAAGTCTGATGGAGCAGCTCTGGATCCCCGCGGGGGAGGGAAATTCGGAATATATCGAAAAAAAATCCCGCTTTCTCGGTCTCGTCCTCCCCGTGACGACCGAGGCAGAGGCCCGGGCGCAGCTCGAGGCCGTCAAGAAGCGGGAATATGACGCCCGGCACAACTGCTGGGCCTACGTCCTGCACACCGGCCAGAAGCGCTACAGCGACGACGGCGAGCCGCAGGGCACCGCCGGACAGCCGATCCTGAACGTGCTCGAGCGTGAGGGCGTACAGGATGTGCTGTGCGTCGTGACGCGGTACTTCGGCGGCATCCTGCTCGGCGCGGGCGGGCTCTGCCGGGCCTACACCAAGGCCGCGAAGGACGCGCTGGACGACGCGGGCATCTCCGAGCTCCGCCCGTGGAGCGTACTGCGGCTGGATTGCCCCTACGCGCTGTTTGAGCGCGTGAAGCTCGAGACAGACAAGCGCGGCGGGCTGGTCCGGGACGCGGACTACGGCGCGCAGATCGCAATGACCCTCCTTCTGCCGGAGCCGGAGGAAGCCGCATTCCGAAAGGCCCTGCAGGAGCTTTCCGCCGGGAGCCTTGCGCCGGAAACGACCGGCACGGAGCTGCGCGGCGTGCGCATCCGGTGAGAGGCCATCGTTTTTCAAAAAAATTCACGCAAATTCCACACGGAATTCAAAATTTCCGTTTATTCTGACATTGTAAGGTGGGATCGATATGACCGTGCGCGAACGGATGGAGCAGGAGGAATATGACGTTCTCTCCCCGAAGGCCCAGAAGGCCGCCGAGACGAAGGGCCGCCCCTCGCCGGAGGAGGATAACGACGTGCGCACCTGCTACCAGCGCGATGCCGACCGCATCCTGCACAGCAAGTCCTTCCGCCGGCTGATGCACAAGACGCAGGTCTTCCTCTCGCCGGAGGGCGACCATTACCGCACCCGCATGACCCACACGCTGGAGGTCGCGCGCATCGCGCGGACGATCTGCCGCGGGCTGCGGCTCAATCAGGATCTGGCGGAGGCCGCGGCCTACGGCCACGACCTGGGCCACACGCCGTTCGGCCACGCGGGCGAAAAGGCGCTTTCCAGCATGATGGAAAAGCCGTTCCGCCACAACGAGCAGTCGCTGCGCGTGGTGGACAAGCTCGAGCGCGGCGGCACGGGGCTGAATCTGACCTACGAGGTCCGTATGGGCATTCTCGGCCACACCGGAGATTTTATCCCCGAGACGCTCGAGGGCCAGATCGTGCGCACGTCCGACCGCATCGCGTATATCAACCACGACATCGACGACGCCATGCGCGCCGGGATCCTGACCGAGGCCGATATCCCGCCAGAGATCGCGGAGATCCTCGGCCATTCGCACTCGCAGCGGATCAACACGCTCGTCGAGAATATGATCGACAACACGATCGCCACCGGCACGCTCGGCATGCAGCCGGAGATCGCGCAGGCGATGGACCGGCTGCGCACGTTCATGTTCGCCCGGGTCTACACCAATCCCGTTGCCAAGGGCGAGGAGACCAAGGCGAAGGACATGCTCTGCCGTCTCTTTGAATATTACATGCGGCGCCCGGAAAAGCTCCCGGCGGATTTTCTGCCGCAGCTGGATTTTGACGGCATGGAGCGCATCGTCTGCGACTACATCGCCGGCATGACCGACCGCTACGCGGTCTACAAGTATTCCGAGCTCTTCATCCCCACGACGTGGCAGGTGCGATAGTCCTGCATTTGTACGCTGTAGGGGCCGATGCCTACATCGGCCCGTTGGGGGATCCCGAATTCGCCGCAGACTTCCGTAAAATCAGATGATCCTGCCGGGTCGATGTGGGCATCGACCCCTACACACTTTGAAAGGAGGCCGGACCCTTGGCATTTCCGCAGCCGTTTCTTGACGCGCTCATCGACCGCAATCCCATCGACGAGGTCGTGGGACAATATGTGAGCCTGACGCGCCGGGGCTCGAACCTCTTCGGCCTCTGCCCGTTCCACTCGGAGAAGACCGCTTCGTTCTCCGTCGCCCCGGACAAGGGCATCTATTACTGCTTCGGCTGCCACGCGGGCGGCGGCGTGGTCAACTTCATCATGCAGATCGAGGGGCTGGATTTCCCCGACGCCGTCCGCTTCCTCGCCAAGCGCGCAGGGATGGAGGTGCCGGAGGACGAGGCCTACCACTCGCAGTATCAGAAGCAGGAGCGTCTGTGGGCCCTGTGCAAGGACGCGGCGCGGTTTTTCCGCCAGCAGCTGTTTTCCCCCGTGGGCAAGCCCGCGCAGGCGTACATACAAAAGCGGGCGCTCAGCATGGACACCGTCAAGCGCTTCGGCCTCGGCTTCAGCCCGGACGCGTGGGCAGAGCTTACGGACGCGATGAAGGAAAAGGGCTACCGGCTCGACGAGCTCATCGACGCCGGGCTCTCCATCCGGGGCAAAAACGGCGGCGTGTATGACCGCTTCCGCAACCGCCTCATGTTCCCCATCATCGACATCCGGGGGAACGTCATCGGCTTCGGCGGCCGCGTGATGGACGATTCGACGCCCAAATACCTCAACTCGCCGGAGACGCTCATCTTCAACAAGCGCAAGAATCTCTTCGCGCTCAACGTCGCCCGCAAGAGCAAGCAGGGCCGCATCATCCTCACCGAGGGCTATATGGACGCCATCGCCCTGCACCAGTACGGGTTCGACTGCGCCGTGGCCTCGCTCGGCACGTCGCTGACGGAGGAGCACGCGAACATCCTCGCCAAGTACACCAATCAGGTCATCCTGACCTACGACGGCGACGAGGCCGGACAGAACGCCACGCGCCGCGCCATCCCGATGCTCGAAAAGACCGGCATCCAGGTGCGCGTCCTGCGGATGCAGGGAGCGAAGGACCCGGACGAATTTCTGAAAAAATACGGCGCGCAGCGCTTCGAGGTCCTGCTCGACAGCTGCCAGAACCAGGCCGAATACCGGCTCGACAGTCTCCGGCGCAAATTTGACCTGACACTCGACGAGCAGCGCGTGGAATTTCTCTCGCAGGCCGCCGCGCTCATCGCCTCGTTCCCGAACGCGGTGCAGCGCGAGATCTACGGCCGCCGCGCAGCCGAGGCCGCCGGCATCACGCCCGAGGCCATGCAGCTGGAGGTCAAAAAGGCCTACCGCAAGTCCCGCGCCATCGAAAAGCGCAAACGCGAAGCGCAGCAGCTCGACATCGCGCGCCAGCGCGCGCCGAAGATCCGCGCCATCCGCTATGACAACCTGCGCTCGGCCACGGCCGAAGAGGGGCTCATCTGTATGCTCCTGCGCGAGCCGGAGCTGATCGCGGGCGTGAAGCTCCCGGCGGAGGCATGCTCGGTCGATCTGTTCGGCCGGGTGCTGACGCAGCTTCGCCAGCGGGTGCAGTCCGGCCGGCCGGTCTCACTCGCCGCGATGGAGGGAGAATTCACCCCGGAGGAGATGTCGCACCTGTCGTATATCCTGAGCAAGGATACATCCCCGCTCTCGGATGAGGCGCTCGCGGATTATCTGCGCGTGATCCAGGAAGAATATGAGGGCCGGACCCGCACCCGCTCGGAAGACAGCCTGCGGCTGCTCGCCGAGCAGAAGAGATCGACAAAACAGTATGGAGGGTAAGCTATGGGAAAAGAACTGGAACTTCTGCAGAAAATGGAACTGACCGCTGAAAACCGGCAAAAGCTCGAGACCCTTATCACCGAGGCGAAAAAGACCGGCAAGGTCTCCTCCAAGCATCTGGTCGAAACGCTCGACGATGTCGACGCCACACAGGCGCAGACCGAGCAGTTCTATGACATTCTGGAGCAGGCCGGGATCGAGATCGACGTGTCGGACGTGCTGGATCTGATCGGCTCGGCCGACATGGACAACCCCACGCTCAGCGAAATGCAGGCCATCGAGGACGAGGGCCTGCCCGAGGATCTGGAAACGCCCGAGGCCCTGCCCGAGGACGTGGAAAATGCCAAGCTCGACGACCCCGTGCGCATGTACCTCAAGGAGATCGGCCGCATCAAGCTCCTCTCGCCCGAAGAAGAGCAGAAGGTCGCAAGAGATATGGTCGAGGGCGACGAAAAGACCCGCGCAGCCGCGCGCAAGCGCATGTCCGAGGCGAATCTGCGGCTCGTCGTGTCGATCGCCAAGCGCTATGTCGGCCGCGGGATGCAGCTGCTCGACCTCATCCAGGAGGGCAATCTGGGCCTCATGAAGGCCGTGGAAAAATTCGACTATACGAAGGGCTATAAATTCTCCACCTACGCCACCTGGTGGATCCGCCAGTCGATCACGCGCGCCATCGCCGACCAGGCCCGCACGATCCGCATCCCCGTGCACATGGTGGAGACCATCAACCGGGTGCTGCGCACCTCGCACGCGATGGTGCAGAAGCTCGGCCGCGAGCCGACGACGAAGGAGATCGCCGACGAGCTGCATATCGAGCAGAGCAAGGTCGAAGAGGTCCTGAAGATCGCGCAGGAGCCCGTCTCCCTCGAAACGCCCATCGGCGAGGAGGAAGACAGCCATCTCGGCGATTTCATCCAGGACGATGAGGCCTCCCAGCCGTCGGAGGAGGCCAGCTATACCCTGCTGCGCGAGCAGCTCGAGGAGGTCCTGTCCACGCTGACGCCGCGGGAGGAGCAGGTGCTGCGCATGCGCTTTGGTCTGGTCGACGGCAAGCCGCACACGCTCGAGGAGGTCGGCAAGCAGTTCGACGTCACGCGCGAGCGGATCCGCCAGATCGAATCCAAGGCCCTGCGCAAGCTGCGCCATCCGTCGAGAAGCAAAAAGCTCCGCGACTTCCTGAATTGACCCGAAACAGATTATTTACACTTTTCTTCTTGACATCCGGGAAAATATTCGTATCATAGTCTTATGCAAATTGAAACCTTGGAGGAATTCAGGATGTTTGAGAAAATTCAGGCGTATCTGGCCTCGCAGCTGGACATTCCGGCCGATGAGATCACCCGCGACACCACGTTTGAAAGTCTGGGCGTCGATTCTCTGGATACCGTCGAAATGGTCATGGATCTGGAGGAGCAGCTGGGCGTCGATCTCGAGCTTGAGGACAAGATCGCGACCGTCGGCGAGCTCGTCGATTTCGTCGAAAGCAAACTGGACTGAATCGTCATTGTCACGGCGAGGTGCGTGGCAAGGCTGCACTACTTGGGGAGATAGCGGTGCCCTGTTACCCGCAATCCGCTACAGCGGGGAGGAATTCCCGACCGAGGGTGTATGCTGTGTCGTCTGACCCGGATAAGCGGTGTTGAAGATCTGGTCTTGCGCAATAGGGCTCTGTGAATCGTGTCAGGTGGGGAACCAAGCAGCACTAAGCAGACCACCCTGTGTGCCGCAAGGTTGCCGTTTCGGAGCTGGCTGTCCGGGTAACGGATGTAGCATCCATTCGGAGAAGGGTGTGCAGTCCTGCCATGCACCTCGTCAGCTTTCCGCATGAAAATACGCGCAGTCGGGATCCCCCGGCTGCGCGTTTTCTGTTTTTCACATCTCATTCCCCGTCGAACAGCGTCCCCGTCTGGCGGCGGGCCTGCTCGATGACGGACGCGGTGATTACGCTGTCGCGGTTGCGCTTCTCCGGCTGTGTGCCGGAGGCGATATAGCCTGCGAACTCGCGCAGCTCGTACATCATGTTGTTGGGCAGCTTCTCGCGGTACGGCAGCTCCACGATCTCACCATTGCGGCGGACGAGCCAGATGCGGCGGATGTGGTTGATGTCGTCAAGGAGGATGGAGCCGTCCTCGCCCATGAAGGTCGTGGGTGACGCCTGCTTGCAGACCTTGGACCAGATAGCCTCGCAGACGAAGCCCGGATAGCGCAGAAGCGCGATGCCGCCGGCCTCAAATCCGCTTTCCAGATGATACGCCTCCGCCGACACATGTGCCGGCGCGCCGAACATCGACACGAGCGCGTGGATGGGATAGCAGCCCATGTCCAAGATCGCCGCGTTGCAGAGCTTCGGGTCAAAGGCGTTGATGCCCTGCTCCCCGGCGCGCACGCGGTCATAGCGGGAGGAATACTGGGTAAATTCCGCCGTCACGCGGCGGAGCGTCCCGATCTCGGGCAGGGCATCCCGGATGATGGGCAGCGCGTCGTCAAAGACCAGCCGCATGGCCTCGAGATAGACCACGCGGTGTTCCTTCGCCGTCTCGATGAGCATCCCGGTCTGTGCCGCCGTCAGGACACCCGGTTTTTCCAGCAGCACGTGCTTGCCGTGCCGCAGCAGGCACAGGGCCTGTTCAAAGTGGCAGCGGTTCGGGCTGGCGATGTAGGCCGCGTCGAACGTGTCCGCCGCGGCAAAGGCCTCCAGATCGGTATAGACGGCATCCAGATGATACTTCTCCGCAAACTCCCGGCCCGTCTCCGCAGATCTGGAATAGATCGCCGCCGGGCGCAGCTCCGGCACCTGCTCCATCGCCGCCAGCAGCCAGTCCACGACAAAATTCCGCCCGATGATCCCAACGCGAATGGTCATAGTGTTCCCTCCATAGACGCGCATCCGTCCGGCTCTGCCGGGCGGATGCTGTTTTTCCTGTTTAGCTGATCTTTCCGCCCTCGTGCAGCAGCCGGTCCTTGATGTCCCAGAGCTTCTGCGACAGGTCGACGTAGTACGTGTGCGGGTTGTCGAAGCGCTTGACCTCATCCCAGAGGGTATCGACCTGCTGGGCACAGTAGGCCTGGATCTCGTCCAGCGCCGGCAGCTGGTAGACGAGCTCGCCGCCCTTAAAAATGGGCACGAGCAGCTCCCTGGCCGTGAAGTTGTAGACCTTCTTGCGCTTCCACGTCGCCTGCGGATCAAAGATCTCCAGATCCCGGCTGTCATCGACCGTCTCGTCATGCACGCAGAGATAGTCGGCGATGGCCTTGCCGGTGTCGTTGCCGAAGAGGCGGTAGACCTTTTTGAAGTGCGGGTTCGTGATCTTGCCGACGTTTTCGCTGATCTTGATCTTGGGGATGATGTTCCCCTGCTCGTCCTCGATGGCCGTCAGCTTGTACACGCCGCCGAAGACCGCCTCGGACTTGGCGGTGATGAGCCGCTCGCCAACGCCGAACATGTCGATCTGCGCGCCCTGGTTGAGGATGTCCTCGATGATATACTCGTCGAGCGAGTTCGAGCACGAGATCTGGCAGGTCTGCCAGCCGGCCTCGTCGAGCATTTTGCGCGCCTTGCGGGTCAGGTAGGTCATGTCGCCGGAGTCAAGGCGGATGCCACACTTCGTCAGTCCGCGGGGCTTCAGGACCTCGTTGAAGACCCGGATGGCGTTCGGGATGCCGGACCGGAGCGTGTTATAGGTATCGACCAGCAGGGTCGGATTGTCGGGATAGGTCTCGCAGTAGGCCTTGAACGCCTCGTATTCCGACGGGAACATCTGTACCCACGAATGGGCCATGGTGCCGCCGGCGGGCACGCCGTAGAGCTGGTCGGTCAGCGTGCAGGCCGTGCCCTTGCAGCCGCCGATATAGGCCGCGCGCGCACCGTCGACCGCGGCATCGACGCCCTGGGCGCGGCGGGAGCCGAACTCCAACACCACGCGCCCCTTGGCCGCGCGGACGACGCGGTTGGCCTTGGTGGCGATTAGGCTCTGGTGGTTGAGCGTGAGCAGCAGGAAGGTCTCGACCAGCTGCGCCTGGATGGCGGGGGCGCGGACGGTCATGATCGGCTCGCGCGGGAAGATGGGCGTGCCCTCCGGCACAGCCCAGATATCGCCCGTAAAGCGGAAGTCCCGGAGGTAGCTGAGGAAACCCTCGTCAAACATGTTCCGGCTGCGCAGATAGGCGATATCGTCCTCGTCGAAGTGCAGCTGCTGGACATATTCGATGGCCTGTTCCAGCCCGGCGGCGATGGCGTAGCCGCCGTTATCCGGCACGCTGCGGAAGAAAATATCAAAATAGGTGATGCGGTCCTGCATGCCCTGGACAAAATAGCCGTTGCCCATGGTGAGCTCGTAGAAGTCGCAAAGCATGCTGAGATTGGCGTTTTTGTTGATATCCATGGTGTTCCCCTCATGTTCCGCCGGACGGCGGTATTGATCATTCTCGTGTCAGTGCCCGGGCGCGCTGCAGCTTGCTGCGCGGCTGCTCGTGAAGATGAAAGCGTTCGGCAAGCGTCTTTGCAAATTCCTGCACGTCCGCCTCCTCGCCCGCCTGCAGCTCGAGCTCAAGCTCGCACAGAAGCTCCTTCTTCCCGCCGCCGGTCAGTTCGCCGAGATCGCCGCAGAGCGTGCAGGTCGTCTGCTCCGAGAGCCGGAGCGGCGCTGTGATGCGGGTGAATTTCGCTCCGCAGACCGGCAGCAGCGCCTCCGCGTCCAGACGGCCGATCGCCTCCGGCGCGCCAAGCTTTGCAAGCTCCGGCAGCGCTTCGTCGAGATATTCGCTCTCCACTTCCCACTCGCCGCGGGTATGGCCCTCGCCGGGCGTCTTCATGGTGACGACGCTGCGCTCGTTTTCCGTGCGCAGACGGAGCATCCAGCGGTTTTTCTCCAGCAGACCGTCCTCCGTGTCATAGTAGGTCGTCTGCATCCGGATATAGGTGAACGGGGCCTGCATCCGGCTGGCGACGGACTCGCTGCAGAGGATGCAGTCGAGCAGCTGCAGATCGCCGACCTCCAGCTTGTATTCGGTTTCCTTTCCCAAAACGGGTATCCTCGCTTTCAGGCAGACGCCCGCGGGCATCCGCGCAGGATTTTCTCCATTCTACGTCATTTTTCCCATAAACGCAAGCGACACGCGGATTTTCTTTTCGCGCCGCGCAGGGTTTCCCGCGCCATTTCCCGACCGTTTTCCCGCCGCCCCGGCGGTAAAGTGGACGAAGGAACAAAGGAGGCGGCGCTATGGACATCAGACACGCGGATCCGGGCGGGCTGCGGCAGCGGCTTTCACAGGTGCTTGCTGCGCGGCCGCTGCTGCGGGGGCTGCTGCGCGCGCTGGGCGCGGGCGGCTTCTGCTTCGTGCTGGCGGGCGCGGGACTGCTGGACGGGCCTGTGCCGCTGGCGCTCGCGCCGGTGTGCGTGCTGCCGTTCGGCCCGGCTGCGATCTGCGCGTATCTCGGCGCGGCGGCGGGCTACGCCGTGTTCTGGGGCCTCAGCGCGGCGCTGGAGCCGGTGGCGGCGGGGTTTTTGCTGCTGGCAGGCAGCTGTCTGCTGGCCGATCTGGTGCCGGACGAGCAGGGCTGGCTCGCCCCGGCCGCGGCGGGCGGGATCTATGCGCTGCTGGGCGTCATCTTCGTCCTGCGCGCGGACGGCGGGCTGCAGGCGGCGCTGCAGCTCATTTTGCGGCTGGTCTTGCTGACGCTGAGCGTCCGCATGCTCTCGCCCGCCCCGGCAAACGCACGGCTGCGGCCGTATGCGGCCGCCGTGTGTCTGCTCGCTGGCCTCGTGCGGGTGCAGCTGCCGTTCGGGGTGCCGCTGGCCGTGATCCCGGCGGCGGCGATCTGCGTGCTGGCCGCGGCCGGGCCGGAGGCGCTGGCCGTCGGCGCGGCCTGCGGGCTGGTATTGGATCTCGGCAGCGTGCCGAGCCCGCCGCAGACGGCCTGCTTCTGCTTTTCCCTGCTCGCCTGCCGTCTCGCGGCAGGGCGGAAGCTGGCGCGGGCGGCGGTATTTTCGGGGATGTATTTTCTGTGCGTGCTCGTCTGGGGCGGCGAGCACGCGGGCTGGACGCTCGGGGTGCTGGCGGGCACGCTGCTCGCCTGGCTCCTGCCGCCGCTGCCGGAGCACCCGGCAGCCGAGACCCGGACCGCCGCCCCGGACGCCCTCGACCAGGCGGCAGACGTGCTGCTCGCGCTCGAGGCGCGGGTGAACCCGGCGCTCCCGGAGCCGCAGACGGCCCCGGCCCTGATCTTTGACAGCGCGGCCGCCGCCGTCTGCCGCAGCTGCGTGCGGCAGCAGCTGTGCTGGCAGGAACGCGCGGACGAGACCTACCGTCTGCTCTGCGGCTGCGCAGGGACGATCCTGCGGCAGGGGCAGGCCCGCGAGGGCGATCTGCCGCCCGCGTTCTGTAGCGTCTGCATCCGCGCCGAGGCCTTCCGCGAGGCCGTCAACCAGGCACTGCGGACGCAGCAGGCGGAGCTTCTGGCCTTCCGCCGCAGCGAGGAAGCCCGGCAGATCGCCTGCGCGCTGCTGGGGCATCTGGCGCGGTTCGTGCGCGCGGCCGGGCGCCGGCCCAAAGCGCAGGGCGCGCCGCGCTGGCGGCTCTCGCTCGGCGTGCGGGCGGTCGGGCTGCGGGGCGATACGCTCTGCGGCGACGCGGGCGCGTGCTTTCAGGTCGGGACGCTGCAGTATGTGCTGCTGTGCGACGGCATGGGCACCGGCGCAGGCGCGAAGGCCGACGCGGAGGAGGCCATTTCCCTGCTCCGTGCGATGCTCACCGCCGGCTTCGCCGCGCCGGAGGCGATGGCGCTGCTCAACGAGCTGTATCTGCTGCGCGGCGACGGCTGCTTCTCCACCATCGACCTGCTCGAGCTCGACCTGTGTACGGCGGAGGGCGTGCTCTACAAATGGGGCTCAGCGCCGTCGTACCTCAAAAAGGGCGGAAGCGTCAAAAAAATAGGGACAGCCTCACCGCCGCCCGGGCTCGGTGTGGGAGAGGAACACCGGGCCGGAGGCGTCAGACTGTCCTTGCAAAGAGGAGAGCTGCTGGTGCTTACCACCGACGGCGTGCCGGAGGCTGCGTGTGAGCAGTACCTCCGCGCCTGCGGAGCGCTGTCTCCGCGGGAGCTTGCCGCCGGGGTCGTCGCATGCGCCAGCGAGTCAGAGCCGGATGACCGGACGGCCGCCGCCGTGCAGCTCGAGCCGGTCTCCCTGCAGCCTCACCATATCACACGGCGGGCGCGGAATGTGTCGAAAGCGGGGGCCAGACCCCACATTTAGGAAATATTTCCCGACGAAACACAAAATACCGGCTCGAATCGAGCCGGTATTTGTGTCTTTCTGTCTGTGCCGCAAGGCCTTCTCAGGCGAATGTCCCTCTGGTCACGTCGCCGAGACCGCTCAGCACGCCCATCGCGCCCAGCACCGCGATCAGGATGATCGCCAGCACGTAGACGCAGAAATAGCTGCGGGCGTAGTTGCGCCGGTTGAGGTTCTGGCTGCCGATGGCGTGGACGATCAGGAAGATCCATCCGACCAGCGGCAGGGAATACAGGATCCCGAGCCCGAAATACGTCCAGGGCGACAGCGGCCGGTAGGCCTCCGGCAGGTGCTGCAGTTCAAAATCGTTCATACGCTTCCTCCTCAGCTTCGTTCCTTGCAGGCAAGCTCCGCCACGTCCAGGCGGAACACCGCGACGTGCTGCGCCTGCTCGTCTGTGAACGCAAAGCTCTTTTCCGGTTCATAATGCGCCATGATGGCGGCGAGCGCCTGTTTTTTCTCCTCCATGTCCGTCACCTCGCCGATCCGGCCCGTGCCGATGACGCTCTGGTAGCGGCAGGAATAGCTGCAGCCGGTCGTTCCCTCGACCAGCGCGTAGCTGCAGTCGAGCTCAAAGCCGACCTTCGGCCGCGCCGCGATAAGCGCGGCCTTGCGCCCCTCCTTCGCACCGTGGAAATAAAACCGGTCCGGCGTACCGGGGACGAAGGCAAAGCTCAGGGGGACGATGTACGCGCCGTCCGGGTCGGAAAACCCGACGCGGCAGCAGTGGCAGGCATCCAGGATCCGCAGGATCTTCCCGCGGTCCGTGACCGCGCGTTCCGCTCTTCGCATATGCGTTACGCCAAACGCGTGCCGCCGGTCTGGCGGATGGAGAGCACGTGGCAGCTGCCCGCGCCCAATACGGCCTCCGCCCCGCTGCGGAACTGCCCGAGCATCTCATCCGGCACGAAGGCGAGGATCGTGCCCGCGAAGCCGCCGCCGTGCACGCGGCAGGCGCCGCGGCCGTCCAGCAGCTTTTCACAAAGAGCCTGTGCCAGCGCCATCTGCTGATGGGCGGTGCTGCCGAGGGGAATGATATTCTGCAGCAGCATCCACGACGAGCGGCCGGAAGCCCGCACGCCCGCGAGGAAGGTCTCAAAATCGCCGTTTTTCAGCGCCTGCACCTGCTCGAGCACGCGGCGGTTCTCATCAAAGAAATGCATGGCGCGCAGGACGGCGCGGTCGCCGGTCTGCGCGCGGACTGCCGGCAGCTGCGCATAGAACTCCGCCTCATTGACCTCGCGCAGGACCTCCTTGCCGAAGCAGCGCGCGACGCTGCGCATCTCCTGCGGGATGGCGGCGTATTCGTCGGTCAGATCCGCGTGGTCCGCGCCGGAGTCGAGGATGCAGGGCGTGTAGCCGCAGTGGGCAAAGTCAAATTCCACACGCTCGACCAGCGGCGTCTGGGGATCGGCAAAGTCGATAA
Source organism: Clostridiales bacterium UBA4696 (assembly GCA_002404795.1). Lineage (GTDB taxonomy): Bacteria > Bacillota > Clostridia > Oscillospirales > Oscillospiraceae > CAG-170. Next base: position 13,708 of record DHKK01000200.1, read on the forward strand.
AGACCAGCCCGCCGACGCTCGAGGCCGTCTGGTCCATCAGGCCGCTGGGCTTGCCGAAATAGACGTTCTCCGCGTACTGGCCGATCTGCGCGATCTCGACCGCGGTCAGCTTCCGGTCAAAAAACAGCTCGTTCAAAATCGTGCCGATCAGCACCTCGAACGCCGCCGAGGACGACAGCCCGGAGCCGGGCAGCACCGTGGACCGGACGCTCGCGTCAAAGCCGCGCAGCGCGCAGCCGCGCTGCCGGAAGGCGGCGGCCACGCCGCGCACGATCGCGGCAGTCGTGTTCTTCTCGTCTTCGTGGATGGACAGATCGTCCAGCCGGATCTCGACGGGCGCATAGCCCTCCGACGCGACGCGGATGCGGTCGTCGTCCCGCAGCGTCACCTCCGCCGTGGTCTGCATATTGACGGCCGCGGCCAGCACGCAGCCGTGCTGATGGTCGGTATGGTTGCCGCTGATCTCCGTGCGGCCGGGCGCAGAAAAGCGATAGATCGTTTGCATAGCAGGTTCCTCCATCCCCCGCCCTCCCAGGCAGGTCGTTTTTCCCATTATAGTACATTTCCGCGCCGGCGGCAAGAAGAACGTTGCAGCAGATCGGAGCTGCCGTCCATTATTATTAAACGCACAGAGACTCAAGTGAGTCGGCTGTGCGTTTTTTCTTTACTACAACCCCATAGGACGGAGGTGAGACTGACGGGAAAGTACCGCTACCTGACCTTCGAGGACAGGAAGAAGATCGAGGCGTGGCATCTGCTC
>DHKK01000142.1 GCA_002404795.1 Clostridiales bacterium UBA4696
GGCTTTTCCCATGAAACCATCAAAAGCAACATTCAGGCGCTCAGCGGCTGTCTTTACTGGTGTATGTGTGACGAAGAGGGCGCAGCACCGCACACGCACGTCTATATGGCATTTTCCAATGCAAAAGAGTTTACCAGCGTGCAGCGCCGCTTTTATGGTGCGCACATTGAAGCCGCCAAAGGTACGCACCGGGAAAACCGGGATTATATCCGCAAGGAAGGAAAATGGCGCGACAGTGACAAATCCGAGACGAACAAACCGGAAACGTTTGAGGAATCCGGGGAACTTCCGGAGGAATCAGATCGCCGCGTGAAGCAAACAGAAACGATTTTTGCAATGGTCGAAAATGGCGCGACAAACGCCGAGATCATGCGGGAGTGTCCGAGCGCCATGCTGCATCTGCCGCGCATCGAGCAAGCCCGGCAGACGCTGCTGGAAGAAAAGTACCGCAAGGAGTTCCGCAAGCTGACAGTCGAGTATATCTGGGGTGAAACAGGCGTTGGCAAGACGCGCAAGGTCATGGAAAAGTACGGCTATGAAAACGTCTGCCGCGTGACAAACTACGCGCATCCGTTCGACGGCTATAATGGGCAGGACGTGCTTGTCTTTGATGAGTTCCGTTCCAGTCTGCCGCTGTCCGATATGCTCTGCTATCTGGACGGGTATCCGCTCATGCTGCCGTGCCGGTACGCAGACCGCGTTGCGTGCTATACGAAGGTCTACATTATCAGCAACATTCCGCTGGAAAAGCAGTACCCCAACGTACAGTTTGAAGAACCAGCGAGCTTTGAAGCCTTCAAACGCCGTATAACGTCCGTGTGTCGGATGCTGCCCACGCTGCCGAACGGCGAATTGTTCTAAGGGGGCGGCTGGATGCTCAACGAATACCGCGATATTCTTACTCCGGAGGAGCTTGCCCGCGCGCTTGGAATCAGCCGAAAATCCGCCTATCAGCTGCTGCATGACGGCATGATTGGCTCCAAGCGGATCGGGAAAAAGTATCTTGTTCCGAAGGTCTGTGTGCTGGATTATATCAATTCCGCACGCTATACCGTCCATCGATAACAGCAGGCCAGTGTCAGAAAGGAGTAACCAATGACAGGAAGCCTGCAAGTAAAAAATGATAAATTCTACATGGTGCTGAACAGCACCGAAAACGGCAAACGCAAACAGAAATGGATCTCGACCGGCCTGCCGGTCAAGGGCAATAAACGCAAGGCTGAACAGATGCTGCGCGAAACGCTGCGAAAATATGAAACGCAAGCTGGAATTATCCATGATGATGTGCGTTTTTCGGACTATATTCGTCTCTGGCTGGAACAGACGAAGAAGCGTGTAGACGAAGTTACCTATCAGGGCTATGATACGCTGGCGCAGACGCATATTCTTCCGTATTTTGACGCGCTCGGTATCAGGCTGCAAGAGGTCACGACGAAGGTGCTGCAAGTGTACTTCGATGAAAAAAGAGTAAACGGACGGCTGGACGGAAAAGGCGGTTTGTCTCCCAAAAGTCTGCGTCTGCATAAGAATGTTCTCTTTCAGGTGCTGACGGAAGCAGTGCGCAATCAGCTTTTATCAGCCAATCCGTGCCAATTTGTGCAGCTGCCGCAGAAGGAGCGGAAGGAAGCACATTTTTACAGTGCAGCGCAGATGCAGACACTATTCGCTGCACTGCAAAATGACCCGCTGCTGCCGCTTGTCAAAATCACGGCGATTTACGGACTGCGCAGAAGTGAACTGCTCGGTCTGCAATGGGACAGCATTGACGAAGAACGCGGAACGCTCTCTATCTGCCATACGGTCGTGAAAGTCACTTCCGTCGTGGAAAAGGACAAGACGAAGAACCGAACAAGCCGCCGCACATTTCCGCTGACACCGGAAGCCAGAGCAATTTTTGCAGAAGCCAAGCGTGCAGAAGCGGAAAACCGGCGCTTGTTCGGTGCGGATTATACGGAGAATCCCTATGTGTTCAAATGGGACGATGGACACCCGTATTCACCGGACTATATCAGCCATCGTTTTAACGACCTCCTGAAAAAGCACGGTTTGCCGCATATCCGTTTTCACGAAATCAGACACAGCTGCGCCAGTTTGCTTATCAACGCAGGAACGCCGCTGAAAGACGTGCAGGACTGGATGGGACACGCCGACATTCGCATGACAGCAGACCTCTACGGGCATCTGGACGTGTCGAGAAAGCAACAGTTAGCCGCGACGATTTCCGGTACACTGTCGAGCGCTTGTTAGAAATGCGTTAGAATGAAAACTGTAAAATCGTCTGAAAAGTAAAGAAAAATCCCGAAATCATACGATTTCAGGATTTTTCGGTGGTCGGAGTGTCGGGATTCGAACCCGAGGCCTCTTGGTCCCGAACCAAGCGCGATACCAAACTTCGCCACACCCCGTCAGCTCGAGTATTATAGGGGATTTGCGGCAGTTTGTCAAGAGTTTTGCATGAAATTTTCTCGGGCGCATATAGTTCCCTGAGGAGGTGCGTGCAATGAAGCAGACGCGTGACAGATCCTGCGGCAAAACGGACCGGCAGCCGGGGGCGTGGATCTCCCGGGTGTATCTGCTGCTGGCGCTCGTGATGCTGGTGCTGACGCTCAAGACCTGCGTCCCGGCGGTGGACGCTGCGCTGACCCGGCTTTCCGGCGCCGCGCGGCAGACGAAGACCGTGCAGGCGTTCGCAGCCCTGACGGAGCGGCTGCGGGAGGGCGAGCCAGTGCAGGAGGCCCTGTCCGGCTCGTTCGAGATCCTGACCGGTGCCGGAAATTGATCTCCGGCCGGGCTTTTTCATGTTTGCGATCGTCCTTGCCGCGCTCGACCGGAGCGGGTCGGTCCTGCCGATCCTGTACGCCATGGGCGTGCATGAGCTCGCGCACGTCGTGATGATGCTGGCCTGCGGCGGCCGGGTGCGGCGGCTGACGCTCCGCTTTGCCGATCTGCGGATCGACGCGGCCGGCCTCGGCTACCGGCAGGAGCTGCTCGCGGCGCTGGCGGGTCCGCTGGTCAACCTGGTCTGCGGGGCGCTGTTCTGCATGCGGCGCCCCGCCTTTGCCGCCTACAGCCTGATGCTCGGGATCTACAATCTGCTGCCCGTCTGGCCGCTGGACGGCGGCCGGGCGGTCCGCTGCGCGCTGGCACAACATCTGCCGCTGGCGCGGGCGGAGGCGGTCTCCCGCCGCAGCAGCTTCGCGGTCTGCGCGGCGCTGCTGCTGGCGGGGATCATCCTGACGTTTTTCCGCCGCGCCGGGCTCTGGCCGCTCGGCACGGCAGCCTATCTGACGCTCCGGCTGCTGACGCTGGCGAAGCGCACGGGCGAATAACACCGGCAGACAGTTCCGGCCGCGAAACGGAACGTTACCGGTTGCTTTTTATGCCCGCAGCGGTTACAATGAAATGAAATGCAACGAATGAGAAGGAACGGCCATGACAGATCAGATCCACAGGATACTCACGCGCGTGCAGAAGCCTGCACGCTACGTGGGCGGAGAATACAACCAGATTGTAAAGAAAAAGCAGGACGTCGACGTGCGCGTGGCATTCTGCTTCCCGGATACGTATGAGATCGGCATGTCGAACATCGGCATGCGCATCCTCTACGGCGTGATGAACGAGATGCCCGGCGTCTGGTGCGAGCGGGTGTTTGCCCCCTGGGGCGACATGGAGGCGGAGATGCGCGCGCACCAGCTGCCCCTCTGGGCGCTGGAGAGCCACGACCCCGTCCGTGATTTTGACCTCGTCGCTTTCACGCTCGGCTACGAGATGTGCTACTCGAACGTGCTCAACATGCTTGAGCTTTCCGGTCTGCCGCTGCTGGCCAAAGACCGCGAGGGGCTGGAGGGTATCGTCTTCGCCGGAGGCGTCTGCACGGTGAATCCGGAGCCGCTGGCCGATTTCATCGACTTTTTCTCCATCGGAGAAGGGGAGGAGAGCACCCGCGAGATCATCGAGTGCTACCGCGCAGCGAAGCGGCAGGGCCTGAGCAAACAGGAATTTCTGCGCGAGGCCGCGAAGCTCGAGGGCGTCTACGTCCCGTCGCTCTATACGCATACTTACAATGACGACGGCACCCTTGCCGCCATTGTGCCCGCGCCCGGCGCGCCCGCACGCGTCAAAAAACGCATCGTGCAGGATCTGGACCGGGCCTATTTCCCCACGAAGACCATCGTCCCCTCGACCCAGATCGTCCACGACCGGTCGAATCTCGAGATCTTCCGCGGCTGCATCCGTGGCTGCCGGTTCTGTCAGGCAGGCTTCTGCTACCGGCCGATCCGCGCCAAATCCGCGGATACCCTGTGCAGGCAGGCGATCGAATCGCTCGAGGATTCTGGCAACAGCGAGATCACCCTCGCCAGCCTCTCGACCTCCGACTACCGCGAGCTCGAGACGCTGGCCGACGGCCTGCTCCGCTACTGCGAGCCGCGCAAGATCAATCTCTCGCTGCCCAGCCTCCGCGCGGACAATTTCTCGCGCGAGCTCATGCTGCGCATCCAGAAGGTGCGCAAGAGCGGTCTGACCTTCGCGCCCGAGGCCGGGACGCAGCGCCTGCGCGACGCCATCAACAAAAACGTCACCGAGGAAGAGATCCTCTCCACCTGCGCCACGGCCTTCTCCGGCGGCTGGAACAGCGTGAAGCTCTATTTCATGCTGGGTCTGCCGACCGAGACGGACGAGGACGTCATCGGCATCGCCGAGCTGGTCTACAAGATCCTGCAGGTCTGGCGGGAAAACGGGAACGGGAAAAAGCGCGGCCTGTCCATCAATCTGGCCACGGCCTACTTTGTCCCCAAGCCCTTCACGCCGTTCCAGTGGGCGGCGCAGATCACGCCGGAGGAATACCTGCGGCGCGTACACCTGCTGCAGGCGAACCTGCACGCCAAGTGCGTCGATTACCGCTATCACGAGTCGGACCTCAGCCGCCTCGAGGCCGTCATGGCCCGCGGCGACCGCCGCGTGGGCAAAGCCCTGCTCGAGGCGCACGACCTTGGCTGCAGGCTCGACGGCTGGGACGAGTATTTTGACTATGAAAAATGGCTCGAGGCCTTCCGCCGCGCCGGGCTTGACCCGGACTTCTATACGACCCGCGGCTATGGTGTGGGCGAGATCCTGCCCTGGCAGACCATCGACGTCGGCGTCACCACGAACTTCCTGCTGCGCGAGCGCGAAAAGGCGCTGCGCTCGGAATCCACGCCCGACTGCCGCACGCACTGCAACGGCTGCGGCGCCCGGCGGCTGAGCGAAAGGGGGCTGTGCGATGAATCGCCTGCTGTTTGAAAAGACCGGCGACGCGGTCTACATCTCGCATCTCGACCTCATGCGCATCTTCCAGCGCGCGTTCAAGCGGGCGGACATCATGATCTGGCACTCGCAGGGCTTCAGCCCGCGGGCCTATGTCTCCATCGCCCTGCCACTGCCCGTCGGCTCCGAGAGCTGCTGCGAGATTTTGGACTTTGAGATCCAGGACGGCTCGGTCGACCTTGAAAAGCTCCCGGCCCTGCTCAATCGCACCATGCCGGCCGGCATCCGCGTGCTGCGGGCCTATGAGAGCGCGGTCAAGATCCGGCACCTGACCCGCCTGCGGGCCGAGATCACGCTCGAGTATGACGCCGGTGTGCCCGAGACGGCGCAGAGCCGGATCGCGGCGCTGTTTTCCGGCGGCCCGGTGCTGGTCAAAAAGCGCACCAAGAGCGGCGGCGAGGCGGAGCTGGATCTGCAGCCGATGATCTTCGCGTGCAGCCTCCGTCAGCCGTCCCGGCAGGAGCTGGAGCTGACCGTCCTCGTCTCGGCGCAGAACCCCAGCTGCAATCCGCAGCTGCTAGTGAACGCCATCGAGGCCTATCTGCCCGAATGCAGACCCGACTTCGCCCGCATCCGGCGGCTCGAGGTCTACGACGAGCAGGGCGAGCCGTTCCGTTAAGCTCCAAACATACCGCAAGAGAAAGAGAGGACCCACGATGCATGGACATGTGACCCTGATCAGCTGCAGCCCGGAAGCGGCTGCGATCATCGCCTCCGGCGGCCGGATCTCCACGATGGACGGCACGGCGGATGAAATTTACGCCAAGTCCCTCGCCGCCGGGCAGGAAAAAAACGAAAAGCTCATCGGCAAGGTGCTTTCCTCCGGGCACACGTCGGTGCTGGAGCATTGTTATGTAAACTTATCGTTCGAGAACGTCTCCGTCCTTGCCGAGCAGTTCCTCATCGAGTTCCGGTTGGCGTCGTTCACGGTCAAATCCCGCCGGTATGTCGATTTTTCCGGCGCGGGCTATGTCGCGCCGGAATTTTCCGACCCGGCGCAGGCGGCTACCTTCGACGCAGCCGTCCGGGCGCTGTTCGGGATCTATGACGAGCTGGAGGCCGCGGGCGTGCCGAAGGAGGACGCGCGCTTCGTCCTGCCGTACTGCTTCTGCAGCAATTTCTTCTGCTCGATGAACGCGCGCGAGCTCGTCCATGTGATGAACGAGCTGACCTACGGCCGCGGCAGCAGCATCCCGGAGCTGCGCGCGCTCGGAGAGAGTCTGTTTTCCCAGTGCGAGGCGCGGCTGCCGTTTCTGGCCCTGCGGAAGCCGGAGGTCTACCGGCGCGCGCCGGACTGGACGCCGCAGGCGGCGCAGCCGCTCGTCCCGGACGAACCTGTCACCGTGCTGTCCGCCGCGCAGGGCACCGGACAGAAGATCTGCGACGCATATCTGCTCGCGCGAGGTCTGGCCCCGCAGCCGCTGCAAGAGGACGAGCAGATCGAGCTTCTGAAGACGCTCCTTGCCCGGCCCCGCCGCCGGGAGCTGGAGCAGGCGAGCTATACGCTGCTCTTTGGCGGCCTCTCGCTCGCCGCGCTCACGCACCTGACGCGCCACCGGATGCAGTCGCTCTGCCCGCCGCAGCTGCTGCAGAATATCCGGTATGACCGCTATGTCCTGCCGCAGAGCGTCCGGGACAAGGGGATGGAGGCGCGCTACCGCAGCGCCTTCGAGCTGGCCGGACAGGCCGCGGCGCAGCTGCGCGATCACGGCGCGGACGAGGCGGCCCTGTGCTACCTGATGCTCAGCGGCCAGACGGTCCCCGTGCTCACGACGATGAATGCGGGCGAGCTCTATGTCTTCTTCCGCCTGCGCTGCTGCACGCGCGCGCAGTGGGAGATCCGCGACGCCGCCTGTCAGGCCCTCGCCGCCCTGCGCAAGGGCTCGCCGGAGCTGTTCTGCCTCTACGGCCCGACCTGCTTCTGCACCGGCAAATGCCCCGAAGGCAAAATGACCTGCGGCCGCCAGGCCGAAATGAAGCGGAAATTCAGCGAATAAAACGAACCGCCCGCCGAGATCGGCGGGCGGTTTTGCGGTCGTCAAAGCCAGTTTATCTTTTTCTGCGCAAAATTCTCAGATTCCGTGTAGGGGCCGATGCCTACATCGGCCCGTTGGGTAGTCGCGATTCCGCCATAGATTTCCGTAAGACCAGTGCATCCTGCGCGGGCCGATGTGGGCATCGGCCCCTACAGGCGCGATACGGTTTGCATCGCTGGATGCAGACGGGCGGTTTTTATAGGTTTGGTCAGTCTCCGGAGAAGCTCCTGCAGTAGGGGGCGAGGCAGCAGCGGTCGCAGGCGGGCTTGCGCGCGACGCAGACGGCGCGGCCGTGCAGCACGATCCGGTGGCAGAAGTCGGACGATTCCTCCGGCGGCAGGATCGCGCGCAGCTGCTGCTCGACCTTTGCCGGTTCCTTGCCGCTGGCCAGCCCCAGCAGGTTGCAGATGCGGATGCAGTGCGTGTCGCAGACGACGGAGCCGGGACGCTTGTAAATATCGCCCAGCAGCAGATTCGCCGTCTTCCGCCCAACGCCCGGCAGGCGCAGGAGCGCGTCCATCGTGTCCGGGACCTTCCCGCCGTATTCATCCCGCAGCATCCGGCAGGCGAGGACGATATCCTCCGCCTTGTGCTTGTAGAAGCCGCACGAGTGGACATAGGTCTCGACCTCGGCCACGTCCGCTTCCGCGAACGCGTCCAGCGTCGGATAGCGCGCGAAGAGCGCGGGCGTCACCAGATTGACCCGCGCGTCTGTGCACTGCGCCGACAGCCGCACCGCGATCATCAGCTCATAGTCCTTCCGGTACTGCAGCGCGCAGACCGGATCCGGATATTCCTCTTTCAGCGCGGCAATGATCCCGGCCACCCGTTCGGCAGTTTCCATGCGTTTGCCCCTCCCTGCGTTGTGTTTGTCGTATTGTATCACAAATGCGGTGGAAAGGGAACCGTCCGCTTGTAATTGGCAGCAGAAACCGGTATAATACGAGAAACAGAGAAAAAGGAGGCGGGCGATATGTATCAGCCCCTCGCGGACGCGCTTCGTCCGCAGGAACTTTCCGACGTCTGCGGCCAGCAGCACATTCTGGGCGAAAACGGCCTGCTGCGCCGCATCATCGAATCCGGCGCGGTGCCCAATATGATCTTCTACGGTCCTTCCGGCACGGGCAAGACGACCGTCGCCAACCTGATCGCAAAGAAAACGCAGAGGAAATTATGTAAACTTAACGCCACGACGGCGTCCTCCGCCGACATCAAGGAGATCTACGCCCAGCTCGATACCTTCCTCGCGCCGAACGGGGTGCTGCTGTACCTCGACGAGATCCAGTATTTCAACAAAAAGCAGCAGCAGACCCTGCTCGAATACATCGAAAACGGCAAGATCACCCTCATCGCCTCCACGACGGAAAACCCGTATTTCTACGTCTACAATGCGATCCTGTCGCGCTCCACGGTCTTTGAGTTCAAGCCTGTGGAGAAGGCGGAGGCGCAGCGGGCAGTGGACCGGGCGCTGAACTTCCTCGAGTCGCGCGACAGCGTGACCATCGTCCCGGAACCCGGCGTGACGGGCCATATCGCCCAGTCCTGCGGCGGCGATATCCGCAAGGCGCTCAACGCCGTCGAGTTCCTCTATACCGCCACGCGGCCGATGAACGGCGTCGTCACGCTCACCATGCAGGACGCAAAACAGGTCTCGCAGCGCTCGGCCATGCGCTATGACAAAGCCGGCGACGATCACTATGACGATCTGTCCGCCCTCATGAAGTCCATCCGCGGCTCCGACCCGGACGCCGCCGTGCATTACCTCGCCCGCTTTCTCGAGGCGGGGGACCTGCCCTCGGCCTGCCGCCGCATTCTGTGCTCCGTGGCGGAGGATGTCGGCCTTGCCTACCCGCAGGCCATCCCCATCGTCAAGGCCTGTGTCGACAGCGCGCTGCAGCTGGGCCTGCCCGAGGCGCGGCTGCCGCTGGCTGACGCCGTGATTTTGCTTGCCACCGCGCCGAAGTCCAACTCCGGCTGCATAGCCATTGACGCCGCCATCGCCGACGTCAAGGCCGGGAAGACCGGCCCCGTCCCGCGCGAGCTGCAGAACGTCCACGCCGACGGCACAGGCTTCGAACGCGACCAGGGCTACCTCTACCCCCACAACTTCCCCAACCACTGGGTCCGCCAGCAATACCTCCCCGACGTCATCAAGGACCGCACCTATTACACCTACGGCGACAACAAAACCGAACAGGCCGCAAAGCGATATTGGGAGGAGATCAAGAAGTAGACGACACAAAGCCTCCCCTCCCAGGGGAGGTGGCTCGGCGAAGCCGAGACGGAGAGGTCGTACCAAATTTGCAGCAACCTCTCAGT
>DHKK01000121.1 GCA_002404795.1 Clostridiales bacterium UBA4696
CCCTTTTCTCCCCCTTCTTTTCCGGCAAGGCGGAAAAGAAGGGGCCGCCGGAGGCAACAGCAGTTACAAATTTGAAACAACCTCTCAGTCAGCCTGCGGCTGACAGCTCCCCTGGAAGGGGAGCCTTGTATTTTACATTTTCAAAGGAGGCGGCCTATGGCGATCCATGACGGCCACCGCGAGCGGATGCGGAAACAATTGAAGACGAGCGGCATGGACTCTCTTTCGGACGTGCAGGTGCTGGAGGTGCTGCTGTATTACGCCGCGCCGCGCGGCGATACGAACCCCGCCGCGCACGCGCTTTTGAACCGCTTTGGCACGCTCGACGGCGTATTTTCCGCGCCGGAGGCCGAGCTCAAAAAGGTCGACGGCGTGGGCGACGCCGCCGCGCAGCTCATCGCGCTCGTGCCGCAGGTGGCCCGCCGCTGCCTCATGAGCCGCAGCGCGCAGATCCAGGTGCTCGACACCACGTCCAAATGCGGCCAGTACCTGCTCCCCTATTTCCACGGCGAGCACGAGGAGGTCGTGTATCTGCTGTGCCTCGACGCCAAGTGCAAGGCGCTCGACTGCGTGCGCATCCACCGCGGCGGCGTGAACGTCGCGTCCATCGCCGCGCGCAAGGTGGTCAAGACCGCGCTGGACGCCAACGCGACCTCCGTCGTGCTGGCGCATAACCACCCCAGCGGCCTCGCCCTGCCAAGCCCGGAGGACCGGCAGACCACGCTGGTCTTAAAACGGGCGCTCGAAGCGGTCGGCGTCGTGCTGGCCGACCATATCATCGTCGCGGACGGCGATTTCGTCTCCATGCGCGACGACGGCATTCTGGAGGATCCCTATGGACTTTAAGCTGCACTCCCAATTCAGACCCACCGGCGACCAGCCGCAGGCCATCGAGGCGCTGACGCGGGGACTCAACATGGGTCTGAGCGATCAGGTCCTGCTCGGCGTCACGGGCTCCGGCAAGACCTTCACCATGGCGAACATCATCGCCAACGTGAACAGGCCCACGCTCGTTCTCGCGCACAACAAGACGCTTGCGGCCCAGCTGTGCTCGGAATTCCGCGAGTTTTTCCCGGAAAACGCCGTGGAATACTTCATCTCCTACTATGACTATTACCAGCCGGAGGCGTATATCGCCCAGACGGATACGTATATCGAAAAGGATTCCGCCATCAACGACGAGATCGAGCGCCTGCGCCACAGCGCGACGAGCGCGCTGTCCGAGCGCCGGGACGTGATCGTCGTCTCGTCCGTCTCGTGCATCTACGGCCTCGGCGACCCGATCGACTACAAAAACATGGTCATCTCCCTCCGCCCCGGCATGGAATATGACCGCGACGAGCTGATGCGCCGTCTGACCGACATCCGCTACGAGCGCAACGACATCAACTTCGTCCGCAACGCCTACCGCGTGCGCGGCGATACGCTCGAGGTCTACCCCGCCTACTGGGCGGGCCGGGCCATCCGCATCGAATTTTTCGGCGACGAGATCGACCGCATCTCCGAGATCAACGCCGTCACCGGCGTGCCGGAGCGCATTCTGAACCACGTCGCCATCTACCCCGCGTCGCACTACGTGGCCTCGAAGGAGAAGATGGCCCGCGCCATGAAGGACATCGAGGCGGAGATGTGGGAGCAGGTGCGGTTTTTCGAGGAGCACGACAAGCTGCTCGAAGCGCAGCGCATCCGCCAGCGGACGCAGTACGACCTGGAAATGCTGCAGGAGATCGGCTTCTGCACGGGCATCGAAAACTATTCCCGCGTCATCGCCGGCCGCGCCCCCGGCACCCCGCCGACGACGCTGCTCGACTACTTCCCCGACGATTTCATCCTCTTTGTCGACGAGAGCCACGTGACGCTGCCGCAGGTGCGCGCCATGTACAACGGCGACCACGCGCGCAAAAAGAGCCTCGTCGACTACGGCTTCCGCCTGCCCTCGGCCTATGACAATCGGCCGCTCACCTTCGACGAATTTACAGACCGCATCCATCAGGCCATCTACGTCTCCGCCACGCCCGCAGACTATGAGCGCAGCCGCGCCGGGCAGATCGCCGAGCAGGTGATCCGGCCCACGGGCCTTCTCGACCCCGAGGTCTTCGTGCGCCCCATCGAGGGGCAGATCGACGATCTCATCGGCGAGATCAACGCCACGACCGACAAGGGCGAGCGCACGCTCGTCACGACGCTGACGAAGAAGATGGCCGAGGATCTGACCAAATATCTGACCGAAAACGGCATCCGCGTGCGCTACATGCACTCGGACATCGGCGCGATGGAGCGCATGGAGATCATCCGCGATCTGCGCATGGCGAAGTTCGACGTGCTGGTCGGCATCAACCTGCTGCGCGAGGGGCTCGACCTCCCCGAGGTCTCGCTCATTGCCATTCTCGACGCCGACAAGGAGGGTTTTTTGCGCTCCGAAACGAGCCTCATCCAGACCATCGGCCGCGCCGCGCGCAACGCGCAGGGCCGCGTGCTTCTCTACGCGGACAAGATCACGCCCGCCATGCGCGCCGCCATGGACGAGACCGCCCGCCGCCGCCAGATCCAGGACGACTACAACCAGGCGCACGGCATCGTGCCGAAGACCATCGTCAAATCCATCCGCGATCTCATTGAGATCTCTGCCTCCCCCACGCCGGAGCACAAGGGCAAAAACGGCGTGAAGATGACGCGGCAGGAGCTTGCACGCGAGATCGAGAAGCTCGAGAGCCAGATGCGCAAGGCCGCGCACATGATGGAATACGAATACGCCGCCGTGCTGCGTGACGAGATCATCCGGCTGCGCGCGGAGGCGGAGAAGAAGTAAGATGACGACAAGACTCGAACTTCTGCCGGAGGTGTACCTGACCGCCGTGCAGACCGACCGCTTCAAGACCGCCTGCTTCAGCCTCAGCTTCCTGCGGCCGCTTTGCCATCAGGAGGCAGCCATGAACGCACTGCTGCCGAGCGTTCTGCTGCGCGGCAGCGAAAGCGCGCCCTCCATCCGCGCAATCGCGGACCGGCTGGACGCGCTCTGCGGCGCGTCCGTCGGGTCGCTCGTGCGGAAAAAGGGCGAGATCCAGCTGACGGGCCTGTTTGCCGACGGTCTGGAGGACCGGTATGCGGGCGAGCCGGTATTTTCCCGCCTGCTGGAGCTGACGGCGGAGCTGCTGCTGCGCCCGCGGACGCAGGGCGGCGTCTTTGTGCCGCAGATCGTCATGCAGGAACGGCAGAAGCTGCTCGACACGATCGAAAGCACGCTCGATGACAAAGCCGAATACTGCCAGACACAGCTGCTGCGGCAGATGTGCCGCGGCGAAGCTTACGCCGTGGGCCGTCTCGGCGAGGCGGGGTCGCTTGCCGCCGTGGATGAAGCGGCGCTCTGGGCACACTATCAGAAGGTGCTGGCCTCGTCCCGCGCAGAGCTGTTTTATCTCGGCAGCAAGCCCGCGCAGGAAGTCGCAGCGCTGCTGCGGCCACTGCTGAAAGCTCTGCCTCGAAGCGCGTGCGTCCCCGTGTCGACCGTTCCAGGCCTGCAGCCCAAGGCGCTGCGCCGGACGCGCGTGCGTCTGCCGCTCGCGCAGGGGCGCATCGCCCTCGGCTTCCGCACGGGCATCACGCTGCATAACAGCCGCTATCCCGCGATGCTCCTATGCAACGCAATCCTGGGCGGCGGCGAGCAGAACCGGCTGTACTCCGTCATCCGCGGCGAGCAGTCGCTCTGCTACGAGGCCGGAAGCTGGTATGACGGGCACAAGGGCATCCTCTGCGCCGAGGCCGGGTGCGATTTTGCCGACCTGCCCGCCGTGGAGGCGGCCATTTTGCAGCAGGTCGGCGCGCTGGCCGCCGGAGATTTTTCGCAGCAGGAGCTGGACACCGCCCGCGCCGGGCTCCTGTCCGACCTGCGCGCGATGCGCGACAGCCCCGGACGGCTCGACGAATTTCTGACCGGCCGGGCAGCGGAAGATCTGCCGCAGGACCCGGACGCGCTGGCTGCGGCCCTGCGCCGCATCACAAAAGAGGCTGTCCGGCAGGCCGCGGCCGCCGTGACGCCCGACACCGTCTGTACGCTGGAGGAGGACGCATGAGCTGGACCGACTATCCCGCGCTCGGCGAGCGCTGCTTTTCCCTGACGCTTCCGAACGGCCTTGCCGTGCGCGCGCTCCCGAAGCCGGGCTTCGCGGAGAAATTCGCGTTTCTCGGCGTTGATTTTGGCTCTAACGACGTGTGCTTTACGTGGAACGGCGAACGCCATACCGTGCCGGACGGCACGGCGCATTTTCTCGAGCACCGCATGTTTTCCCTGCCGGACTGCGACCCGGAGGAGGCCTTCTCCCGCCTCGGCGCGCAGGTGAACGCCTTCACCGACTACGCCATGACCGGCTATTATTTTTCCTGCACCGAACGCTTTGAGGACTGCCTGCGGCTGCTGCTGCGCATGGTCACGACGCCGGATTTCCCGCGCGCGGCTATGGCATCCGAGCGCGAAGTCATCTCCGACGAGATCGCGCTCTACGCCGACTCCCCTGCCGACTGCGCGCAGGAGCGGCTGTACCGGGCGCTCTATCGCCGCCACCCCATCCGCACCCCGATCACGGGCACGCGCACGTCCATCCGCCGGGTAACGCCGGAGGTTTTGCAGCTTTGCTTTGACGCGTTCTACCGCCCGGACAACATGGCGCTCATCGTGATAGGCGACGTGGACGCAGAGCGCGTGGCGGAGCTGGCACGCGCCTGCACGCCGGAAGTTTCTTCCGCCAGGGTCCTGCGCGGGCCGTTTTTGCAGGAGGATCCCGGCGTCTTCCGCCGCCGGACGATGCGGCACGCGGCCGTCTCGCTGCCCTCGTTCTCGATCGGCTTCCGGGCCGAGCCGGGAGAGGATCTGATCCATCAGGCCGCGGTCGGCACGCTGGCGGCCGAGCTGCTGCTGGGCGAGAGCTCGGCGCTGTATGAAAGCCTGTACGAGGCTTCTTTGATCGACGCAGATTTTTCCGCCTGCTTCACGCAGGTGCCGGGCGCAGCGCTGCTGCAGGCCGGCGGCACGGGAAGAAAGCCGGAGGCGGTGCTTGCCGCCATCCTGCGGGGCGCGGAACAGGCGCTGGCGCAGGGCTTTGACCCGCACCGCTTCGCGCGGCTGCAGAAGTCCGCCTGCGGCAGGCTCATCCGGGAGCTTGACGGATTGGAATCGACCTGCTATCGTATATGCGAAGCGTATTTCGCAGGCGCGGGCTGCTTTGACGAGCTCGCGGCCCTGCAGGCCGTCACACTGCAGGAGGCAGAAAGCTTCCTGCGCCGGACGGTCACACCCGCCCGCGCGGCGATCAGCATCGTCTGCCCCGGCAAATAAGGAGGAATGTTTCCATGTTTCTGACTTCGCCCATCACCTTCCCGAATCTCGGCATCACGGTCGACCCGAACCCCGTGGCCTTTACCGTCTTCGGCAAGGACATCTACTGGTACGGCATCATCATCGCCAGCGGCTTTCTGCTGGCCGTTCTGTATATGCTGCACCGCGCAAAGGACTTCGGCGTCACGCAGGATGACGTGCTCGACATGATCCTCTGGGCCGTGCCCATCGGCGTCATCTGTGCGCGGCTGTACTACTGCATTTTCTACTGGGAGCTGTATGCGGACGATCCCATCTCCATGCTCTATATCTGGGAGGGCGGACTTGCCATCTACGGCGGTATCATCGGCGGCGGCATCACGCTGCTCGTCGTGGCAAAGGTCAAAAAGATCCCCGCGCCCGTCCTGCTCGATCTGGCGGGCATGGGCGTGATCATCGGCCAGTGCATCGGCCGCTGGGGCAACTTCATGAACCGGGAGGCGCACGGCGCCGTGACGGACGCCTTCCTCAAGATGGGCCTGCAGGACGCGGCGGGCGTCGTGACCTACTACCACCCGACGTTCCTCTATGAATCCATGTGGAACCTCATCGGCTTCATCGGCCTGCATCTGTTCTCGAAAAAACGGAAGTTTGACGGCGAGGTCTTCCTGCTCTACGTCGCCTGGTACGGCCTCGGCCGCGCGTGGATCGAGGGTCTGCGCACCGACAGCCTGTATCTGTTCTCCACGGGCATCCGCGTGAGCCAGCTGGTCGCCGCCCTCTCGTTCCTGGCCGCCGCCGGGATCCTCGCCTGGGTGCTGCTCAAAAAGAAGCCCACCGCGGACACGCTTTACGTGAACCGGAAGTCCGCAAAGCCCGAGGCAGCCGACAGCAAAGACACGGACGATTAAAAGAAAATTTACAAAAATCCTCACAATTCCGGCCCCTTGCCTATTCCATTTTTTAAAAATCAGTGTTATACTGGTGACAAAAATAAGAGACTGAAAGGAGTTTCCTTATGAGTTTTTCTGAAAATTTTGAAACTGCAAAGAACCTCGCCATGGAAGCCGCCCAGACCGCTGCCGCCAAGGCAAAGGAGCTGGCTGCCGTAGCAAAGGCCAATATTTCCATCTACGCCGAAGAGGACAAGGTCAAGAAGGCTGAGATCGAGCTCGGCAAGCTTTACTACCGCGATTACGCCGTCGGCGAAGAGATGGATTCCGCGGAATACCTGCCCTGGTGCCAGAAGATCGACGAGTCCAAGAAGGCCATCGCCGAGCTGAAGGACTACATCGCCTCCCTGCGCGCCGAAGAAGAGCCTGCAAAGGCCGAAAAAGCACCTGCCGACGACGATTTTGAGATCGTTGTCGCCGACGAAGCCCCAAAGGCCGAAAAAGCGCCCGAAGCGCCCGCCGAAGAGAAGCCTGCTGACGAAGCGCCCAAGGCGGAAGAATAATTGCCTGAAAACGGGCGTGCTGCTTGCAGCGCGCCCGTTTTTTTGTATGACGGGAGACAAGCGATGCGAAGGCTCTGCCTCTTTTCCGGCGGCTTCGCGCTGGCCGCCGTGCTGTATGTGTACGCCGTCCATGCCGCGCCCTGGCCGCTGCTGCTGGGGCTGGCGGCTTTGTGCGGCGGGCTGTTTCTGCTGAGAAAAGCCGGGACGCGCCGCGCGGCGGTCTGCGTGCTCGGGCTTTTGACGGGCTTTGCCTGGTGCCGCGGGTGCGAGGCTTTGTTTCTGCGCCCGCTGGAGCGCTACGCCGGGCAGGAGCTGCCGTTTGCGGCCGAAGCGCTCGCCGCCCCACAGGAGACTTCCTACGGCCAGTCCTGCGAGGTACGGCTGAAGCTTGGCGGGCGGAGCTGCACGGCGATCTTGTATTTTGACGAGGCGGATGCGGACATCCGCCCCGGCGACACGCTCAGCGGCCTTGCCCGCATCACGACGGCGCAGGAGCGGCTGCGCCGCGGCAGCGATTACGATATCAGCCGCGGCCTGCTCCTCTCGGCCAGCTGCCGCGGGACGCTCCATGTCCAAGCGGCCGAGACCGTCCCGCTCCGCCTGCTGCCCGCGCGCTTTGCACAGCGGCTGCAGGAGGCTGTCACGGCCGTCTTCCCTGCCGATACGGCCGGGTTCGTCCGCGCGCTGCTGCTGGGCGACCGCTCCGGGCTCAGCTACGCCGCGCGCAACGAGCTGGCGATCGCGGGGATCTATCACGCCGTCGCGGTCTCCGGCATGCACGTGTCCATCCTGCTGGGGATGATCCTGCTGCTGTGCGGCGGCAACCATCCGCTCGCCGCCGCGCTGGGCCTGCCCGCCGCCGCGTGCTTCATTCTGATGGCCGGTGCGCCGGCCTCCGCCGTCCGCGCGGGCGTCATGCAGGCGATCGTTCTCTGCGCCCCGCTCCTGCGGCGGGACTATGACCCGCCGACAGCTATCTTCGCCGCGCTGCTTGTGCTGCTGGCGCAGAATCCCTGGGCCGTGCGGGACGTGGGGCTGCAGCTCTCGTTTGCCTCGACGGCAGGCATCGTGCTCTTTGCGGGCCGGCTCTACCGCGCGCTCACGGATCACCGGCGGCTGCAGCGCTGGCTGCGGCCCAAGACGCCCCTGCGATGGCTTTTCCGCGCCATGCTGACGGCGCTTTGCTGCACGCTCTCGTCCATGGTCTTCGCGCTGCCCATCACGGCGGTCCAGTTCGGCGAGATCTCGCTGGCCGCGCCGGTCGTGAACGTGCTGGTGCTGTGGCTGCTGTCGATCGTCTTCTGCGGCGCGATGCTGACCGCGCTGCTCGCCCTCGCCCTCCCTGCGGCGGCGGCCGTCCCGGCGGCGGTGCTGAGCTGGCCGGTCCGGCTCGTGCAGCTGGCCGCGCATGGGGCGGCGAAGGTGCCGTTTGCCGCGCTGTATCCGGAAAACGGATATCTGATCGCGGCGGCGGTCTTCCTCTACGCGCTGGTTTTGTTGCTGGCGCTGCGGCCGGGGACGGTCCGGCTCTGGCACGCGCTGGCGGCCGCGGTGTTGGTGACCGGGTGCTGCATGGCCCTTTCCTGCGCCGATGCCTCGATGCCCGCGAGCAGCTTTGCCATGCTGGACGTCGGGCAAGGGCAGTGCCTCGTCAGCCGGACAGGCAGCAGCGTCACCGTCATCGACTGCGGCGGCGCGGAGGACGCGAGCGGCGAGACCGCGGCGCGGTATCTGCTCGCCCGGGGCGTGACGACGGTCGACCGCCTCATCCTCACGCATTTTGACGCCGACCACTGCAACGGCGTGCGCCAGCTGCTGCGCCGCGTGCAGGTCGATACGCTCTACATCCCGGAGCTCTCACCAAGCAGCCGCCTGCGCACGCAGATCCTGCTCGCCGCAGCGGAGGCCGGGACGCGCATCCGCTATGTCACGCAGGACCTCGTACTGCCGCAGGATGGCGGCAGTCTGACCATTTTCGCGCCCACCGGGGAGAAAGACGAGGAAAACGCAGGACTTTGCGTCTTGGCAGCCTGCGAAAAATATGATATTCTAATAACCGGCGACCTCACCGCGCAGGCCGAGTACCGGCTGCTGTCGCTGCACACGCTGCCGCAGGCGGCGGTGCTGGTGGCCGGACATCACGGCGCGGCCACCTCGACATCCGAGGCGCTGCTGCGCGCCGTCCAGCCGGAGGCCGTCTTCATTTCCGCCGGGGCGGACAACCGCTTCGGCCATCCCGCCGCGCAGACGCTCGCGCGTATCCGGCAGTCCGGCGCGGCCGTGTACCGCACGGACCTGTCCGGCACGATCACCATCAGGGGGTAAACACATGGCAAGAAAGGCACCCGACCAGGACGCCGGGGAAGCGCTGCGCCGCTTCAAGAGCGACCTCAAGACCGGCACGCTCGGCAATTTTTATATCATCAGCGGCGAAGAGGCCTTTCTGCGCAGCCATTACGTGGATCTCATCACGAAAAAGATCGCGGACGGGCCCGCGGGCGAGTTCAACTGCCACCGCTTCTCCGCCGACGACTGCACGCCCCAGGCCCTGGCCGACGCCATCGACGCCATGCCGATGATGGCCGAGCGGACGCTCGTGCGCGTGGACGACGTCGATCTATTCAAACAGCCGGAGGGCGCGCGGGAGCAGTACGCCGCCATTTTCTCCGACCTGCCCGACTACTGCTGTGTGCTGTTCGTCTACGACACGGTGGAGTTCAAGATCAACGGCACGATGAAAAAGCTCGCTGCCGCCATCCGCGAGCACGCGCAGATCCTCACGTTCGGCAAGCAGTCGGAACGCGATCTGTGCGCGTGGATCACACGGCATTTCCGCGCCCACGACAAGACCGTCACGGACGAGCTGTGCCAGTACCTCATTTTCCGCACCGACGGCCTTATGACCACGCTCGCCGGGGAGATCGACAAGATTGCCGCCTATCAGCAGGGCCCGGCCATCACGCGCGGGGCCATCGACGCCGTCGTCATCCCGGCGCTCAGCGCCCAGACCTTCGACATCAGCGACGCCGTCGTCAAGGAGGATTTTGAGACGGCGCTCGGCAAGCTGCAGGAGCTCTACGCCATGCAGACCGACCCCATCGCCGTGCTCGGCGCCATCGGGGCGCAGCTGCGGCGGCTGTTTTACGCGCGCGTCATCCTGTCTGCGGGCGGCGGGCAGAAGGAGCTCATGGAGCTGACCGGCCTCAAGAGCTACCCTGCGGGCCTGACCATGACGGCTGCGCGCCGCGTGACCGACGGCTTCTGCCAGAAGGCCGTGGAGCTGGTCCTGCAGACCGACGTCGCCATGAAGACCGGCGCCGACGACCCCGAGCGGCTGCTGGAGCTGCTGCTCGTGCAGCTTTCGCAGGAGGCGCGGCATGGATAAGCTTCGCGTCCGGCAGGCGATCGTCGTCGAGGGAAAATACGACCAGAACGCCCTGCGGCAGCTGGTCGACGCCCCGATCTTCACCACCGACGGCTTTACCGGCATGAAGGACCCCGCGCTTCTGCGCCTGCTGCGCCAGGCCGCAGAGACGACGGGCCTCATCATCCTGACCGACTCCGACGGCGCCGGTTTTCTCATCCGCAATACGCTTAAAAGCGCCCTGCCGACGGACGGCGTGCTGCACGCCTACATCCCCGACATCCCCGGCAAGGAGCGGCGCAAGACCGCGCCCGGCAAAGAGGGCCTGCTCGGCGTGGAGGGCATGCGCCCGGAGACCCTTCTGCAGGCGCTGCGAAATGCCGGCGCCGATCTTGAAGACGCGCAGGCCGCGCCCGCGCGCGAGCCGGTCACAAAGCAGGACTTTTTCGCCCTCGGCCTTTCCGGCCGCCCCGACAGCGCGGCAAAACGGGCCGCGCTCCTGCAGGCCCTTTCCCTGCCCGCGCACATGAGCGCAAACGCCCTGCTGCAGGCCGTAAACGTGCTGTTCTCCCGGGAAGAATTCCTGGAACGGTTTGCGGAACAGTAAAGTTCTCCCTGCCCGGGACGACCTCTCCGTCACGGCTTCGCCGCGCCACCTCCCCTGGAAGGGGAGGCCTCGGATCTTCGCACGAACCAAAGGCTCCCCTTTCAGGGGAGCTGTCAGCCGCAGGCTGACTGAGAGGTTGTTCCCCACACCGGGCAGCCTGCCAGACTGAAACACAAAGAGGAATCACCATGATCGATATTTCCGTAAAAGACCTCGTCAAGAGCTTTGACGCGGATACGAATCTGCTCGACGGCGTCAGCTTTGACGTGCAGGAGGGCGAACGGGTCGGTCTGCTCGGGCGCAACGGCGCGGGCAAGACGACGCTGTTCAAGATCCTGACCGGCGAGCTGGACTACAACTCCGGAGAGGTGCGCTTCGCGCCCGGCCGCAAGGTCGGCCTCATCTCTCAGATCCCGCACTACCCCGCTGGCTACACCGTCGAGGACGTGCTGCGCACGGCCTTCCGGGAGCTGACGAACATCCAGAACAAAATG
Organism: Clostridiales bacterium UBA4696; assembly: GCA_002404795.1. Classification (GTDB taxonomy): domain Bacteria; phylum Bacillota; class Clostridia; order Oscillospirales; family Oscillospiraceae; genus CAG-170. The sequence continues at coordinate 11,230 of DHKK01000121.1, forward strand.
CGCCGGCTGGAGCAGCAGATGACGGCGCATCCGGACAAGGCGACGCTCGCCGAGTACGACGCGCTTTCCACGCGCTTTCAGACCGGCGGCGGCTACGAGACGGACATGCAGACCGACAAGATCTGCAACGGCCTCGGCATCCCCGCCGCGCAGCGCCAGCAGGACTTTGACAGCCTCTCCGGCGGCGAGAAAACGCGCGTGAACCTCGCGCGGCTGCTGCTCGAGAAGACCGATATCCTCCTGCTCGACGAGCCGACGAACCACCTCGACATGCACGCGGTGGAATGGCTAGAGGGCTATATCGAAAAATTCAAGGGTACTGTCCTCACCATCTCCCACGACCGCTATTTCCTCGACCGCGTCGTCACGCGCATCGTGGAGCTGCATGACGGCAAGGCGGAGTTCTATTCCGGCAACTACTCGTTCTACGTGCAGGAAAAGCAGGCGCGCTTTGAGCTGCAGCTCAAGCAATACGAAAAGGAGCAGGCCAAGCTCGCCCAGCTTGGCTTCACGCTCGAGCGCATGAAGGGCTGGGGCATCAACAACCGCACGCTCTACCGCCGCGCCATGTCCATCCAGCACCGGATGGAGCGCATCGAAAAGACCGACCGGCCCACGCAGGACAAGACCATGCGGGCGAAATTTGCCCAGCGGGACTTCTTCGGCAACGAAGTGCTGTCCGTCAAAGGGCTCGGCAAGGCGTATGACGGGCGGACGCTGTTTTCCGATGTGGAGCTGCAGGTCGCGGGCGGCGAACGCATCGCCCTGCTCGGCGACAACGGCACCGGCAAGTCCACGTTCCTCAAGATCCTTCTCGGCGAGGAGGCGGGCGCGGGCCGCATCAAATTCGGCCCCACGGTCAAATGGGCCTACCTGCCGCAGATCATCCACTTTGCCCACCCCGAGCGGACGCTCCTCGACACGATGCTCTATGAGAAGAACTGCACCGTGCAGACCGCGCGCGACCGGCTGGGCGCGTATCTGTTTGAGGGCGAGGACGTATTCAAGACGGTCGGCTCCCTCTCCGGCGGCGAGCAGAGCCGGCTGCGGCTGTGCATGCTGATGGACGAGAAGATCAACCTGCTCGTCCTCGACGAGCCGACGAACCATCTGGACATCGACTCGCGCGAATGGCTCGAGGATGCGCTGGAGGACTATGAAGGCACGCTCATCTTCGTCTCGCACGACCGGTATTTCGTCAACAAATTCGCCACCCGCATCTGGGAGCTGGAAAACGGGCAGATCCGCGACTATCTTTGCGGCTACGAAAAATACCGCTCCATCAAGGAGAAGGAGGCCATCGCGGCCCCCGCGCCCGAAAAGCCCAAAAAGGAGCACAAGGAAAAGCCGAAGACCTCCGGCAGCAAGATGCTCGAGAAAAAGGTCCGCACGCTCGAGCGCGAGATCGAGAAGCAGGAGGCACTTTCGGCGGAGCTGGACACGAAGATCGAGGCCGCGGCCGCCGATTATCAGGAGCTGGCACGGCTGATGGAGGAAAAGCAGCAGGCGGAGGACACGCTCGCGCAGATGATGGAGCAGTGGGAGACCCTCTCCTGCGAGCTGGAGGACGCAACATGATCCCGGTATGGCTGATCGCGGCGATCGCGCTGCTCGGCGCGGTCTGTCTGGCGCTGCCGCTGCACATCGGCATGACAGGCGTGTGTCTGCTGCTTCTGACGGCAGTGCTGCTGGCGCTGCGGATCCTCCGAAAAAAGGACGCGCCGAAGGTCTGGAGCCGGGTCCTCATCGCGCTGACGGCCGTCTCGATGGCAGTCATCTTCGGCGCGATGGGCTATATCAGCATACAGGGAAAGGACAGCGCCATGACACCAGACGAAACACCGGACTTCATCGTTGTCCTCGGCGCGCAGGTCCAGGGCGACGGGCCGTCGCTGACGCTCAAAAAGCGGCTGGACAAGACGCTCGAATTCCTGCAGGCGCACCCGGACCGGACCGTGATCGTCTCTGGCGGGCAGGGCCCGGACGAGGCGCACACGGAAGCGTCGGTCATGGCTCGCTATCTGACCGAACACGGCGCGGACGCGTCCCGGATCATCGAAGAGGACGAGGCGTCGAACACGCGGGAAAATCTGCAGTTTTCGGCGAAGCTCGCCGAAGCGGCGGGGCTGGACACGTCGCGCGTGCTGATCGTGACGAGTGATTTTCACATGTGCCGGGCAAAATATATCGCAAAGACGCTCGGCATGGAGCCCTATGGGCTATCCAGCGGCACATGGCCGTGGATCCTGAAGGTCAACTATACGCTGCGCGAGGTCTTTGCGTTCTGCAAGGCCGTTTATCAGGCGCACCGTTGACTTTCCGGCCCTCTGTGATAGAATGATGCAAAGAACGACACAAAAGGAGTGTTTTGATTATGAGCGGATGCAGCGGCAACTGTTCGAGCTGCGGCGAAAGCTGTTCTGACCGCAAGCAGGAGAGCCTGCTTGCCGAACCCAACAAAAACTCGCAGGTGAAAAAGGTCATCGCCGTCGTCTCCGGCAANNGGCGGCGTCGGCAAATCGACCGTGACCTCCATGCTGGCCATGGCCATGCACAAGCTTGGCTACAAGACCGCCATTCTCGACGCCGACATCACCGGCCCGTCCATCCCGAAGGCCTTCGGCCTGCACGAGCAGATCGTCGGCAGCGACGACGGGATGCTCCCGGCCGTCACGCCGGAGGGCATCAAGGTCATGTCCATCAACCTGCTCCTGCCCAACGAGACCGATCCCGTCATCTGGCGCGGCCCGGTCATCGGCGGCGCGGTCAAGCAGTTCTGGACCGACGTGTGCTGGGGCGAGGTGGACTATATGTTCGTCGACCTGCCGCCCGGAACGGGCGACGTGATGCTGACGGTGTTCCAGTCGCTGCCCATCGACGGCGTCGTGATCGTCACGAGCCCGCAGAGTCTCGTGTCCATGATCGTCTCCAAGGCCGTCAACATGGCGCGGATGATGAACATCCCGGTCTACGGCTTTGTGGAGAACTACAGCTACTTCCAGTGCCCGGACTGCGGCAAACGCGTGGAGATCTTCGGCAAGAGCAAGCTTGACGAGCTGGCGCTGCAGTTCTCCCTGCCCGTCCTCGCCCGCCTGCCGATCGACCCGGCCGTCGCCGCCAGCTTTGACGCCGGCCGGATGGCCCAGGTCAACACCGACCCCGTCATGCCCGCCGCCGAACTGATGGCCAAAGCCTGACCCCAGGCTCCCCTAGCAGGGGAGCTGCCAGCGCAGCTGACTGAGAGGTTGTATCAAATTTGCAGCTGCCGACGCCTCCGGCGGCCCTATCTTTTCTCTCGCAAGAGAAAAGATAGGGAAGAAAAGAGTGCGTGGGGACGCGTTTGGTGCATTCTGCCTCTGCGTTCAGGTAAGCACCAATACTTCAGGTGTCGTTCCACACGATAGTCACCTTACGGGTGTCCGACTACGCGCCGCCTGATACGGGGGAACCAGGTTTGTGAGCAGTTGCCTTAGAATCTTTGCCGTCAATAGAAGGTGCAGGCCGGATTTGCTGGTCTGCACCTTTTTGCGGGAAAGGGTTGTGTCACGCGTTGTAGGGGCGGGGCTCTGCTCCGCCCGTTCTTCTGATGAAACCGGCACCCGCGGGCGGAGCAGAGCTGTATAGTGCAATAAGATAGTT
>DHKK01000113.1:0-3081 GCA_002404795.1 Clostridiales bacterium UBA4696
AGGCGATTGAAGAAACGCTCTATGGTGAGCGCCGATATCTGGACAGCCTCGGTCACCGACTACGCGTCCGTCACCGCCTTCAAGCTCGTCGCCGGGGAAGGGACCGAGCTGGCCGGGAACGCAAGATTCCAGGTCCGGATCCCGGTATGCGCGCCGGAGACCTTCGACAAGGACTCCATGGACCTCCTGCACACGAAGGACGATCAGGATCAGGCCAGCGGCACGGTCTCGTGGCCGCAGGCCGTCAACGCCTTCGGCTTCCGAACCGTGCAGGCCCCCACGGTCAAGGAATCCAACACGGTCTGGGCCCGGGTGTGCTTCGCGGGCTTCTGGGTAAAAAAGGTGAACGGCGCGACCCAGGCGGCGCTGCCCGGCGCAAAATTCACGCTGACGGATGCCGCGGGGACCGTCGTCGGCACGGCCGTCAGCGATGCGGACGGCCACCTGCAGTTCCGCAAGCTGACCGAGGGCACGTACACGCTCACCGAGACGAAGGTCCCGGACGGCTTTCTCGACACGCACGTTTCCGTAACCGTGACGATCACGCAGAATCCCGTCACGCTGGCATACAGCGTGACCTTCAGCGGAGATTATACCGGCCTTGGAACATCGGCAGACCCGCTGTGCATTGAAAACCACGGCGCTTACGTCCTGCCCAAGACCGGCGGCCGCGGGACCGCAGCCTTCTACATCCCCGGCGCGTTCCTGCTCCTTTCCGCCGCCGCCCTCCCCGACCTCCGCAAACGCCGCAGCCGGAGGGGCTGAGGCAGCATCCCCACCCAATCCACAACGCCGCCGGCACAAAAGCGCCGGCGGCGTTTTCGGCAAAATGCCGGGTTTGTCTGCATCTTCTTGCAAAGTTCTCCCGCATATGTTACACTTTTTACTGGAAAAACGTTCAGGAGGCACGGCATGGATCGGTATCGCATCATTGAGGTCAAGCAGAGCGTCTTTGCGGACAATGACGCTGCGGCGGAGCGGCTGCGCGGCAAGCTGGACGCGCAGGGCACGTATCTCATCAATCTGATGTCCTCGCCCGGCTCCGGCAAGACGACGACGCTTCTGCGTCTGCTGCCGCTGCTGCAGCGGCAGCTGCGCGTGGGCGTGATGGAGGCGGATATCGACTCCGACGTCGACGCGGACACCGTCTCGCGCACGGGCGCGAAGGTCATCCAGCTGCACACGGGCGGCATGTGCCACCTTGACGCCGGGATGACCCGCGAGGGGCTGCAGCAGCTGGACGCGGCGGGGCTCGATCTCGTCATTCTGGAGAACGTCGGCAATCTCGTCTGCCCGGCGGAATTTGACACCGGCGCGCATCTGAACCTGATGATCCTCTCCGTCCCGGAGGGGCATGACAAGCCGCTCAAATACCCGCTCATCTTCCAGACCTGCGGCGCGATGATCGTCAATAAGATCGACGTGCTGCCGTATTTTGATTTCGATCTGGACAAGGTCACCGCGTTTGCGCGGCGGCGCAACCCCGATCTTGAGATCTTCCCCATTTCCGCAAAAACCGGCGAGGGCGTCGAGGCGCTCGCCGACTGGCTCTGCACCCGGATCCGCACACACAAAGAAAAGAAGAAGGAGACAAACGCATGATCGATCAGGAACTGAAGCAGCGCGCGCTGACCCCCGCCGCCAAGGGCGAGGCTGCGCCGCGGGAGAAAATTCTGAAGCTTGGCAAAAAGATCACCGACGTCGTCGACCACAAGCTCGGCAAACTCAGCGCGGAGGACGCGGAATACTGGGGTCTGGCCGGCGTCGTGACCGACGAGATGGCTGACATCGCCCTGACCATGAAGCTCCGCACGCCCTACACCGTCGAAGAGCTCTGGAAGATGAACAAGGTCACCCAGGAGCAGAAGCCGCATTTCCAGGAGCTGCTCGACCAGATGAGCTACATCGGTCTTCTGGAATACGACTACGGCTACCACTATGACCACAACGGGCGCACCGCGCCGCCCTCGGAGCGGCGGTATATCCTGCCGATGTTCGTGCCGGGCAGCGCGGAGCTGTTCAACATGGAGGAGGATGCGGAGCTTTCGGGCAAAAACCCCCGGTTGGAGCAGCATCCGGAGCTCGCCAAGTTCTTTGAGCGCATGACCTACGTGCCGCTGGCGGGCAAGACGCATCTGCTGCCGCCGGGCGGCGGCGGCGTGGGCATGCACGTCATCCCGGTGGAAAAGGCCATCTCGATGGAGAACCAGACGCTCGATATTGAGCATCTTTCCTACTGGCTGAAAAAATACGAGGGGCACATCGGCGTCGGCCAGTGCTCCTGCCGCACGAGCCGCGCCGTGCTCGGCGAGGGCTGCGCGGACGACAATATGTGCTGGTGCATCGGCGTGGGCGACTTTGCCGACTACTGCCGCGAGACCGGCAAGGGCCACGACATCACCTACGAAGAGGCCATGCACATCCTGCAGGCCGCCGAGGACAACGGCTTCGTCCACCAGATCACGAACATCGACGGCGAGAACAAGATCTTCGGCATCTGCAACTGCAACGTCAACATCTGCAACGCGCTGCGCACCTCGCAGCTGTTCAACACGCCGAACCTCTCCCGCAGCGCCTACACGGCGGAGGTCGACCGGGCCAAATGCGTGGCCTGCGGCAAGTGCGTGGAATACTGTCCCGCGGGCGCGGTGAAGCTCGGCCAGAAGCTCTGCGACAAGCACGGCAACACCGTGGAATATCCGAAGCACGAGCTCCCCTACGGCCTCAAGTGGGGCGAGGAGCACTGGGACCCCGACTACCGCGACAACAACCGCAAAAACTGCTATGACCAGGGCACCGCCCCCTGCAAGACCGCTTGTCCGGCGCACGTCGCCGTGCAGGGCTATCTGAAGCTCGCCGCGCAGGGCAAATATCAGGAGGCGCTGGCCCTCATCAAGAAGGACAACCCCTTCCCCGCCGTCTGCGGCCGGGTCTGCAACAAACGCTGCGAAGAAGCGTGCACCCGCGGCACGATCGATCAGGCCGTCGCCATCGATGCGGTCAAGAAATTCCTCGCCGAGCAGGATCTGCACGCCGAGACGCGCTATATCCCGCCCGTCGTCGTCGCCTCCAGCCGTCTGA
>DHKK01000113.1:3130-5079 GCA_002404795.1 Clostridiales bacterium UBA4696
CGGCTGGGAGCAGAAGATCGCCATCATCGGCGCAGGCCCCGCGGGCCTGTCCGCCGCGTACTATCTGGCCACCCGCGGCTACAAGCCCACGGTCTTTGAAAAGTCCGCCCGCCCCGGCGGCATGATGACCTACGGCATCCCGTCGTTCAAGCTGGAAAAGGCCGTCATCGACGCCGAGATCCAGGTCCTGCGCGAGCTGGGCGTGGAGATCCGCTGCGGCGTCGAGGTCGGTAAGGATGTGACGATCCAGCAGCTGCGTGCGCAGGGCTATCTTGCGTTCTACGTCGCCATCGGCTGCCAGGGCGGCCGTCTGCCCGGCGTGCCGGGCGAAACGGCCGAAGGCACCGACATCGCCGTGCACTTCCTGCACGAGGCGCTGGCCGACGAGACGCAGCGGATGGAGGGCAGCGTCGTGGTGGTCGGCGGCGGCAACGTCGCCATCGACTGCGCCCGCACCGCGGTGCGCTTCGGCGCAGAAAAGGTCTCGATGGTCTGTCTGGAATCGCGCGAGACCATGCCCGCCTCAAAGGACGAGATCGCTGAGGCAGAAGAAGAGCACGTCGAGATCTGCGCCGGCTGGGGCCCGCAGGAGCTGCTGCAGGACGAAAGCGGCCATGTGACCGCCGTCGTGTTCAAAAAGTGCCTGCGCACCATCGACCCCGAAACGGGCCGCTTCTCCCCCGTCTACGACGAGAGCGAGACGATCACCATCCCGGCTGACCACGTCGTCTTCGCCATTGGTCAGGCGATCGAATGGGGCTCGCTGCTCCAGGATACGAAGGTCGCGTTCCACCGCGGCAATTACCCCGTCGCAGATCCCCTGACCTATCAGACGGCGGAGGAGGACATCTTCGTCGGCGGCGACGTGTATCACGGCCCGAAGTTCGTCATCGACGCCATCGAGGAGGGCAAATGCGCCGCCGAATCGCTGCACCGCTACGTCCACAAGGGCGCGGATCTGAAGATCGGCCGCAACCGCCGCGATTTCATCATGCTCGACAAGGAGAATTTCTCCGTCAACTGCTACGATCATGCCGCCCGGCAGACCGAGGCCGTCGACCCCGCGGTCGACCCGCACTCGTTCCGCGACGCGCGCCGGACGCTCACGCCCGAGCAGGTCCAGACCGAGACTGCCCGCTGCCTCGGCTGCGGCGCGAGCTGGGTCGACCCGAACAAGTGCATCGGCTGCGGCGTCTGCACGACGAAGTGCGTCTTCGACGCCATCCATCTCAAGCGTGACCATCCCGAATGCTCCACGATGATGAAGGCCGAGGACAAGCTCAAGGGCATCGCCTCGATGGCCGGCAAGCGCCTCGGCGAGACGCTGCGCGGCCGGAAGGACTGAGCCATGCACGAGCTTGGCGTGGTCTTCCACATTGCTGACACGCTGGCGCGGATCGCGGAGGAAAACCAGGTGACGCGCATCCGCCGCGTCACGCTGGAGCTCGGCGAGGTCTCCACCGTCGTGCCGGAGTATCTGATCGACGTGTGGAACTGGAACTGCAAACGTACGCCGCTGCTGAATGGCTGCGAGCTGGTCATCGAGCGCATCCCCGCCGTGACGCACTGCGGCACCTGCGGCCAGGACTACCCCACCGTGCCGCAGGGCAAGATCTGCCCCCACTGCGGCAGCCCCCAGACCTGGCTCCTCCAGGGCAACGAATTCACCATCAAAGAGATCGCGGTTCCGGATGCATAACGAGCCACAGCGCCGCTGCCCGTTTGGGCAGCGGCGCTGTATTTTTATTGTAAAATACTCCCCGCTGGGGGTGTTTTTACAGGATCTGCAGGATATCGCCCTTGAGGTAGAGAGACTGCTCGGAGGACAGGCTGGCGGGGTGGTCGCGGGACTGCATCAGCGGCTCGAGCAGGCGCGCGTCGCGGCCGGCATCCTGCGCGGCCTCGCGCAGCATCCGGAGAAACAGCTCCGGCGTCATGAACTGGCTGCA
>DHKK01000165.1:0-23835 GCA_002404795.1 Clostridiales bacterium UBA4696
AATTTTACCCGAGCCGCTGCATGCGGCGCGGCTGGCTGCTATCACGAATGACCTTGATACCAGCTATGATACGGACTATCACATGGACGCGACAGATTTTCTTGCCATGTTTCCAGAACAGAGCGTGGATGCGTCACAGCGTAGAACGCCCCGCCATAAGCATGGAGGGAGGTAAAGCCTATGGAGCAGTTTTGCCCGCTGCCGTCTGCGAAGCCTTTGAAAAACGATAGTTACAAAGATAAATCCGCGCAGAATCCATCGTGCGGATTTTGACGAAAAAAGCGTTTCATGGTGAAACGCAAATAAAGTGCGACAATATTGGATAAAGCTGATTCATGTGCCATATTCTGATTAGAAAACTTCAGAACCGTGCAGAATATGTGCAGGAGGTGTTTTCTACGAATCAGCGTGAAATTAAGATTGACAACGCGGTTTACTGCGTTCAAAGGCACTTTCTGGGCGAGAGCAGCATTGCAGAGATAATTGCAAGGAAAATCTCGGAATCTCCGAAAAATGACGAGAAATTTGACACTTACAATCCTATAAGTTATAATAATGACAGGAAGTTGGTTCAAGGAGGCTAAACATGAGAACCAACACATTCATTGTTGTATTTGGCTATCTTCGCTTGTCAGTAGATGAGGTCGGAAAGACCGTTTCCGGAAGTATCGAGAACCAGGCAAATATCATCCGAAAGTATTGCGCGCAGCATAATTTGTTTTTGGCTGAGCTTTTTCAGGACGACGGATGGTCGGGCGGCAATTTTGAAAGACCCGGATTCAAAAAAATGCTGGCAGCACTGGAAAAGAAAAAAGCAAATACCGTCGTTACCGTAGACCTGTCCAGACTTGGACGAAATATGCGGGAATCGAGCTATTACGCCGAGGAATACTTTCCGGAGCGCGGTATTCACTTTTTTACGATTTCCGACGGTTTTGACACGGCACAGGAGAACGTTTTCGCACCATTCCAGTTTGCTATGAATGAAGTCTACCTGCGCGACGGTTCGCGTAAGGTTAAAAACGTTCTGAAAAACAAACGGGAAAGCGGTCAATACTGCGCCTGCCCTCCGTATGGCTACAAGAAGAATCCGGAAAATGTGCATCAGCTCATCCCAGACGAAATGACAGCGCCGGTCGTGCAGAGAATTTTTGCCGCAGCAGCGTCCGGGGATTCATCGCGGAAAATTGCAATGGAATTGAACGCTGACGGGGTCATCCCACCGCTTAAATATCGCGTGTTATACCGTGATAACTTTGGTGACGAGGGCGCCAGCCATGCGTCTGACCTTTGGAATTATACGACGGTCAAGCGAATCCTCAAAAACGAGGTCTATCTTGGACACACGCTGCTTGGCAAGACGAAAAAGGCCAGCATCCGTTCGGAACGGAAACTCTCTGTTCCACAAGAAGATTGGGCGATTACGCGCGATACACATTTGCCGCTTGTGTCGCAGCAGACATTTGATTCTGCAATGCTGAATCTCGGAAAAGGCACACGAAATTATCAGAAGTACGATCATGTGCGCAAAAGCATTTTTTCCGGTATTGCCGTTTGTGGACGCTGCGGACATTCGCTTTGTTCCTGCGGAACGGTTTATAAGGGAGAACGGGAAAAATACTGGTATTTGTCCTGCACAAAACAGCGGCCTGACATTGCAGACCCCTGCGAGGGTGTTCGAGTCCGTTACAGTGATCTTATGGAGGTCGTGCGGCGGGATTTGAATGAAATTCTTGCTATGACCGATGAGCAGATTGAGCAGCTTGTCGGCGCTGTTCTCCGGGAAACGCAAACGGCCGAAGCAAAGCAAAACCGTCAGCTTCAGCAGGATCGAGCAAATGCGCGTCTGAAAACGATTGATAAGGTAATCACCAAACTCTACATGGACAATGCGGAGGGAAAGCTGGATGATGCGCGTTTGACCGATATGGTCGCCCAGCTTCAAAAGGAAAGCGATGGACTTCAAAGACTTCTGGTAACGCTGGATGAAGACGAAACAGAACAGGTAACAGAAAACTACCAACGCTTCTTTGACCGGGCACGGCATTTTACGCACATTGAAAAGCTGGACAGAGAAACGCTATCCCTGTTCGTTGAGCGCATTGAGGTTGGGCCAAAGGAATTGCCGCAAGGCATCCAGAAAACAATCCACCGAGAGCAGCCGTTCCGTCAGAGTATTCGCATCTTTTACCGCTTCATTGGAGAGCTGGGAGCAGCACCTATGCGGAGTTTTCCGCTGCCGAAACAGTCAGAGGTAGGCGTTTACAACAAAAATGCTCAATGAAAAAGTTCTAAAAACACTGAAAATATCGTAAAAATGTCGAAAATTACGGAATGAAAAATTCTTAATATGTAAAAGAACGCCTAGGGAAGTCGGCGTCAACCTCAAGAACGGCTACAACGGCGACCTGACCTCCCGCGAAGCCGGCTCCGTCGGCGGCCAGATGGTCAAGAAAATGATCGAGTCCTACGAGCGGAACATGAAGTGAGTCTTTTCCTTCGGCACGCCGGAGGCGAAGACGGGGAGCTGCCGCATGGCGGCAGCTCCTCTGACTTCCTGTTACATCGCAAAAGCCCCGCGTTCCGGCCGGAACGCGGGGCTGCGCTTATGCGTTTTCTTCGATCACATCCGCTCCGGCGCGGAGAAGCCGAGCAGGTCGATGCACGTTTCCAGCACGCCGCGCGTCAGATCGATCAGCGCCGCATAGCTGGCCTGCCGGGCCGGATCCGGCTCGGTGAGGATCTTCACGTCGTGGTAGAACTTGTTCGCCGCCGTCGCCAGCTCGTAGATATACGCGCAGATCGCGTTCGGCGCGGAATCGCGGTACGCGGACCACAGCGCGTCCGCCATCCGGCTGAGCACCAGCATGAGCTGCTTCTGCTCCGCGCTGCAGGCGGGCAGCAGCTGCGCGGGCGAGACGGGCTTGCCATATTTGGCCAGGATCGACTTGATCCGCACGATCGTGTAGAGGATATAGGGGCCCGTATTGCCCTCGAACGAGGAGAACCGGTCGAGGTCAAACACGTAATCCTTCGTCGGCATGTTGCTCAGATCGCCGTATTTGAGCGCAGCCATCGCAATGCACTTCGCCGTCTGCGGCAGCTCCTCGTCGGAGACGGTCTGGTTTTCCTTGATCTTGCTCGTGACGTAATCCGTCACGTCCGCGATCAGCGTCTCCAGCCGCATCACGCCGCCCGCGCGGGTCTTGAAGGGCTTGCCGTCCTTGCCGTTCATCGTGCCGAAGCCGATGTGGCCGAGTTCGGTCTCCGGCCCGACGAGACCGGCCTTCTTCGCCACGCGGAAGACCTGCTCAAAGTGCAGATTCTGCCGCTTGTCGGTCAGATACATGTATTTCTTCGGGTGATAATCCTGCTCGCGCTGGACGATCGTGGCCAGATCCGTCGTGGCGTAGAGCGTCGCGCCGTCGGACTTGACCAGAATGCACGGCGGGACCTCCTTCGCGTCCGTCTCCTCCTGCACCGGCACGACCAGCGCGCCCTCGGATTCCACGCACATACCCTTTGCCTTCACGGTCTCGAGCAGCTGCGGGATATACTTCTGCGCGTCGCTCTCGCCGAGCCAGACGTCAAAGCTGACGCCGAGATTATCATAGTTGCGCTTCAGATCCTCGACGGAGACGCGCAGGATGTGCTGCCACAGCGCGCGCTCGCCGCGCTCGCCGTGCTGCAGGCGGAAGGTCTCCTCGTGCGCGCGGGCGGCGAAGGCCTCGTCTTCCTTGCTCCGGGCGCTGGCGGCGGGGTAGATGCGCTCGAGCTCCGAGATCGTGAACGGCGCTTCGGCGGGATATTCGCCGGTAAAGTCCGGGTCAAAGTAGGGGAGTCCCGGCTTTTCATCCTGCAGCTGCGCCATGATGAGGCCCATCTGCAGCCCCCAGTCGCCCAGGTGGATATCGCCGATCACATGGTTGCCGAAGAAGCGATAGATCCGCTTGAGCGATTCGCCGATGATGGCGCTGCGCAGATGGCCGACGTGCAGGGGCTTTGCCACGTTCGGCCCGCCGTAGTCCAGCACGATCGTGCAGGCGTCTGGATCGTTCTGCACGCCGTAGTGCGTGTCCGCATCCATGCCGCGCAGATAGGCGGCCAGATACTCGTCCGAGATCTTCAGATTCAAAAAGCCCGGCATCACGGCCTCGGCACTGGCAAACATCTCGTTTTCGCCCAGCGCTTCGAGCACGGCGTTCGCGATCTGGATGGGAGCCTTGTGGTATTTCTTCGCCGCGGCCAGCGCGCCGTTGCACTGATACTCGCACAGGTCCGGCCGGTTGGAGAGCGTGGCCCGGCCATAGGCGGCGTCAAACCCGGCCTTCTCAAACGCGCCGGACAGCTGCTCGGAGATCAGATCGATCAGAAATTTCATGTGTTTCACCCTTCGTCATATCATAAGTTTTCATATTATAGCAGAAAAGTCCGGGAATGTATAGAGACTTCCGCAGATACACCCTCTTAAAAAAACAGCCTTATGCTTAACGCCGCCATGCAGAACCCCGTGAGATCTGCAATCAGCGCGGCCGGGACGGCATAGCGCGTCCCGCGCACGCCCGCGGCGCCGAAGTAGACGCTGATGGTATAAAACGTCGTCTCTGACGAGCCGAGCATGACCGCGGCCGTCCGCCCGATCAGCGAATCGACGCCGTAGCGCTGCATCAGCTCCGTCCCCACGGCGAGCGCCGCGCTGCCGCTGAGCGGGCGAATGAGCACCAGCGGCGCAAGCTCCGGCGGGATGCCGAGCACGCGGAACACCGGCGCGACCAGCGGTGTCAGCCAGTCGAAAAAGCCGCTCTCCCGCAGCATCGTGACCGCCGTCAGCATCAGAACGAGCGACGGCGCGAGCGTCACCAGCAGCCGCAGCCCGTCCTGCGCCCCGGCCAGAAGATCGCCGTACACGTCCCGTCTCCTGCGCAGCCCCACCGCGCCCGCGGCCAGCAGCAGCCCGGGCAGCAGCAGCTCCGTCAGGTTTTCCAGCATCGCTTCAGCCCCCGCGCCGCCAGAATCCCCACTGCGACGGAGCAGGCGGACGCCAGCCACACCGCCGGGAGAATGTCAAACGCGTGCGCCGCGCCGAGTCTTGCCCGCACGGCGGCGACGGTCGACGGGATGAGCTGCAGGGAAGCTGTGTTCATCACGACCAGCAGACACATCTCGTCCGACGCACCGGCCGCGCCGGACAGCGCCTGCATCCGTTGCGCCGCGCGCACGCCGAGCGGCGTGGCTGCATTGCCGAGCCCCAGCAGATTCGCGGCCAGATTGCCGCACAGGGCCGAAAAGCCCTCTTCATCCGCTGCGCACACCGGAAACAGCCGCCGCAGCCCCGGCCGCACCGCCCGGCACAACCGGGCAGTCAGTCCCGTCTGCTCCATCGCCCGCGCCAGCGCCGACCAAAGGCAGATCGGCCCTGCCAGCGACAGCGTCAGCTCGATCCCCGCCGCCGCGCCGGAAAACGCTGCCTGACTGGAAGAAAACGGTTGACCGGAACACAAATCTGCCATCACAGACAGGAGAATCAGACCAAACCAAAGAAAATTCAACAACATGTTTGAAACTCCGTTAAGAAAAAATAAGTTTGTTCAAAATTTGTACATAATTGGATGGTAGAATAGGGATGGCTTGAGGGGACAGCGGATGTCCATGCAGCATCCGTTGCTGGCCAAATACCAGTTGTGCATGAAGAAAAGAAATTAGGGGGTTGCATTCACATGAAATCAACAGGCATTGTCAGAAAGGTCGACGAGCTCGGCAGGATCGTTCTGCCCATCGAACTGCGCCGCACGCTGGACATCGCGGAGAAGGACGCTATCGAAATCTATGTCGACGGTGAGTCCATTATTCTCAAGAAGTACGAGCCGACCTGCATCTTCTGCGGCGACGGCCGGAACGTCGAGAACTACCGCGGCAAGAACATCTGCGCCAACTGCATGAAGGAGCTGCGCGCAGGAAAATAAGTTCTGCAAAAAAATCCCGCTGCTTGACCAGCAGCGGGATTTTTGTTTTTATGATCGATCAGCAGGGGAGAAGCAGCCTTATCCTTTTAAGATCGCGTCGTACAGCTGATTTTTCGCAAAGCCGGTCAGCTTGGCGACCTGCTTGACGGCGTCCTTGGTCGAGAGGCCTTCGTCCATCCGCGCGCGCACCAGCGCGAGCGCGCCTTCAAACGTGCAGCTCTCCTCCGCGGCCTCCTCCGCGCCGGCCACGACGAGCACGAACTCGCCCCGGGGCGGATTCTCCACGTAATAGGCCGCGGCCTCGCCCAGCGTCGTGCGCCGGACCTCCTCGTGGAGCTTCGTCAGCTCCCGGCACAGGGAAATTTTTCTCTCCGCGCCGAACGCCGCGGAAAGATCCTGCAGCGTGGCCAGCAGCTTGTGCGGCGCTTCGTAGAAGATCATCGTCCGCGTCTCGTCCTTCAAGCCCGTCAGGTGCTCCTGACGGCTTTTTTTGTTGACGGACAGAAAGCCCTCGAACGTGAACCGGCCCGTCGGCAGCCCGGAGATGCTCAGCGCCGTCACCAGCGCGCACGGGCCGGGGATGGCGCAGACCGTCACGCCGTGCTCCGCGCACAGCCGCACGAGATCCTCACCCGGGTCGGAGATCGCGGGGGAGCCCGCGTCCGTCACCAGCGCGCACGTCTCGCCCGCGAGCAGGCGCGCGAGGATCTTTTCGCCGCTTTCCGCCTTGTTGTGCTCATGGTAGCTCACAAGGCTCTTTTTCAGCTCCAGATGGTTCAGGAGCTTCAGACTCACGCGGGTATCCTCCGCCGCGATGAAATCCGCCTCCGCCAGCGTCTGGCGGCAGCGGGGAGAGATGTCGCTGAGATTGCCGATGGGTGTCGGCACAAGATATAACATGCCAGCCATGTCCGTTTCACTCCTGTCGGTGGTAAATGCGTCTGCACGCGGCAGACTCGCTGCCGTCCGGCCCGTAGAGGACCAGCTCCGGCTCAATCTGCAGCCCCGGCTTTCCGCCGAGCCGCGCCTCGAGCAGCACGAGGCTGACGGCGCTCGCCGCGCTGTGGCGGACGAATCGGAGCCGCTTCGGCTCCAGCCGCGCTGCGCGCAGAAAGACCATCAGATCGGCCAGCCGCTCCGGCTTGTGGACCAGATACAGCCGCCCGCCCCAGCGCAGCGCCCGCGCCGCTGCGGCGCACAGCGCGTCGAGCGGGCAGCAGAGCTCGCTGCGTGCGAGCGAAAGGCTGTCTTCCTTCCGCAGCCGCCCGCTGCCCGGCGGATAATACGGCGGATTGGAGACGGCAAAATCAAAGCTCCCGGCCGGGATCTGCGCGTGTGCCTGCCGAAGATCTCCGCAGACGACCGAAAACCGGTCTGCAAGACCGTTCCGTCTGGCGTTTTCCTCCGCCTGCCGCGCCGCCTCCGGCTGGATCTCGACGCCGCAGATGGAGCTTGCTGCGCCGCCGCCTAAAAGCAGAAGCCCCAGCGTCCCGCAGCCGCAGCCAAGATCCAGTCCGCGCCCGCCGGCGTCCCGGCAGAAATCCGCCAGCACCATCGAGTCGGTGCTGACGCGGAACTGCGCGTCTGGGATCGTCATGCGGATGCGGCCGAATAAAACCTCTTCCATATGGGCTCCAATCAAAAAGACAGGAGGTGCTGCGTGCAGCACCCCCCCTTGTGTTTATGTGCTTATTCCTCAGAAATTGCGTCGTTGGGGCATTCCGCAGCGCATGTACCACAGTCCACGCACTGATCGGCGTCGATGACGTACTTGCCGTCGACCTCGCTGATGCAGCCGATGGGACAGACGTCAGCGCAAGTGCCGCACATTACACAGTTGTCATTGTTGATTACGTGTGCCATTTGAAAGCACCTCCATTTTCAAGGTAGCTTCATTCTATCATACTTTCCCGAAAATGCAATGAAAAAAGTGTAAATAAATCGAACCGCCTGCTTTTTTTCGCCTGCGTCGTATAAACCGCCGCCTGCGCGTCGAGACTTCTGGCAAAGGAGGTGGTTTCATTGAGAAAACCGGGCTATTCTGCGGCCCTCAGCTGCGTGCTCGTCCGCGCGGAATCCGCCGCGCGGGAGCTTGGCAGCGGCGTGACCGGCACGGAGCATCTGCTGCTCGCCCTGGCGCAGGAGAAGATCTCCTCCGCCGGAAAGATCCTCATCTGTCAGGGCGCGGAGGGCAGGCTCCTGCGCTGCATGCTGCTGACGCAGCCGCGCCCGGCCCGGCGTTCGGGCCGACCGGGGTTATCCGGCGCAGCGTCCCGCGCATTGGATGCTGCCCGGCGGGAGGCCGCGCGCCTCGGCGCGGCTCTGTGCCAGCCGGAGCACCTGCTGCTGGCCCTGACGCGGGACGAGGGCTACGCGGCCGCCCGCGTGCTGCTGACGCTCGGCGTGGACCTCAACTGCGTCTTTTCAGAAACGTATGACCGCCTGCGCATCCAGAATGCCGCGCGGGCGGCGGGAGGACAATCGGAATTGAAGCTTTTGGAACTCTACTGTGAAAACATGCTCGACCGCGCCGCCCAGACGGACCCGGTCGTCGGCCGTGAGGCGGAGCTCGCGCAGCTTATGCAGGTGCTCAGCCGCCGCGGCAAAAACAACCCCGCCCTCATCGGCGAGCCTGGCGTCGGCAAGACCGCCGTCGTTGAGGCGCTGGCCCAGCGGCTGGCCTGCGGCGACGTGCCGCAGGCGCTGCGCGGCAAAAAGCTCTACTGTCTCAACATGGCGAACCTGCTCGCCGGGACAAAATACCGCGGCGAATTTGAAGAGCGCGTGCGCGATATCCTGCAGGAGATCCGCCGCTGCGGCAACGTCATCCTCTTTGTCGACGAGATGCATACCATCGTCGGCGCGGGCAGCGCCGAGGGCGCGATCGACGCGGCAAATCTGCTCAAGCCCGCGCTCGGCAGGGGAGAGCTGCAGATGATCGGCGCGACGACGCTGGAGGAATACCGCAAATTCATCGAGAAGGACGCCGCGCTCGAGCGGCGCTTCCGCCCCGTGACGGTCCGCGAGCCGGACCGCGAGACGGCCTGCCGGATGCTGCAGGCCCTGCGCCCCGGCCTCGAGACCCACCACCGCATCCGCATCACGCAGGAGGCCATCGAGGCCGCCGTCGACTTCTCCACCCGCTACCTGACCGACCGCTTCCTGCCCGACAAGGCCATCGACCTGCTCGACGAGGGTGCGGCCCACGTCTGGCTCGGCGAATCGGAGCCGCCCGAGGATACCGAGCGCCGCCAGCGGCTCGAGCAGCAGCTCGAGCAGGCCGTGTCGGACGCCCAGTACGAAAAAGCCGCCGCCCTGCGCGACGAGCTGCGCACGCTCGTGCGCGGCCAGCTGGCCGCCCGCCGCGCGCAGCACACCGTGAGCCTGACGAAGCAGGATATCGCCGCCGTCGTCGCCGAGCGCACCGGCATCCCCGTCGGCCGCCTGCGCCAGTCGGACCGCGAGCGGCTGTTATCGCTGCGCGAGACGCTCTCGGCGCGCGTTATCGGCCAGCAGGCCGCGGTCGACGCCGTCTGCACGGCCGTGCTGCGCGGCCGGACCGGTCTGGCCGACGCCGCGCGCCCCGCCGCGTCGTTTTTGCTGATCGGGCCGACGGGCGTCGGGAAGACGGAATTATGTAAACAGCTTGCGCAGGTCGTCTACGGCAGCCCGGACGCGCTCATCCGGGTGGATATGTCGGAGTATATGGAGCCGTCGAGCGTCTCGCGCCTGCTCGGCGCGCCGCCGGGCTACGTCGGCTACGATGCGGGCGGCACGCTCACGGAGAAGGTCCGCCGCCGTCCCTACTGCGTCCTGCTCTTCGATGAGCTGGAAAAGGCCCACCGCGACGTGACGGGCATCCTTCTGCAGCTGCTCGGCGACGGCATCCTGACCGACAGCCTCGGCCGCACAGTCAGCTTCAAAAACGCCATCGTCGTCATGACCTCGAACCTGACCGGCACGCAGACCGGCAAGCCCGGCCTCGGCTTCACGCCGGACTGCGAGGATGTGCGCGCGCAGACCGTCCTGCGCGAGGCGTTCTCGCCGGAATTTCTCGGCCGCATCGACTGCGTGACGACCTTCCGGCCGCTCACCGCGGCGGATCTCGGCGTGATCGCCCGCCTGCAGCTGCGCCAGCTTGCCGAACGCCTGCAGAAGCAGAACGTCACGCTCACCGCCGCGCCGGACCTGCCGGAGCACTTCGGCGCGCTCTGCGCGCACGACCCCGGCGGGGCCAGAAGCCTGCGCCGCAGGCTCCAGACCCTGGTGGAGGGCCCGGCGGCCGAGCTTCTGCTGCGCGACCCGTCCGTGCGCGCGCTGCGCGTGCGCTGGGAGCAGGGGACCGCCGTGGTGGAAGCGGGACCGGCCTGATTTTAAAACAAACGTTCAAAAATTCGGAATTTGACGGTTTTTCACGAAAAATGGCAGACATTCCCCGAAAAATTTTTTCAAAAAAGGGTTGCAATTTATGTAAACAGAACGTATTATATTACTGAAGTGGAGCGAAGTGGAGCAAAATTTCAGTAAAGTGGAGCGAAAGGAGGCGCGAAGGGATGTTCGGGAAGTACAAGCACACCGTTGACGAAAAGGGACGTCTGTTCGTGCCGTCCAAGCTGCGCGAGGAACTTGGCAACACTTTCTACGTGACACTGGGCCTGGACCACTGCCTCTCCGTCTATACGGAGTCCGGCTGGCAGGCGATTCTCGATAAATACAACGCGCTGCCGATCGTTCAGGCGCGGAAGATGCGTTTTCTGTTTGCCAATGCCGCCAAATGCGAGCCCGATAAGCAGGGCCGCTTCCTGATCCCGGCGGAGCTGCGTCAGTACGCGGGCCTTTCCAATGAAGTCACCTTCATCGGCCAGGGCGGCCACGCGGAGATCTGGGACAGCGCGGCATATGACGAGCTGGAGCGTCAGACGCTGACCCCGGAGAATCTGGCGGCTGTCATGGAGGAACTGGGCTTCTGATGGAGTTTGCACATCAATCGGTGCTTTTGAACGAGTGCATCGACGCGCTGGCAATCAGACCCGACGGGATCTACCTCGACGGGACGCTGGGCGGCGCGGGCCACTCGCTGCAGATCTGCCGGAACCTCACCACCGGCAGGCTCATCGGCGTCGACCGCGATCTGGTCGCGCTGGAGGCCGCAAAGAAGCGGCTGTACCGGCACGCGAAAAAGGTGACGCTGGTACACGATAATTTTGAAAACGTCGGCGCGATCCTCACCGCGCTGGGCCTTGACCGGATCGACGGGATGCTGTTCGATCTGGGCGTTTCATCTCCGCAGCTCGACGACGCGGAGCGCGGCTTTTCCTACATGGCCGACGCGCCGCTCGACATGCGCATGGACCGCGAGCAGTCGCTGACCGCCTATGAGATCATCAACAACTGGCCGCGCGAAGAACTGAAGTCCATTCTCTACGAATACGGAGAGGAGCGCTACGCCCCGCAGATCGCCGCCGCCATCGAGCGCGTGCGGACCGACCGTCCCATCGAGACGACGCTCGAGCTCGTCGATATCATCCGCTCGGCCATGCCGGCCAGCGCCCTCCGGGAAAAGCAGCATCCGGCCAAGCGCAGCTTCCAGGCCATCCGCATCGCCGTCAACGATGAACTCGGCGCTGTCCGCCAGGGCATGGAGGCCGCGATCGACCACCTGAAGCCCGGCGGCCGTCTCGCCGTCATCACCTTTCATTCGCTGGAAGACCGCATCGTCAAAAATGTCTTCCAGGACGCGGCCAGGGGCTGTACCTGCCCGCCGTCGTTCCCGGTCTGTGTCTGCGGCCGCAAGCCGAAGATCCGGATCCTGACGAAAAAACCCATCATCGCCACGCGCGAGGAGGTCGAGGAGAACCCCCGTTCGCGCAGCGCAAAGCTCCGCGTTGCGGAGCGCGTGTGAGGCTGAAAGGAGTCCGCTGCCATGGCGCAGTCCAATAGAAAATTCTATAGAGACAACGGCGCCGCAGCCTACGACGTTTACGCCTGGAACGATCAGGCGGCCCGGCAGTACGAAGACGGCCGGGCCTATGAGCGCGCCCGGCAATATGAGCTCCCCGAGGAGCAGGTCCGCGAGCAGCCCTACCGCCGCGTCAAGGCCCGCACGGCCATCGCGCCCTTTACGATCGCCGGCATGCTGAGCGTCGCCTGTCTGATGATCCTTGTGATCTTCGGCTACGTGCAGCTGTTCGAGGCCAGCAGCACCGTCTCGAAGCTCGAGAGCCAGCTCGCCAACCTCAAGGAGCAGCAGCTGATGCTGCAGAGCAAATATGACGCCAAGATCGATCTTGCCGCAGCCGAAGCACACGCCGCCGAGATCGGCCTGACCAAATGCCAGCCGGAGCAGATCGTCTATGTGAGCTTTTCCGGCACCGACCAGGCGGAGATCTATACCCAGCAGCGCACCAGCGTCTTCGGCGAGATCCTTGACGCCATGCAGCAGAGCATCTTCGGCCTCATCGAGTATCTCCACCCCACAGCATAAACCGCATATTTGACTCCCACAGCAGCATAAGCTTGGACAGAACCTCCCAGTTGGAAATCCGGCCGAACAGGGGCGGTCTTTGCAGACCGCCCCTTTTTTAAGCAGAAAGGCAGTTTCATGGCAAAAAAAATCATCCGCCTGCCGCGCACGAAGGCGCAGAAGCAGGCAAACAGGGAGCAGAACCAGCGGGCAAACCGCACCATCCTCCGCCGCACGCTGGTCCTGATGGTCCTGTGCGGCATCGTTGCGTTCGTTCCGCTCATCGGCACGCTCTACCACCTCATGATCACCGAGCACGACTATTACAACGAGAAGGCCATCAAAAACCAGACGCGCTCGACGAACCTCACCGCCACGCGCGGCGTGATCTACGATGCGAATATGAACGTGCTGGCCTCGTCATCGACGGTCGAGACGGTCTTCATCGACCCCAACGAGATCGCCGAGCAGATGAAGCAGCCGGAAAACAGCAACCTGCTCGACCAGATCGCCCGCGGTCTCGGCGAGATCCTCGACGTCGAGCCCAGCTTCGTCTATGAGCAGGCCGCCGACAAGCAGTACCGCTACAAGGTCATCAAGCGCAAAATTTCCGAGGAGCTGGCCGACGAGGTCCGCGCCTTCATCAGCGAAAACAGCATCACCGGCGTATATCTCGAGACCGACCTCAAGCGCTACTATCCCAATTCCTCCCTCGCCGCGCAGGCGCTCGGCTTCGTCTCGAGCGACAATGTCGGCTCCGAGGGCCTTGAGGCCTACTACAACGAAGAGCTCTCCGGCACCGCCGGCAAGGTCGTCACCTCCAAGGGCAACTACGGCTCCGAGATGCTCTATACATATGAAAAGTACTACGACGCCTCCGACGGCAGCAGCCTCATCACCACCATCGACTCGACCGTGCAGGCCTACGTCGAGAAAAACCTGCAGAACGCCATCGACAAGTACGACATCAAAAACGGCGCGTTCTGCATCGTCATGGACGTGAACACGGGCGAGATCAAGGCCATGGCCACCCTCGGCTCCTACGACCCCAACAACTATCTGGAGATCTACGACGACACGACCGCCCTTCTGCTCGAAAACGAGCGGGCGGCGGCCCTCGCCCTGCCCGAGGCCTCCGCAGCCTACGAGGCCGCGATCGAGACCTACAAGCAGGACGTCGCGGCGGCCCGCATGGCGCAGTGGCGCAACCGCTGTGTGTCCGACGGCTACGAGCCCGGCTCGACCTTCAAGCTCATCACGCTGGCCTCCGCGCTCGACTCCGGCGCCGTTACGCTGAACGACTCGTTCTACTGCGGCGGCCAGGAAAAGTTCACCGGCCGCGAGCAGATCCTGAACTGCTGGAAATCCGCCGGTCACGGCGCGCAGACGACCGCCCAGGCCCTCGGCAACTCCTGCAACATCGCCTTCGGCCACATCGGCCTGCGCATGGGCGGCGACACGTTCTACGATTATCTCAAGAGCTTCGGCGTCATGGAAAAGACCGGCGTCGACCTGCCCGGCGAGGCCAGCGGCCTGTTCTACGAGCGCAAATACCTCAATGATCCGGCAAACTACGGCACGTCCTACCTCATCACCTCCTCCTTCGGCCAGAGCTTCCGCATCACGCCCATGCAGCTCGTGCGCGCCGTGGCTGCGATCGTCAACGGCGGCTACGTGCTCGAGCCCTATATCGTGAGCGAGGTCGTGGACGCGGACGGCAATACCGTCCAGAAAAACGAAAAGACCGTCCTGCGGCAGGTCATCAGCCAGCAGACCTCCGAGACCATGCGCACGCTCATGGAGCAGGTCGTCACCGAGGGCACGGCTTCTGCGGCCAAGACGCCCGGCTACCGCGTCGGCGGCAAGACCGGCACGTCCGAAAAGCTCGACGAATACGACGAGAACGGCCAGCAGGTCAAGGACAAGATCGTCTCCTTCGTCGGCGTTGCACCGATCGACGACCCGAAATACGTCGTCCTTGTCGCGCTCGACACCCCGGCCTATTCGGAAAACAGTGAAAAATACACCGTCCACGGCATGTACATCTCCGGCGGCCTGATGGCCGCGCCGACCGTGCGCGATATCTTCCTCGACATCCTCCCGTACCTCGGCGTCGAGCCGGACTACGGCTCTGAGGATATCCGCGGCGTCAACTTTACCGTCCCCGACGTCATCGGCATGGACGAGACGGAGGCGGGCGAGCTGCTCGCCGAAAAGACCATCACCTACCGCGTGGTCGGCACCGGCTCCGTCGTGACCGACCAGCTGCCCGTCGCGGGCAGTCAGGTGCCCGGCAATTCGCAGATCATCCTCTACATGGGCGCAGAGAAGCAGGCGACGCGCGTCGAGGTCCCGGATTTCATCGGCTGCTCCGTCGCGGACGTCAATTACCTGGCCTCGAATGCGGGCCTCTACGTCCAGGCCAAGGGCACGGACCGCACCGACGTCTATGTCCTCGCAGCCTATCAGGACATCGAACCCGGCACAGAGGTTGACAGAGGTACTACAATTACGGTAGAATTCTCTTCCACGGGCGCATCCGACTAAGGAGGACACTATGAAACTCAAAGAACTGCTGCACGGCCTTGACGTGCTGGAGCTGCACGCGGACGAAGATCTGGACATCACCGGCGTCCAGTACGATTCCCGGCAGGTCACGTCCGGAGGTCTCTTCGTCGCGATCTCCGGCTTCCAGACCGACGGCCACAGGTATATTCCCAAAGCCATGGAAAACGGCGCAGTCTGCGTCGTCTGCGAAAAAAAGCCGGAAACGGACATTGCCTATGTGCTGGTCCCCGACGCGCGCGCGGCGCTGGCCGCGCTCGGCGCGAACTGGTTCGGCCATCCGTCGGACAGCATGTGCATGATCGGCATCACCGGCACGAACGGCAAGACCACGAGCACGTATCTGCTCAAGCACGTGCTCGAAAAGACCCTCGGCGCGAAGGTCGGCCTCATCGGCACCATCCAGAACATGATCGGCGACGAGGTCCTGCACACCGAGCGCACGACGCCCGAGTCCTTCGAGCTGCAGAAGCTGTTCGCCGAGATGAAGGCCGCGGGCTGCACGCACGTCATCATGGAGGTCTCGTCCCACGCGCTGGTCCTGCACCGCGCGGACCAGATCGCCTTCCGTGTCGGCGTGTTCACGAACCTCACCGAGGACCATCTCGACTTCCACAAGACCATGGACGCCTACTGCGACGCCAAGGCCATGCTCTTTACCCGCTGCCGGACCGGCGTCGTCAACGTGGACGATGCCTACGCCGGCCGCATCCTGGCGCAGGCCTCCTGCCGCTGCCTGACGTACTCCGCGCAGCAGCCGGCAAGCCTTCGCGCGGAGCGCCTGCAGCTGCTGTCCGACCGCGTGGAGTTTGACGCGGAATACGAAGGGAAAGCGCAGTCCGTCACGCTCGGCATCCCCGGCATCTTCAGCGTCTATAACGCCCTCGGCGTCATCGGCGCGGCGCTCGCGCTGGAGATCCCGCTGCCCGCCATCGCCGACGCCCTGCGGACCGCGCAGAGCGTCAAGGGCAGGGTAGAGGTCGTCCCCACGCCGGGAAAGGACTATACCGTCCTCATCGACTACTCCCACACTCCGGACAGCCTCGAGAATATCTTAAAAGCCGTGCGCGGCTTCTGCCGCGGCCGCGTGATCGCGGTCTTCGGCTGCGGCGGCGACCGCGACCCGTTCAAGCGCCCCATCATGGGCAGAATCGCGGCGCAGCTCGCCGACCTCAGCATCGTCACCTCGGATAATCCCCGCACAGAGGACCCCTATAAGATCCTTCGGCAGATCCTTGCCGGGATGCAGGACGCCGAGACGCCCTACGAAGTCATCGAGACCCGCGAGGCCGCCATCTTCCGCGCCATGGATCTGGCCCGGAAGGACGATATCATCGTCCTCTGCGGCAAGGGCCACGAGACCTATCAGGAGATCGGACACGAAAAACGCCATCTGGACGAGCGCGAGGTCGTCCGTGCGTATCTGGAGAGGAAAAGATGAAAGAACTGACACTCAGGAAAATCGCAGAGGCCTGCCACGGGACTGTCGCACCGGAGGCACAGACCGTTACCGTCACCGGCGTCCAGTCCGACTCCCGCAGAGTCCGGCCCGGCGACCTCTTTGTCGCCATCAAGGGCGAGAAGGCCGACGGCCATGACTTTGTCGCCATGGCCGCGAGCCTCGGCGCGAAGGCTGCGCTGGTCGCAAGACCTGTGGAAGCGCCGATCCCCACCATCCTCGTCGCCGACACCATCCGCGCCTACGGCGATCTGGCCGCGGCCTACCGCGAGCACGCCGGCATCACCGTCATCGGCATCACCGGCAGCGTCGGCAAGACGACGACCAAGGAAATGACGGCCTGCCTGCTCGCGCGCAGCTTCCATACCGCCCGCACCGAGGGCAACCATAACAATAACCTCGGCCTTCCCATGACCGTTCTCGACATGCCGGACGACACCGAGGTCGCCGTGCTCGAAATGGGCATGAACCACTTCGGCGAGATGGCCTACCTGACCTCCATCGCGCGGCCGGATATCGCCATCATCACCAACATCGGCACCATGCACATCGAGCACCTGGGCTCCCGCGAGGGCATCCTGCAGGCCAAACTCGAGATCTTCCGCGGCGTGCCGAAAAACGGCGTCGGCGTCTTCAACGGCGACGAGCCGCTGCTGTGGAACGTCCGCGCGGACGGCGGCCACAAGAAATACTACTTCGGCATTGAAAACCACGCCTGCGACGTGCTTGCCACGGACATTCAGGAGCTTGAAGACGGCATGCGCTTTGTCGTCAGCGGCTTCGGCCACCGCTTTGAGCTGTTTGTCCCTGTGCTTGGCCGCCACACGGTCTATAACGCGCTGGCCGCCGTCACGGCCGCGCTCCTGCTCAAGATCCCGCCCGAGACCATCCAGGCGCAGATCTCCGGCTTCCAGAATACCGGCATGCGCCAGAAGATCTACGAGCGCGACGGCTTTACCATCATCGAGGACTGCTACAACGCCGGTCCCGAGTCGACCGAGGCCGCGCTCGATATCCTCGCCGGCTTCCGCGCGCGGGCCAAGGGCCG
This sequence comes from Clostridiales bacterium UBA4696, assembly GCA_002404795.1. Taxonomy (GTDB): domain Bacteria; phylum Bacillota; class Clostridia; order Oscillospirales; family Oscillospiraceae; genus CAG-170. Next base: position 17,499 of record DHKK01000165.1, read on the forward strand.
CTGCATCGCTGTCCTCGGCGATATGCTCGAGCTCGGCAACCGCTCCGCCGCAGAGCATTATCGCATCGGCCGCATCGCCGCGGCAAAGGTCGATATGCTCTACACCTACGGCACGAATTCCGAGCGCATGGTCTCCGGCGCGATCACCGGCGGCATGAAGCAGAAATTCGTCGAGCATTTTGACACGCACGAGGATCTGGCGCACATGCTCAAGATGCGCGCCCGGCCCGGCGACGTGATCCTGTTCAAGGGCAGCCGCGGCATGCGGATGGAAAAGGTCCTGTCGCTGTTTTTGAAGGAAGAAGAGTCGTAACTGCACAGCCTGTAGTTTACAAGAGAGAGTCTCGGAGGGATCCAGAATGGATGCAATGTTTTTTATCGTTCTCGGCGCGACGCTGGTCTCGTTTTTGCTGACGCTTGCGTTCGGCCGTTTCGTCATTCCCATGCTGCGCGCGCTGCACGCGGGCCAGTCCATCCGTGAGGTCGGCCCCCAGTGGCACAATTCCAAGGCCGGTACGCCGACCATGGGCGGCATCATGTTCATCTCCGCCATCCTCCTCTGCACGGTCGGCTTCGGCTGGAAGAGCATGGTGGAAAATGCCGACTACACGCATCTGTACGTCCTGGGCCTTGCCCTGTGCTACGGTCTGGTCGGCTTCGCCGACGACTTCGTCAAGGTCAAGCTCAAGCGCAATCTCGGCCTCACCGCCAGCCAGAAGTTCCTGCTGCAGCTCGTCGTGGCCGTCATCTTCCTGTTCGTGCTCAAAAAGAGCGGCGACCTCAGCTGCGACCTCTACATCCCGTTCTGGAACCTCGATCTCGAGATCCCGACGGCGGTCTATATGGTCTTCGCGGCCTTCGTCATCGTCGGCTGCGTCAACGCCGTGAACCTCACTGACGGCGTCGACGGCCTTTCCAGCAGCGTGACCATCCCGGTCATGGTCTTCTTCGCCGCGACGGCCTACATCTATGGCCGCTCGACGCTGGCCCTGCTCCCCGCGACGGTCGCGGGCGGCCTCGCAGCCTTCCTCTGCTACAACTTCCACCCGGCCAAGGTCTTCATGGGCGACACCGGCTCGCTGTTCCTCGGCGGCATGGTCTGCGGTATGGCGTTCGCGCTCGATATGCCGCTGATCCTCATCCTGGTCGGCATCATCTACATCTGCGAGACGCTCTCCGTCATCCTGCAGGTCACGTATTTCAAGCTGACCCACGGCAAGCGCATCTTCAAAATGACCCCCATCCACCACCACTTCGAGCTGTGCGGCTGGAAAGAGGAGAAGATCGTCTTCGTCTTCACCGCCATCACCCTCGTCATGTGCGTACTGGCCTACCTTGGCGTTATGAACCGGTATTGATCCCGGTTTTCCCGGAAAGGAGCGACCCCCTATGGCAAGCCGTCAGGACGGCGTCACGCAGCTGTACGATCTCCCGCAGGGCGGGGAACCGGAGCGGCTGCCGCAGCCGGAAAAAACAAAGGATAAAGTCCTGCTCGACGAGCGCGGACTGCTGGATCTGCCGTTTCTGGCGCTGACGGTCCTGCTCGTGCTCATCGGCGTGATCATGGTCTTCTCGGCCTCCTACGCCCGCGCGTACTACCTGACCGGCAACTCGACCTACTATTTTGCCCGCCAGGCCATCTTCGCCGTCGCCGGGATCGCCGGCATGCTCTTTGTCAGCCGGCTCAACTATCAGCTCTGGCGCAGCGCCTCGTTCATCATCCTGCTGGTCTCGGTGTTTTTCCTCATGCTCGTGCCGGTCATCGGCTCCACGGCCAACGGCGCCAAGCGCTGGATCGAGGTCGCGGGCATCCGCTTCCAGCCCTCCGAGCTGGCGAAGATCGCCATCATCATGACCTTCTCCGCCCTCATCTCCACCTACCGCGACAAAATGCGCACCTTCCGCTACGGCATCCTGCCGTTCGCGGTCATCATGGTCGTCCTGTGCGGCCTTGTCGCGCTCGAGCGGCATTTCTCCTGCATCCTCATCATGCTGCTGCTCGCGGCCGCCATGCTGTTTCTCGGCGGCGTGCAGCTCAAATGGTTCGCCCTCGGCGGCATCGCCGTCGGCCTGTTCGCCTTCATCTATCTCAAAACGCAGGGCTACGCCGGCAGCCGCATCACCGCCTGGCGCGACCCCGCCTCCGACCCCACGGACAACGGCTATCAGATCCTACAGTCGCTCTACGCCATCGGCTCCGGCGGCCTCATGGGCCTCGGCCTCGGCAAGAGCCGCCAGAAATATCTCTACCTGCCCGAGGAGCACAACGACTACATTTTCCCCATCCTCTGCGAGGAGCTGGGCTTTGTCGGCGCGGTCGTCGTGATTTTGCTCTTCATTCTTCTCATCGTGCGCGGCTATTATATCGCCATGCACGCGCGCGACCGCTTCGGCGCGCTGCTCGCCGCGGGGATCTCCACGCATTTTGCGCTGCAGACCTTCCTCAACATCGGCGTCGTCACAAATTTCCTCCCGGCCACCGGCATTTCGCTCCCGTTCTTCTCCTACGGCGGCACGGCGCTGCTCATGCAGCTGTTTGAGGCCGGTATCGTCCTGGCCGTGTCCCGGCAGAACGACAATAAACTCCTGTAAAGCAAAAGGGGAGAGCCTATGAACATCGTCTTTACCTGCGGCGGCACCGGCGGACATATCTATCCCGCCATCGCGGTCGCCCGCATGTTCCGCGAGCGCCAGCCGGACTGCAGGATCCTCTTCATCGGCGCGGAGGACGGCATGGAAAACAAGCTCGTCCCGCGCGAGGGCTTCGAGCTGCAGACCGTACAGATCTCCAACTACCAGCGAAAGCTGACCCCCGCCGCCATCTGGCACAACCTCGTGACCGTGCAGCGCATGTCCGCGACGTTCGCCAAAACGAAGCGGATCCTGAAGGACTTCCGCCCCGACGTCATCGTCGGCACCGGCGGCTACGCCAGCTTCCCCGCGCTCAAGATGGGCGCGAAGCTCGGCATCCCCACCTGCGTGCATGAGTCGAACGCCGTCCCGGGCCTCACCACGAAGCTCGTCGCGCGCACGGCCAGCCGCATCATGGTCTCCTTTGACGCCAGCCGCCAGCACTACCCGGAGCCGGAAAAGGTCCTCCTGACCGGCACGCCCGTGCGCGAGGAATTCCTCTACGCCAGACGCCAGCAGGCCCGGCAGGCGCTCGGCCTCGGCGACGAGCCCTTGATCGTCTCGTGCTGGGGCAGCCTCGGCGCGCGGGAGATGAACAAGAGGATCGCGCAGTTCATGCGCTGCGAATGCGAAGACGGCACGCCCTTCCATCACATCCACGCCACCGGCTCCTTCGGTTGGCGCTGGATGCCGGACTACGTCAAAGAGCAGGGCGTCGACCTTGCCGCGCACCCGGCGCTGGACATGCGGGAATATATCTATGATATGCCGCAGGTGCTCGCCGCGGCGGACCTCATCATCTGCCGCGCAGGCGCGGCGACCATCGCCGAGGTCTGCGCCAGCGGCACGCCCTGCATCATGGTGCCGAGTCCGAACGTGACGGGCAACCATCAGGAAAAGAACGCCCGCGTGCTCGAAGACGCGGGCGCGGCCGCCGTCGTCCGCGAAGCGGACTGCGACGGCAGAAGCCTCTACGAGACCGCGAAGGCGATCCTCTCGGATCCCGAGCGGACCGGCGGCATGCGCACCGCCGCCCGCGGCATGGCCGTGGTCGACGCGGCCGAGCGCATCTACCAGACCGCGATCGAGCTCGCCCGGGGCTGACACGAAGCGCCTCCGGCGCGCATAGGATGGGCAAAATCCAAGGTATGAAGGAGAATGCCCATGCCAGCAGCGCTGCTCGTTTCCAAGTCGCCGCCGCTCTGCGGCGAGCTGACGGTCCACGGTGCGAAAAACAGCGTCCTGCCCATTCTGGCCGCGACGCTGCTCTGCCGGACGCCCTGCGTCCTGCATAACTGCCCCGATATCCTCGACGTGACCCACACGCTGCAGATCCTGCGCCATCTTGGCTGCAGCTGCGAGCGCAGCGGCTCGACTTTGTACATAGACCCGCGCGGCTTTGCGGAAAACGCCGTCCCACCGGCGCTCGCAGGCTCCATGCGCGCCTCGAGCCTCTTTCTCGGCGCGCTCCTGGCCCGGACCGGCGCGGCCGCGCTGACGCTTCCGGGCGGCTGCCCCATCGGCGCGCGCCCCATCGACTATCACCTGCAGGCCTTCCGCGCTCTCGGCGCGTCCGCCGAAGAAGAAGGCGGCACGGTCCGCTGCCGGGCGGACCGGCTGCGCGGCGCGCGCCTCCGCCTGCCCGGCCCCAGCGTCGGCGCGACGGAAAACGCCATGCTGGCCGCCCTCGGCGCAGACGGCTGCACCACGATCGAAAACGCTGCCTGCGAGCCCGAGATCGCCGATCTCGGCGCGTTCCTCTGCGCCTGCGGCGCAGATCTCCGCGGCGCCGGGACCCCGACGATCGAGATCGAGGGCGGGAAGGCGCTGCACGGCGCGACCTACACCATCCTCCCGGACCGCATCGAGACCGCGACCTATCTCTGCTCCTGCGCCGCCTGCGGCGGCGCGCTCACGCTCCGCCGCGCCGCACCCGCGTCCTGCGCGGGCGTGCTCGACGCGCTCGGGCAGTGCGGCTGCCGCATCCGCTGCGGCCACGACACGATCTCCATCCACCGGCAGGGGCCTCTGACGGCCTGCCGCCCGGTGACGGCCCGGCCCTATCCTGGCTTTCCGACCGACGCGATGCCGGTCCTGCTTGCCGCCCAGCTCGGCGCGCAGGGGAAGACCGCCTTCACCGAGACCATTTTTGAAAACCGCTTTCTCTATGTGCAGGAGCTGCGGAAGCTCGGCGCAAAGCTCAGCCAGGACGGCCGGACCGTCCGTCTGCAGGGCGCGGAGCCGCTGCACGCGGCAGACCTGTACGCCGGGGATCTGCGCGGCGGGGCCGCGCTGGTGCTCGGGGCCATGCAGGCCGAGGGGGAAAGTACCATTTTTGGAGTAAAACACATCCAACGGGGATATGATAATCTCGAAGCCGCGCTGCAAAGCGCCGGCGCTCGCCTCAAAACAGTGGAAATTCCCATAAAGATGTGATATAATTTCTCCAATCTGTAGCCTCTCAAAGGAGAATTTGAAATGCGCACGAAGCAAAGCAGGACGAATCAGGAAGCACGCGCCGCGGGCAAGGCCCGGCGGGTGCGCAGCGGCGCGCTCGGCAAGCTCCTGATCATGTTGGCCATCGTGGCCGCGGTCGTCTTCGGCGTTGCAATCTTTTTCAAGGTCAGCACCATCGAGGTGCAGGGCAACGCCGTCTATTCCTCCGAGCAGATCATCGAGGCTTCGCAGATCCAGCCCGGCGACAATCTCCTGACCGTCAACAAGGCGCTGGCCGTCGGCAACATCAAGGCCGCGCTTCCATACGTCGAGGACGTCTCCATCGCCCGCAGCCTGCCGGACGGCGTCATCATCCAGGTGCGGGAGAGCACCATCTCCTTCGCCGTCATGACCGACACCAACACCTGCTGGCTCATCGGCCCCTCCGGCAAGGCGCTCGAGCGCATCGAGCCTGCGGCCTTCAACGAATACCCGCACATCAACGGCCTTCTGCTCTCGAGCCCCACGATGGGCCAGAGCGTGGCCTCCCCGACGCCCACGGCGCTCGCCGCCGCGCTCGATGTGCTCAGCGAGCTCGACGGTACGGGGCTGCTTGAACATATCCGCGCGCTCGACATGGAAAAAGAATATGACATCACCCTCTGGTATGACGACCGCTATGAGATCAAGCTCGGCGGCACGGATGAGCTGGCCTACAAGATCCGCTACCTGTGCTCCATCCTCGACCAGCTCAGCGAATACCAGGCCGGGACGATCGATCTGACACAGGCGGCGCAGAAAAAGGCGACCTTCCAGCCCGCGGCCTGACGCGCGGACCACAAAATCCGCATTTTTGCTGATTTTTTCCGGAAATTCTATTGACGCACATCCTTTTTCGAGATAGAATAAAGTCGACATAATGCAAAACGATGCAGTTTTTACGGGCTGTGAGATATATAGGAGGAAGACAAATGGCAGATACAGCAGATAAGGTAGTCAAGATCAAAGTCATTGGCGTCGGCGGCGCCGGCAACAATGTTATCAACCGCATGATCGCGTCCGATGTCAAGGGCGTTGAATTTGTCGCAGTCAATACGGATAAGCAGGACCTTGAAAAGTCCAAGTGCAAGAACAAGGTCCAGATCGGCGAAAAGCTGACTGGCGGCATGGGCGCAGGCTCCAAGCCCGACATCGGCCAGAAATCCGCTGAGGAATCCAAGGCTCTCATCTCCCAGGTGCTCGAGGGCACCGATATGGTCTTCATCACCGC
>DHKK01000165.1:23884-28293 GCA_002404795.1 Clostridiales bacterium UBA4696
GGCGGCGGCACCGGCACCGGCGCAGCGCCCATCATCGCGCAGGTCGCGCATGACGCGGGCATCCTGACCGTCGCCGTCGTGACGAAGCCCTTCCGCTTTGAAGGCGCCAACCGCATGAAGCAGGCCGAGGCCGGTATCGCCAACCTCACCGACAAGGTCGACTCCATGATCATCATCCCGAACGACCGTCTGAAGTTCGTCACCGACCAGAAGATCACCTTCGCCAACGCCTTCGGCATCGCCGACGATGTGCTGAAGCAGGCCGTCAGCTCCATCTCCGAGCTCGTCGGCTACAGCGAGAACGTCATCATCAACCTCGACTTTGCCGACGTTTCCGCCATCATGCGCAACGCGGGCCAGGCCCACATGGGCGTCGGCTCCGCCACCGGCCGCGACAAGGCCGAGCAGGCTGCGCAGGCCGCCGTCTCCAGCCCGCTGCTCGAGACCTCCATCAACGGCGCGACCGGTGTGCTCATCAACATCGCCGGTTCCCACGACCTCGGCCTCGACGACGTCGAGACGGCCGCCAACATCGTCATGGAAGCCGCCAATCCCGACGCCAACATCATCTTCGGCGCCGCGTTCGACGATGAGCTGCAGGACGAGATGCGCGTGACCGTCATCGCCACCGGCTTTGCCGAGAAGCGGCAGTCGCCCGCCAAGCCCATCGGCGCCTACTCCGCCGCCCAGGAAAAGGCCACGGCCTCCAAGAACCAGGCGCAGGAGGATATCGACGATATCGACGAGATCTTCAAGATCTTCAATCGCAATTAAGCTGCGAAAGACCAGGCCGGTGCAGACCCCTGCGCCGGTCTTTTGCGCGCGCCCGGAGCAGTGTTCACCCGCGGCGAACACACTTCCGGTCTTTTCTACTCAAAACGGACAGCTTTTTTCGTCTAAAGTGCCGAATTTCTTTTTACTGCTTTACTTTCAAGCACTAAAGTGTTACTATCAATCTATCTGAGCCCTACCATAAGAAAAGGAGATCTTACATCTTGAACAACCGTAACAAGCGTTCCGACCCCGACAGCGAGCTCTACAGCGCCATTCTCAAGCTGCAGACCGTGGAGGAGTGCTACGATTTCTTTACCGACCTGTGCACGTTTTCCGAGCTCAAGGCCATGGAGCAGCGCTTCGAGCTGGCCAAGCTCCTCAATGACGGCCTGATCTATAACGACATTCTCGAAAAGACCGGCGCATCCAGCGCCACCATCAGCCGCGTCAACCGCTCGCTCAACTACGGCATGGGCGCCTACCGCATCATCTTTGACCGCATGAAGGAAGACGAGCAGAAGCAGCAGGAGGAGCCGCAGGCGTGAGCGCATACGAGTCTCTTGCCGCCTGCTACGACGAACTGACCTACGATATTCCATACGAAAAGACCCTGACCTTTTTTGAGCGGCTGTGCGCGCGGGAGCATGTACAGCCGCGTTCGGTTCTGGATCTGGCCTGCGGCACGGGCTCCTTGTCTTTGCTGCTGGCCGAGCGTGGGTATCGGGTCATCGGCGCGGATCTCTCCTCCGACATGCTGGCGGAGGCGGAGCAGAAGGCGCAGGCCCTGCCCGAAAACCGCCCGTTTTTCATCTGCCAGCCCATGCAGCGCCTGCGTCTGGCCGAGCCGGTCGACGCCGTCATCTGCGCGCTTGACAGCCTCAATTACGTGACGAAGCCCGCCGACTGTCAGAAGACCTTCCGCCGCGTCTATGACGCCCTGACCCCCGGCGGCCTGTTCGTGTTCGACATCAATACGCCCGCAAAGCTCCGCGGGCTGGACGGCCAGGTCTTCCTCGACGAGACCGACGATGCCTACTGCGTCTGGCGCACCGCGTTCGACGAGAAAAAACGCCTGTGCTATTACGGCATGGACATTTTCCGTCTGGAAGGGGAGCGCTGGCAGCGCTCATTCGAAGAGCATATCGAATACGCCTACGAACCCGCAGAGCTGCAGCAGTGGCTCGCGGAGGCGGGCTTCACCCGCATCCGTTCGTACGGCGACCGCGTGCTGCGCGCTCCGAAGGAAGCCGAGCAGCGCATCTATTTTTCCGCAAAGAAGGAGTGACTCATGAAAGACCAGCTTGTGCGCGCCATGACGAAGGACGGCTTTGTCAACGCCGTCGCGGTCACCACGACCGGCATTGTCGAGCGCGCACGTCAGATCCATAAAACGCTTCCCACCGCCACAGCGGCCCTCGGGCGGCTTCTCACGGCTGCCTCCATGATGGGCAACATGCAGAAGGTCGACGACGGCTCCATCACGCTCCAGCTCAAGGGCGGCGGACCGCTCGGGCGGCTGCTCGCCGTCTCCGACGCCGAGGGCAACGTCCGCGGCTGGGCCGAGAACCCGCAGATCTCCATGCTGGAGAAGGCCCCCGGCAAGCTCGACGTCGGCGCGGCCGTCGGCGCCGACGGCACGCTCACCGTCATCCGCGACCTTCGCATGAAGGAGCCGTATATCGGCACCATCGACCTCGTCTCCGGCGAGATCGCCGAGGATATCACCGCCTACTTCGCCCAGAGCGAGCAGATCCCCACCGCCTGCGCCCTCGGCGTGCTCGTCGGCAAGGACCAGTCCGTGACCGCCGCGGGCGGCTATATCATCCAGCTCCTGCCCGGCGCGCCGGACGATATCATCGACAAGATTGAGTCCGGCATCCAGAACGCCGGCGCGGTCAGCCGTCTTCTTGCCGCCGGGATGGACGGCCAGGTCGTGCTCGAGACTGTCCTGCACGGCTTCGACCTCGAGATCCTCGAGACCCAGCCGGTCGAATACCGCTGCTACTGCTCGCGGGACCGCGTCACGCGCACGCTCATCAGCCTCGGCCGCACCGAGCTGCAGTCCATCGTCGACGACGGCAAGGACATCCACATCGACTGCCAGTTCTGCGACAAGATCTACGACTACACCCCGGACCAGGTCCGCCGGATCCTGAAAGACCTCGACGAATGATCTTAGACAGCACGCCCGCCGCGGCGTGCTGCTTTGTAAAGGAGGAAAACAAAATGATCGTTTCCTACTCGAACGGAACAGATTTTCTGCAGGCCAATCAGGCGCTTTTGCAGGAAAATCCGTACCTTTCCACGTTCTTCACGCTGGACGCCCCGCTTCTCAGGCAGGCGGATACCATCAATTACGCGCTCCGCTGCGAACAGGAAGGTAAGCGCCTGCTAGCCCTGAAGGTCGAGCCATATAACCTTCTGCTGCTCGGCGAGGAGACCTGCGTGCCGGAGCTGCTGCGATTTTTGTTTGACGGCGGCTATGAGCTCAAAAACTACCTCTGCGCGTCGGAGCTCGGGCACGTGATGCAGCGTGAGCTGGAGTCCTATGGCCGCCGCTATGAGGAAGCTCTCGCCATGGATTTCATGGAAGCGCGGACCGTCACCGAGCCGTCCGCGCCGGAGGTCGAGACGGCAGGGGAGGTCGATCTGGACGAGATCTTCGCCTGCGCGCAGCGCTTCGTCGCCGACTGCGGCCTGCTCGACAAGCCGGAGAAGGAGCCGTTCCGGAAGGTCCTCGATTCGTTCCGCATCCTCCGGGCCGACGGGAAGATCGTCAGCATGGCGCGTATCGCGCCCGCCACGCAGGACGATCTGCGTCTCGTGCTCGTCTACACGCGGGACGAATACCGCGGCAGGGGCTACGCCCGCAATGTGGTCAACAGCGCGAAAAACGAGATCCTTGCCTCCGGCAAGCGCGTAACGCTCAACGTCGACCGGAAAAACCCGGTCTCCTACCACTTGTATCTCTCCCTCGGCTTCGAGCGCATGTTCTCGCAGAGCGAATTCCGGCGGGTGGATCACAGACCTGAAAACTGACAGATCACAAGAAAACAGCCACGCCTGTACAGGCGTGGCTGTTTTGCTTATTCAAGTTCGAATGCGCCGGTGTAGAGCTGATAATAGGTGCCCTTCTGTGCGATCAGATCGTCGTGTGTGCCGCGCTCGATGATGCGGCCGTGGTCGAGGACCATGATGGCGTCGGAATTCTGCACCGTCGACAGCCGGTGCGCGATGACGAACACCGTCCGTCCCTTCATGAGCGCGTCCATGCCGCGCTGCACCAACAGCTCCGTGCGCGTGTCGATGGAGCTCGTCGCCTCGTCGAGGATCATGACCGGGGGATCGGCCACCGCCGCGCGGGCGATGGACAGCAGCTGCCGCTGGCCCTGCGAGAGATTCGCGCCGTTGGCCCGGAGCATCGTGTTGTAGCCGTCGGGCAGACGCGTGATGAAGTCGTGCGCGTTGGCGAGCTTCGCCGCCGCAATGCATTCCTCGTCCGTCGCGTCGAGCTTGCCGTAGCGGATGTTGTCCATCACCGTGCCGGTGAACAGATTCACATCCTGCAGCACGATGCCGAGCGAGTGGCGAAGATCCGCCTTTTTGATGTGATTGATGTTGATGCCGTCGTAGCG
>DHKK01000165.1:28322-37597 GCA_002404795.1 Clostridiales bacterium UBA4696
GTAGCGGATCTTGCCGTCGGCGATGTCATAGAAGCGGTTGATGAGGTTCGTGATCGTCGTCTTGCCCGCACCGGTCGCGCCGACGAAGGCCAGCTTCTGCCCGGGCTTGGCGTAGAGCGAGATATCATGCAGCACAGGCTTCCCAGGTTCATAGGCAAAGTCCACGTCGAAGAACCGCACGTCGCCGCAGAGCTTCACCAGCTTCCTGCTGCCGTCCTCCTGCGGGCAGTTCCATGCCCAGAGATCCGTTCGTGTCTGGCAGGGCGTCAATGTGCCGTCAACGGCTTCTGTGACGTTCACGAGCGTGACGCGCCCGTTGTCTTCCTCCGGCTGCTGGTCGATGAGTTCAAAGATGCGGCTCGCGCCCGCCGCCGCCATGACGATGGCGTTGATCTGCTGCGACACCTGCGAGACGTTGCCCGTAAACTGCTTCGTCATCCCGAGGAACGACGCGACGACCGCGATCTTCAGCGGCGCGATCATGTTGTCCGTCTCAAACAGGTTCTGGAACGACAGATTCGGCACATTGCCGCCCGAGCAGATCAGAAGCCCGCCGAGGAAGGCCGTGAGCACATACAGGATGTTGCCGATGTTGTTCATGATGGGCATGAAGATATTCGCGTAGCGCTGTGCATGGTTCGCGTCGTCAAAGAGCTGGTCGTTGATGGCGTCAAAGTCGCGCTCCGCCGCCTCCTCATGGCAGAAGACCTTGACGACCTTCTGGCCATTCATCATCTCCTCGATATAGCCCTCGACCTTGCCGAGCGAGCGCTGCTGGTTGAGGAAGTATTTGGCCGATCTGCCGCCGACGCTCTTTGTGACCCGTGTCATGAAGAAAATGCCGAGGAAGACAACGAGCATGAGAGGGATGGAAAAATAGAACATGAACAGCAGCAGGCCCAGCACCGTCAGTCCTGCGGCGAACAGCTGCGGCAGGCTCTGCGAGACGAGCTGGCGGAGCGTGTCGATGTCGTTCGTGTAGTAGCTCATGATATCGCCGCGGCTGTTCTGGTCAAAGTAGCGGATGGGCAGCTTCTGCATCCCCGCGAACATCCGCGTGCGCAGCTTGTGCAGAAAACCCTGCGTCACATGCGCCATCAGCTGCGTATAGACGGCCGTGCAGGCGAGGCCCGCAAGATAGATGCAGACCATGGTGACGAGCGCATGGAGGATCTTGCTGCTCACGCCGTCCCAGCCGAGGCTCAGACCTTCTTCAATATAGCTCGTGACGGTCTCAATATAAATTGCCGGCAGAATGCCGACCACGGCACTGATGATGATGCAGATCATCGTGATGATGAGCATCGCCGGATAGTCGCGGAACAGCAGTCCGATCACCCGGCCAAGGGGCTTGAGATCCGCCTTCGCGCCCACCATCGGCGCACGGGGCGCTCTTCCGGGACGATTAGCCATTGTCTGCACCTCCCGCTCTGTTCTGAGAATAATAGACTTCCTGATAGATCTGATTCGAGGAAAGAAGCGTCTCATGCGTACCCATGCCGTTGATCGCGCCGCCGTCCAGAACCAGGATCAGATCTGCATCCTGAATGGAGGAAATGCGCTGGGCAATGATGAATTTCGACGTTTCCGGGATCTCGGTGCGCAGCGCCGCGCGGATCTTCGCGTCGGTCTTCGTGTCGACGGCGGAGGTCGAGTCGTCGAGGATCAAAATCTTCGGCTTTTTCAGCAGTGCCCGCGCGATGCACAGCCGCTGCTTCTGCCCGCCGGAGACGTTCGTGCCGCCCTGCTCGATATAGGTGTCGTATTTGTCCGGCATCTGCTGGATGAATTCATCCGCGCACGCCAGCTCGCAGGCCCGCTGCAGTTCCTCGTCCGACGCATTTGCGTCGCCCCAGCGCAGATTTTCCTTGATCGTGCCGGAGAACAGGACGTTTTTCTGCAAGACGACGGCCACCTGATTGCGAAGGGCTTCCAGATCGTATTTTTTCACGTCGATGCCGCCGACGCGCACCGTGCCTTCCGTTGCGTCATACAGGCGCGGGATGAGCTGGATCAGGCTCGTTTTCGAAGAGCCCGTGCCGCCGATGATGCCGACGGTCTGGCCGGACTTCACATGGAAATCGACGTCTGAAAGCGCGCTGCGCTTCGCCGCCGCCGAATACTTGAAGCTGACATGGTCAAAGTCCACGTCGCCATTCTTCACATCAAAGACCGGCTCTGCCGGGTTCTGCAGGCTGCTCGTCTCATCGAGCACCTCGCAGATGCGCTTGCCGGAGGCCTGTGCCATCGTCAGCATCACAAAGATCATCGAGAGCATCATCAGGCTCATGAGGATCTGCATCGAATACGTGATCATGCTCGTCAGACTGCCGACGCCGAGGTATGTCGCGCCCGACGTGACGATGAGCTTCGCCGCAAAATACGAGATGAGGATCATCGACGTGTACACGCAGAACTGCATGACAGGGGAGTTGAGCGCCAGGATCTTCTCCGCCTTGAGGAAATCCTTCCGCACGGAGTCGGACGCGGCGGAGAACTTCTCCGTCTCATAGTCCTCACGCACGAAGCTCTTTACCACGCGCATGGCCTGCACGTTCTCCTGCACGGAGTTGTTGAGCGCATCATATTTCTTAAAGACTGCCTTGAAAAGCGGCAGCGCGCTCCGGATCATCAGAAACAGCGCAAACCCCAGCACCGGGATCGTCCCCGCAAAAATAAAGGAGAGCTGCTTGCCCACGCGGATGGACATCACCACCGCGAACACCAGCATCATCGGCGCGCGCACCGCGATGCGGATGCACATCATGAACGCGTTCTGGATGTTCGTGACGTCCGTCGTCAGCCGCGTGACGAGCGACGAGGTCGAAAACCGGTCGATGTTCGCAAAGGAAAAGCCCTGCACCTGATAAAAAAGATCATGCCGCAGATTCTTCGCAAAGCCCGCCGCGGCCTCCGCCGCGAACCAGCCGGACAGTGATCCAAACCCCAGCGACAGCATGGCGATGACGAACAGCTTGAGTCCGAAGGCCACAATGGTCTGCATCGTGCAGCCGTTCTGGATCGCGTTGATCAGATCCGCCGTCAAAAGCGGGATCGTACACTCGCATGCGACCTCGCCCACCATGCACACAGGGGTCAGGATCGTCGGCCTTTTGTATTCCCGGATACAGGTCGCCAAACGTTTGATCATACCTCTGATACCTCCATTGTCTGCGTGATTTTCAGATTTTCCGCCGCCAGATCGAGCAGCCGCCGCAGCGTCTGCTGCTCCTCGGACGTCATCCCGGCGCACATGCGCTGCTCGAGCGTCTCGAATGCCTGCCCGACGGCCTCGTCGCAGCGGCGGGCCCGTTCGGTCAGCCGGATGCGCTTGCAGCGCCGGTCGGTCTTGTCGGGCTCGATGACGATGAAGTCCTTCGCCTCCAGCCGCTGCAGTACGCCCGAAACGGTCGGGTGCGTCAGATGGAAGCGCTTCTCAAGGTCCTTCGGGTACACGGCCTCCTGCTCATGCAGCGACAGATGGTGCAGAAGAAACGACTGCGTCGACGTCAGGTCGAGCGCCAGAAACTGCTGATCCATATACTGCGTGATGCGGTTGTTGAGATACCGCAGCCGCGGCCCGAGGTTCTGGGAACAATCGTTCATAGAAGCCTCCTGCCAATTAAAAACGTAGCACGCTACCAAAATCAGTAGCGTGCTACATTTTATCAGATTTCTAAAAAAATGCAATCGTCAAACTGCACAACAAATAGTTAACATAATATTAAATCCATGCACCGCCCCCAAAGGCTCCCCTGAAAGGGGAGCTGGCGCGCAGCGCCTGAGAGGTGAACCCCGCCGCAGCGGAAAGGCTCCCCTCTCAGGGGCCGATTCCCCCTATCAGGGGGAAATGTCCCGAAGGGACAAAAGGGGTAGGGACGCTGTCAGCCGAAGGCTGACTGAGAGGTTGTCACAAATTTGCTGCAACCTCTCCGTCTCGGCTCCGCCGAGCCACCTCCCCTGAAAGGGGAGGCTTTTTTTCGCGCACTCCCCAAAAATAAAAATTTTCAATATCCCTTGCCTTTTCCCCACCAGCATGTTACAATGGCATAAAAGCCATCCACCCCAGCGGGATATCCCGCTGTTCTGTCTGCTCGCAGACAGAATCTGCCGTCTGAAAGGAAAAACGCCATGAAAAAACGCCTCCTCTCCCTCCTCCTGATCCTCTGCCTCTGCGCCGCCTTGCTGCCTGTAACGGCGCTGGCTGTGGAAACGACTGTTACAAACGAAACAGATTTAATAGCCGCAATCTCTAATGGCGGCACGGTCAAGCTCGGTGGAAATATCACGCTGACAGCGACTCTTGTGATCAACAATACCGTGATTCTTGATCTGAATGGCAACGAACTTAATAAGACAGCGTCATCTCCATTTGGTGCTGCGATCCGTGTGACATCCGAAGCCAGCCTGACGCTGACGGACAGCAGCCAGGAAAAAACCGGGAAAATTTCCGGTTTTGATTCAAAAGAAGTAGGCGGCGGTGTCTATGTTGATGGCGGCTCGTTCATTATGACTGGAGGCTCGATCGTAAGCTGCAACGCTGCTGGTAATGGCGGCGGCGGTGTGTATCTGGCAAGCGGCGCATCGTTTACCATGACCGGCGGCACGATTTATAATTGTAATACGAACATGTATAATGGCGGCGGCGTACTGGTAGAAGCGGGCGGCCTGTTCGTCATGAACGGCGGCTTGATTAAGAATTGTTACGCCAATGGCGACGGCGGCGGTGTCTATGTGAATGGTACATTCCGCATGACCGGTGGAATGATTCAAAAGTGCGAGACAACCGAGAACGCACGTCAGGGCGCGCGCGGCTACGGCGGCGGTGTCTATGTCTCTCCGATCGGCAAGTTTGAGATGTCTGGCGGCTCTATTGAGAAATGTGAGGCTATTGGAGAATATTTTGAAGGCAAGGGTGGCGGCGTGTATGTCCGCGGTACCTTCAAAATGACTGATGGCATGATCACTGGCTGCACTGCAAAGGGTGACGGCGCTGGCGTGTACGTCGAAAACGGTGCGACCGCAACGCTCATCCCGGGGAATATCACGGGTAATAAAAAGTCTGACGGAACAGCGGATGATATCGCTGGCCCCGGCGGCTATACCGTATATGAGCCTGATACCGAGATTCCCGACTACCCCCTCATCTCCATCCTCCCCGCGCTCGCAAAGGACCTGCCGTTCACGGATGTGACCTCCACCGACTGGTTCTACGGCGATGTGGAATACGTGTATGACAACGGTCTCATGACCGGCACGGCTTCTGACGCGTTCAGCCCCGAAGCCCCCGTCACCCGCGGCATGGTCATGACCATCCTCGCCCGGCGCGAGGGCATCCGCACCGACCGCTATACCCCGTGGTACGCCGCGGGCTGCGAATGGGCGAAAGCCAACGACATCTCCGACGGCACAAACCCCGAAGCCCCCGTCACCCGCGAGCAGCTCGCCGCCATGCTCTACCGTTACGCCGCCCTCAAAGGCCGCGACCTCACAGCAGGCGAGAACACCAACATCCTCAGCTACACCGACGCATTCGACATCTCCGACTACGCCATCCCCGCCCTCCAATGGGCCTGCGGCGAAGCCATCCTCACCGGCTCCAACGGCGCCCTGAATCCCCAGTCCACCGCCACCAGAGCCCAGCTTGCCGCCATCCTGCACCGGTATTTCGGGTAAATAAAGAAAAAGCCTCCCACCCGGGAGGCTTTTCCTTTTCAAAGCCTTCCCCTACGAGGGGAAGGTGGCACGGCGCAGCCGTGACGGATGAGGTGGGGGCAGCCGTGTTGACGCGACGCAGTCCACCTCATCAGTCTGCTCCGCTTCGCTCCGCAGCCAGCTTCCCCTCATAGGGGAAGCCATGGGATGCGCAAAACTAGAGCCTCCCCTCCCAGGGGAGGTGGCTCGGCGAAGCCGAGACGGAGAGGTTGCTGCAAATTTGCGACAACCTCTCAGTCAGCCTTCGGCTGCCAGCTCCCCTGCAAGGGGAGCCTTTCCGCTGCGGCGGGCTAACCCCTCAGGCCCTTCGGGCCAGCTCCCCTTGACAAGGGGAGCCTTGAGCGAAAAGCCTCCCGTCCGGGAGGCTTTTTGCATTTCTTATCCCGCGCAGCATTCCTTGATGACCGCGACGGCTTTTGCCAGCTGGTCCATGGGGATGTTGAGGGCGGGGAGGAGGCGGAGCTTGTCTTTGGCCTTGATGACCAGCACGCCCTTTTCCCGGCAGGCGGCGATGATGTCCGCCGCGTTCTTTTCCACCTGGATGCCGAGCATCAGGCCGAGGCCCGACACGCTGATGACGCCCTTCGCGTCCGCCAGCTCCTGCTTGATGTAGGCCGAGCGCGCCTGCACGCCCTGCAGCATCGCCTCGTCCAGCCGTTCGAGCACGTTGATCGCGCCCGCGCAGCAGACGGGGTTGCCGCCGAAGGTCGAGCCGTGCGTCCCGGCGCTCAGCACGTTCTGCACCTTCTCACCCAGCAGCGTCGCGCCCAGCGGCAGACCGCCCGCGAGCCCCTTGGCCGTCGAGACGATGTCCGGCTGCACGCCGTAGGTCATATAGCCGTAGAGCATGCCGCTGCGCCCGTTGCCGATCTGCACCTCGTCGCAGATGAGCAGCAGATCGTTTTCCTGACACAGCTTCGCCGCGCCCTTGACATACGCCTCGTCCAGCGGCATCACGCCGCCCTCGCCCTGCACGACCTCCATCATGACGGCTGCGCACTTGTTTTCCGCGATCAGCCGTTCAAGATCTGCCAGATCGTTCGGCTCGGCATAGACGAAGCCCTCCGTCAGCGGCAGGAAGTCGTGGTGGAACACATCCTGCCCCGTCGCGGCCAGCGTGGTGATGGTCCGGCCGTGGAAGCTGTTTTTGAGCGTGATGATGGTGGAATATTCCTTACCCTTCTTGTCCTCCGACCATTTCCGGGCGGCCTTGATGGCGCACTCGTTCGCCTCTGCGCCGGAGTTGCCGAAGAAGACCTTCTTCATCCCGGTCTTTTCGCACAGCAGCTGCGCGAGCTTCGCGCAGGGCTCGGTGTAGTAGAGGTTCGAGATATGCTGCAGCGTCCCGAGCTGCTTCGTGACGGCCGCCATCCACTGCTCGTCGGCCACGCCGAAGATATCGACGGCAATGCCGGTGGACAGGTCGATGTACTCCTTGCCGTTCTCGTCCCAGACGAGCGAACCCTTTCCCTTCACGATCGTGACGGGAAAGCGCGCATACGTGCCCGCGATATAGGTCTGGTCCAGCTTCTGAATGTCCATGATCCTTCCTCCTATCTGGTGAACATCGTGCCGATGCCTTCGTTGGTGAGCATTTCAATGAGGATCGCGTGCGGGACCCGCCCGTCGATGATGAACACGCGCCGCACGCCCCATTCGATCGCGTTCCGGCAGCATTCCGCCTTCGGGATCATGCCGCCCTGGATGACGCCGGAGGAGACGAGCTCCGGCAGCTCGCCGATGCGGATGGCCGGGATGAGCGTGGACGGATCGTCCTTGTCCTGCAGGATGCCCGCAATGTCCGTCATGGCAATCAGACTCTCCGCGCCCAGCGCGCCCGCGAGGCGCGCGGCTGCCGTGTCGGCGTTGATGTTGTAGATATTGCCCGCGTCGTCATAGCCGACCGTGGACACGACGGGGATATAGCCCTTGTCGATCACGTCCAGGATCGGCTGGACGTTCACGTCCGTGATCTCGCCGACATAGCCGAGCTCCGGCTTTTTGATCTTCGCTTTGAGCATATGCCCGTCGAGGCCGGAAAGGCCGATGGCGCTGCCGCCCTTGAGCTCGATGAGATTTACGAGCGTTTTGTTGATCTTCCCGGCCAGCACCATCAGCGCCACGCCGACGGCTTCTTCATCCGTGACCCGGACGCCGTCGACAAACGTGCTCTGTTTTCCCATCTTCCCAAGCGTCTCCGTGATCTCCGGCCCGCCGCCGTGGACGAGCACGACCTTGACGCCGATGAGCTGCAGCAGGCAGATATCCCGGATGACCGAGTCCTTCAGATGCTCCGAGACCATGGCGTTGCCGCCGTATTTGACCACGACGATCTTGCCGCTGTAGTCCTGGATATACGGCAGCGCGTGGACCAGCACGCGCGCCCGCTGGGCATTTGTGATATCCATATCGTTATCCTCCCGTTACGTCCGGTAATCGCCGTTGATCTTCACATAATCATAGGTCAGGTCGCAGCCCCAGGCCGTCGAGGCCGCGCTGCCGCTGTGCAGGTCGATGAGGATCTCAATCTCGCTTTCGAGCAGGATCTTCTTGGCCTCCTCCTCGGAAAAATCGACGCCCGCGCCGTCCCTGCACACAAGGATCGTCCCGGCCTTGGAGGCGAACTGCACGTCGATCCTGCTCACGTCGACCGGCGCGCCGGAATAGCCGATGGCGCACAGCACCCGGCCCCAGTTGGCGTCCGCGCCGAACATGGCCGCCTTTGTGAGAGACGAGCAGATGACGCTCTTGGCGACGGTCTTGGCGATATCCAGCGTCGCCGCGCCCGAGACCTTGCACTCGAGCAGCTTCGTCGCGCCCTCGCCGTCGCCCGCGATGCAGCGGCACAGATACACCGTCACGGTGTTGAGCGCCTGCATGAAGGCCGTGAAATCCTCGCCCTCCGCCGTGATCTCCGCGTTTCCGGCAAGGCCGTTGGCCAGGACTGTCACCATGTCGTTGGTCGACGTGTCGCCATCGACGGAGACCATGTTGAACGTGTTGGCGATGTCGGTCGAGAGCGCCTTCTGCAGCATGGCAGGGGAGATGGCGCAGTCGGTCGTGATGAACACGAGCATCGTCGCCATATTGGGATGGATCATGCCGGAGCCCTTGCAGATGCCGCCGATCCTGCATTCCTTGCCGCCCGCGGTGAAGCTGACGGCGATCTCCTTGCGCCTGGTGTCGGTAGTCATGATGCCCTCAGCGGCCTCGGCCGAGTGCGGGCCGAGATCTTTGACCAGCTCCGGGATCCCGGCGGCGATGGGCGCGATATCGAGCGGCTGCCCGATGACACCCGTCGAGGCCACGACGACGTCGGAGCTCTGGATCTGCAGAGCCTTGGCCAGCAGCTCGCTCATCTGCTCGGCAATCTCGATGCCGTTGGCGTTGCAGGTGTTGGCGTTGCCGCTGTTGCAGATGACGGCCTGCGCCTTGCCGTTTGCAAGATGCTGCTTCGTCACGACGAGCGGCGCGCCCTTGACCAGATTCGTGGTGTAGACTGCGGCCGCGCTGGCCGGGACGCTGGAATAGATCAGCGCCAGATCCCGCTTCGTTTTATT
>DHKK01000165.1:37649-50250 GCA_002404795.1 Clostridiales bacterium UBA4696
GCCGTAAAGCCCTGCGCGGCGCACACGCCGCCTTCGATCGTTTTCATCTGTGTTTCCTCCCGCATTACAGTTCCAGACCCAGCGTCTTCTCCGCGCCGGTCACAAGATTCATACATTCCACAGCCGCGCCGGACGCGCCCTTGCCGAGGTTATCATAGACGGCCAGCAAGAGCATCCGCTCCTCATTGCCGGCCACGGCGATCTGCATGCTGTCCTTCCCGGCCAGCGCCGCGGCGGAGAGAAAGCCGCCCGCGTCCGCCGCGTCGGTGTAGCAGACGACCGGCCCCGTGTACAGCGCCTGATAGACCGCCTTGACGTCCTGCATCGAAGCGCCCGGCTTCAGCCACTGCGCAAACAGCGGGACCGTGACCTGCATGCCGCTGTAAAAGTCCGATACGACCGGGCAGAACACCGGCTCGCTGGCAAGCCCCGTCATTTGCTTCATTTCCTTCAGATGCTTGTGCGTCTGGCCGAGCGCGTATTGCCGCGGCGCGCCCAGCAGCGCGCTGCGCGCGGGTGCCTCATACTCCGCGATCATCTTTTTGCCGCCGCCGGAGTAGCCGGTCAGCGAATAGCAGCTGAGAAGCGCGTCCTTGTTCAGCAGCCCCGCCGCCACAAGTGGATACACCAGCGCGATAAAGCCGCTGGCGTGGCAGCCGGGCACGGCGATGCGCCTGGCCTGCCGGATGCGGGCCTCCTGCAGTGCGGAGAGCTCCGGAAAGCCGTAGCACCAGCCGGGAGCCGTGCGGTGCGCCGTCGAGGTGTCGAGCACAACAGTGTCCGGGTTTTCCACCCACGACGCCGCTTCCTTCGCCGCTGCGTCCGGCAGACACAAAAATGCGGCGTCCGCCTCGTTGAGCAGCTGTCTGCGGCGGCCTTCATCCTTTCGTTCCGCTTCCGGAAGCGTCAGAAGCTGGATGTCGCTGCGCGCCTGCAGACGGTCGAAGATGCGCAGGCCGGTCGTCCCGGCGCTGCCGTCGATAAACACCTTTTTCATCGAGATCCCTCCACGCCGGGCCCACCCCGGCTCTTTGATGCGCTTAATATACACCATCTTGCATGATTATGCAAGTATTTTCTGAAAAATTTGAATACTTTGTTCTAATTATACATTACAGCGTGCATAACATGCATACGTTTGGATACTTTGACGCGCAGAAACCGCCCGCCGGAAAAAATCCGGCGGGCGGCTGTTTGCATGCGGAGACAGATATGCTATACTCAAAGAAAAAACCACAGGAGGCCACCTATGCTGCTGCAGAGTCTTCACACCCACAGCCTCTACGACGACGGACAGGATACGCTCGCGCGCATGGCGCAGAGCGCCGAAGCCGCGGGCAGAGGATCTGCGCGAGACGCGCAGCCTGCGACGTCGCCTTCGGCTATGCCGAAGCCGTCGACCTCGCCCGCCGCTGCGGCTTCGATGCCTTCTGGCGGCTGACCGGAGAGGGCTTCGTCCCCGAACCGCTGCACCGCGCTCTGTGACCCGCCAAAAGCACCACGACCGCCCCGGCAGCCAGATCGCTGCCGGGGTCGCGCTATGCTATGTAGTCAAATTTTCAAATTCCGTCCGAACTGCCGCTCAATCCGCGCTGCTCAGCGCCAGAAGATCCTCCAGCATCCGGGAGAGCTCTTTCTTGCTCAGCTCCTCCTGTACGCGCAGCTTTCCGTCCTTTTCCGTCAGCAGGTCGGAGGCATAGGCCCAGCGGACCGCATCCTCCGCGTCAGCGTCGATCTCCCCCGCGTCCGCGAACTGCGTCAGATCGACGTCCGCGCCCGCTTCGGTGTCCAGCCCCAGCTGCTTTGCCATCTGGTAGAGCGTCTTTGCCGCCTCCTGCCGCGTCAGCGGCGCGTCGGGATCGTAATCGGGCAGGGGAGCGGCTTCTTCGTCCGAAGCCTGCGTCCAGTGCGCGTAGAGCGTTGTGTCCGCCGTCAGGTGCAGCGGCTGCTGCGTGTCGACTGCTTCCTCGTCTTCCGTGTACCAGCCGTCAAAGGCGGCGTCCTCCCGTTCCGGATCGTTCACATACAGATCCGCAAGACTCTTACCCTGTTCCGCTTCCAGCGTGACGGGCTCGTCATTCTCGTCCGTCACGAGCGTGAGGGTATAGACGGCCTCCTGCAGCTGCAGGTCCGTGAAGCCGTTTTCATGCACGGCGCTGATGCAGAGCGTCGGATCGTCGCTCGTGAAGTTCTCCGAGAAATCATCCGCGTAGCCGGTCAGGACAGCCTGCTCCGCCTGGCCGCTGACGCCGATGCGCGCCTGCTTGTCCAGACCCAGCGTGCTGATCGTCACCGTGCCGGTCTCATCCAGCCAGAGGTTGTTCTGCGCGTCCTGCGCGCGGTTGCCGGTGAGGTTCGTCGTGCCGCTGAGCTCCAGCTCGCCCGCGCAGTACACGCCGCCGCCCAAAATCTGCCGCTCCGAAGCCTTCATCTCGCCCGTCAGCCGGTTGCCCGCGATGACGCAGCTGTCGATCACGGCCTTTGCGTGCGCTGCGATGACGACGCCCGCGCCGTACCGGCCCTCGTTGTCGATGATATTGACGCCGGACAGATACAGCTGGTTATAGTCGCCCACGCTGATGGCCCCGGCCGTCGCGCCGGTGATGCGGCCGCCCGCGAGCGCGTTCTTCTCGTTCGCCGCGATATAGGCCTCCTGCCAGGCAAAGCTCCCGTCGTCAAAGATCAGCTCACCGGCCTCGCCGACATAGTAGTTGCTCGAGGTCCCGGCCCCGTTGCAGTCCGTGATGGTCAGCACCGAGGGCTCCGCCCCTTCGTCGCTGACGGCAAGATAGATGATGCAGCCCTCCGCGCCGTCTGCGAGCGAGAGGGAATAGCCGTTCAGGCAGAGCGTCACCTGCACGCCGTTTTTCGCCACGCACAGCGGCTCCTCCAGCGTCCAGTCCTCCGTCAGATAGTAGCAGCCACTCTCCAGCTGCCCGCCGCGCACCGTCAGCGGCTCGAAGGCCGGTTCCTCACAGGCGTCCTCGCGGTTGTCCGCGTGGATGTGCGTGCCGTCCGCCGGCGCTTCCTCCGCCGTTTCATCCGTTTCCGCCGCAGCATCCTGCTCCGGCTCCGCGGCAGCCTCGGTGTCCGCTTCCGCCGAAGCCTCCTCCGGCTGCGCTTCGTCGGCAGCTTCTGCTTCCGTCTCCGGTTCTGCGACGCTATCCGCCGCCTCCTGCGCGGGCTGCTCCGCGGTCTGATCGTCCGCCGCGGCCGCGCACACGCTGCACAGCCCAACGACCAGCGCCAGGATCAGCACCAGGCTGAGCCATCTTTGTTTCTTCATGTCCTTCTCCTCCTATGGTTGGAGTATTATGTTTACCAAAAGAGTACCATATTTGCGCTGTATTTTCAACGTTTTTCTCCGGTTTTAAGCAAATATTAAACTTTTTTCTGCCAACATCACCATATATGGGCCAAAACCTCCCGCCTTCCGCAACATCTTGTTTTTCGTTGACAGGCCCGGCCCCCGCACACTATAATATCTTCCGGCATTTCACAGAAAGAAGGCGTCCGGATGGATCAGAAAAACGCGTTTCTCGGCACGGAGCCGATCGGCAGACTCCTGTTCTGGCTGGCGATCCCGACGGTGATCGCGCAGGGCGCACAGCCAATCCTGAGCTATAACTACGGCGCGAAAAACGTCGAGCGTGTCAGAAAGACCTTCCGTGTGCTCCTGACTGTCTGCCTGACGTATTCCGCGCTGATCTGGGCGTTTGTCATGCTTTGCCCGCGCGTGTTCGCCGGGGTCTTCACGCCGGATGCCGAACTGATCGAATTCACCGGCCGCGCCCTTCGTATCTACTGCGCGGTGCTGGCGATCTTCGGCATCCAGCGGGCCTGCCAGATCACCTTCGTCTCCATCGGCAAGGCCGTCTGCTCCATCATCGTGGCCGTCATGCGCAAATTCGTCCTGCTCATCCCGCTGATCTACCTGATGCCGCACCTCGTTCCGGATCAGACCCTCGGCGTCTACCTCGCAGGGCCCGTCGCCGATACCCTCGCCGTGACCTTCACCTCCATCCTCTTCTCCCACCAATTCCGCAAAGCCCTCCGCACCCTCGAAGCGGAACGAAATGCGTAAAGAATAAAAGAGAAAAAGGCCCGCCGCGCAGCAGCGCGGCGGGCCTTGGTTATTCCTCCGGTTTCTCTTCCTCATCCGGCGTTTTTTTATGCGCCTGTTCGATCGTGTGGATCAGGAATGCGCCCATTGCGGCGATCGCGCCGACGATGCCCCAGCCGGAGCTGTTTGCTGCCGACGCGCCGATCAGCTCGAGCAGGAAGCTGAAGGCCAGCGTGCCCGCGAGTGCCCAAATTGCCATATCCGTACCTCCCGGTCATCTTTTCCTCAGGATAGCACACGGGGCAGGGAAATGCAAGGCGTCAGGCGTCCAGCTTGTATTTTTCCTCGAAGGCGTTGTACTGCAGCAGAAATTCGTTGCTGCCGGCCTTGACGTCGCCGAGGTACTTGTGCAGGTCGATGCGCTCGTTCTTCATGTCGAGCAGACAGCCGGCGATGTTCGAGCAGTGGTCGGACACGCGCTCGAGGTTCGTCAGCAAATCGGAGAGCACGAAGCCCGCGGCCAGCGAGCATTCGCCGCGCTGGAGTCTGGCGATGTGGTTCGTGCGCAGCTCGTCCTTGAGCTTGTCGATGACCTGCTCGAGCGGCTCGACCTGCCGCGCCAGCGCCAGATCATCCTGCAAAAACGCCCGGCTCGTCAGATCGACGATCTCGCCTACCGCGTCCAGCATGGTCTGCAGCTCCTTCTGCGCCGGCGGCGTGAACGAGACGCCCTTTTCCTTCAGCTCCTCGGCGGATTCGATGATGTTGACGGCATGGTCCGCGACGCGCTCGAAATCGCCGATCAGATGCAGCAGCTTCGACGACTCCACGCTGTCCTGCTCGCTCATCGGCTGCGTGGCCAGATGCACGAGGAAGGTGCCGAGCGTGTCCTCATACCGGTCGGTGTCGTCCTCACGCTTGCGGACCGAGGCGGCCAGCTCCGGCGTGAAGTGCAGCACGGCCTGCAGGCTCTCGTGCAGCGCCAGCTCCGCGTCGGCGGCCATGCGCTTGGTCAGCTCCTCGCTCTTGACGAGCGCGATGGCCGGCGTGGCGAACAGACGCTCGTCCAGCACGGCGGCGGTATCCTGATGTCCCGTCTCCGGGATCAGCCGGTACGACAGCTTTTCCAGCAGCCCGCAGCACGGCAGCAGCATCAGCGTGCACAGCACGTTGAAGATCGAGTGGATGACCGCAATCTGGAACGTGTCGATCGGCTGGTCAACGAAGGAGAAGTGCAGCAGCAGATCTGCCGTCTCAAATACCGTCAGCCAGACGACCGTGCCGATGATATTGAAGCTCAGATGCACGACGGCGGCCCGGCGGGCATTTTTATTCGTGCCGACGGACGAGAGCATCGCCGTCACGCAGGTGCCGATGTTCTGGCCCATGATGATGGGAATCGCCGCGCCATAGCTGACCGCGCCGGTCGACGAGAGCGCCTGCAGGATACCGACCGAGGCGGACGAGGATTGCACGATGCCGGTCAGGATCGCACCGGCCAGCACGCCAAGAATGGGATCGGTGAACATCAGGAAGAACTTTGTGAAGTTCGGGTCATTGCGCAGACCCGAGACCGAGCCGGACAGCGACTCCATGCCGAACATCAGCGTCGCAAAGCCGAGCAGGATGAGGCCCGTGTCCTTTTTCTTGCCCCTGCCGGTCAGATACAAAATGATGCCGATCACGGCCAGCACCGGCGTGAACGACGACGGCTTCAGCAGCTGCAGAAACAGGCTGTCGCCGCTGATGCCGGACAGCGACAGCAGCCACGCCGTGACTGTCGTGCCGATGTTCGCGCCCATGATCACCGGGATCGACTGCCGCAGGCTCAGAAGCCCGGAGTTGACAAAGCCGACCACCATGACCGTCGTCGCCGACGACGACTGGATCACCGCCGTCACGGCAAGGCCCGTCAGCAGACCGGAAAATTTTCCACTCGTCAGCTTCGCCAGAATGGCCTTCAGCGAGTCGCCCGCCCGCTTTTCCAGCGCCGTCCCCATCACGCTCATGCCGAACAGGAACAGACTCAGCGAGCCGAGCATGGTCAAAAAGTCAAAAATCGTCATTTCACAAAGATCCCTTTCCGTATTTCTCTTGTTTTCTGAGCCTACTATAAATTTAAAATGTCAAAAGCGCGTGCATGCCAGTGTTAAATCTTCGTGAGATTTCTCTGTGTATGTTAAATTCATCGAAAATCCGTGTAAAACAGCGGCCAAAAAGGAAAGCCGGGCTTCCCTCTGGGTGGGGAAGCCCGGCTTTGCTTACTTCGTCCTGCTGCAGCCGGTGCAGCTGTCTTCGGGTTTGATGCACGGCTCGTTTTTGCCGGGGAAGAAGGCGTCCATTGGGAACTCGATCTGGCTGAAAACATCGCAGGGGCTCTCGGTGCTCGCGCCGCCGACCGGTGGGCAGGTCTTCGAGGGGACGCAGTAGTCGAACGTCGGGATGAGCAGCTGCGTGTCGCGCTCGAGCCGGACGATGGAGAACTGCCCGATGGTCACGAGCAGCCGCTTGCATTCGCCGGTCAGCACCAGCGGCTCGTCGAAGCAGCCCAGCAGCGCCTCGGGGATGGAGGGAGCGGTCTCGCTCTGGCAGCAGCAGCCGCACGCCTCCATCACGCGCGAGCCGAGGATGATCGGGTCGACCGTCTCGGCAATGGCCCGAGGCAGCGAGACCGACTGCAGCGACTTTTTGCAGAGGCACGTCAGATCGTCCTTGCTCGAGAAGATCCGGGCGCAGGTCTCGCCGCCGAACAGCACCAGCCGCTTCGAGAAGACCGCCAGGCCCGCGACCGTGTTCGTCCGCCCGGCCGAGAGCGTCGCGTCGGCAATGACGCGGTAGTAGAAGGTAACGTCGACCGTAAAGTAGCCGGAGGAGTAGGGGACACACTCCACCTGAACATCGACAAACAGCAGCTCCACGAACCGCGCCTTCGCGCTCGCCGCGCAGTCCAGCGTGTGCTGGGAGTCCACCGTTAAGTACACGCGCAGATCTTCAATGCAGTCTTTGGCAAGGCAGCTGTCCGTGATTTTCCCCGTATGCACGCAAACAGCCTCACGGATGCCGCGCAGATCACAGGTCTTGCCAGCCTGTGCAGGTTCAGACATTCGGATGACCTCCTATTATATGATCGTAAAGGTTCGCGTGGCCGAAACCAGGGTCGTTCACGCTTCGCTTTCATAACAGTTTATGCAGCGCCGGGCGCATGTGAAACTCCGCGGAAGGAAATTGGCCCCGAAATTGCGTGGACAAATGCGGAAATATGTGCTAAGATGATAGCGTCAGTTGACAAGGGCACACATGGTTTTCCCGGGCCTGAACAGCCGCTGGCGTCGTTATCCTCGTTGATGGGCGACAGCCCATCTGCCTCGTCTGCCTTGCCAGCTGCCGTCCATGCTCCGGGAAAACTCGAAGACCCGCCGGGCGTTCCGGCGCGTTTTTCGCAAGGCAGAGGACGCAGGGGCCTGACATCATACCGTCAGGTCTGCCGAGGCCCGTTCCTTTGGGCCGAGGCCTTGCCGTCGCCTGTCAAGGACGATAACGCAGCGAAAGGCGGGCCGGAACGTCCGGCGGGCATGTGTGCCCTTGTCAGCTGACGCTATGCGTATGATTCTAAATTGGTGAGGTATGCCTGCACATGAAACTGGATATCATGGGCCTGCAGTTTGATAACGTCACGATGGATGAGGCCGCCGCCCGCGCAGAACAGATCCTCGCGGGAGACCGGACCTGCTACGCCGTGACACCCAACGCCGAGATCGCCTACGAAGCCCTGCACGACGAAAAGCTCCGTGCGCTCATCAACGGCGCGGACCTCGTCCTGCCGGACGGCGCCGGTGTCGTTCTGGCCTCGAAGCTTTTAAAGACGCCGCTCAAGCAGAAGGTCGCGGGCGTCGACTTTGCCGACCGCCTGCTCTCCATCCTCGAGAAGACCGGCGGCGGCCTGTTCCTGCTCGGCAGCAAGCCCGGCATTGCGGAGCTTGCCGCGCAGAAAATGCTCGAAAAGCACCCGAAGCTGCATATCTGCGGCATGAACGACGGCTATTTCAAGGATGAAGCTCCAATCATCGGGAAGATCAACGCGGCCCGGCCCGATGTGCTTTTCGTCTGCCTCGGCGCGCCGAAGCAGGAGCTTTTCATGAAGGAGCATCTGAACGAGCTGCACGTCAGGCTCATGATCGGCCTCGGCGGCTCGCTCGACAGCTTCGCGGGGACCGTGAAGCGCGCGCCGAAGTGGATGATCCGCTGCAATCTGGAATGGCTCTACCGGCTCATCAAGGAGCCGAAGCGGTTCGGACGGATGCTCCGGCTGCCAAAATACCTGTTTGCCGTGCTCGGCAAACGGATAAGAGGGTAAACAACATGGGAAAACTGATCGTGTTTGAGGGTACCGACGGTACCGGAAAATCCACACAGTTCGCACTTCTGACCAAGCGGCTGCAGAGCGAGAACGTCCCGTTCCGCCGCCTGCAGTTTCCGCAGTATCTCGAGCCGTCATCGGCGCTCATCCGGATGTATCTCAACGGCGAGTTCGGCGACGACCCGAACAGCGTCAACGCCTACGCGGCCTCGACCTTCTACGCGGTCGACCGCTACGCGTCCTATCAGCGCGTCTGGAAGGACGATTACGCGGCGGGCGGCCTCATCCTGTCGGACCGCTATACGACGTCCAATGCCGTCCACCAGGGCGGAAAGCTCGAGGGAGCGGCGCGGGAGGAATTTTTCTCCTGGCTCTATGATCTGGAATTTTGCCGCATGGGCCTGCCGAAGCCGGATCTGGTTTTGTGCCTCGACATGCCGGTGGAGATCGCCGAGACGCTCATGCGCAAGCGCGAGAGCGATACCGGGACGAAGGCCGACATCCACGAGCGCAACGACAAGTATCTGCACCAGTGCCGCGAGGTCGCGCGGCAGGCCGCGGCCTACTTCGGCTGGACGGTCGTCTCCTGCGTGAAAGACGGGAAGCTCCGCTCGATCGAGGATATCCACGAGGAACTGTATTCGTACGTAAAAAAATGTCTGGAGGAAGCATAATACAATGGTATATATGATCTTGGGTACCGGCTTTGAGCCGATGGAAGCCATTGCGCCGTGCGACATTCTGCGCCGCGGCGGCGTGGAAGTGCAGCTCGCCGGGATCGGCGGGACGCTGATCGAGGCCGGTCACGGCGTACGCGTGCAGGCCGACTGCCGCGTGGAGGATCTGAAGCTGGCTTCGACCGACATGGTCATCCTGCCCGGCGGCCTCGGCGGCGTGCATTCGATCCTCGCCTGCGACACCGCCATGAATTTCATCCGCCTTGCCTATGAAGACGGCAAATATATCGCGGCCATCTGCGCCGCTCCCACGATCCTCGCCCAGCTGCACATCACCGATGGCCGCAAGGCCACCTGCTACCCGGGCCTCGAGGAGAAGATGGGCGCCGCCGTCATGATGCCCTGCGGCGCCGTGCAGGACGGCCGCGTCATCACCGGCCGCGCGGCGGGCTCGGCTGACGAGTTTGGCCTTCTGTGCCTGCAGGCGCTGAAGGGGAAGGCCGCCGCGGATCAGGTTGCGGCCGACATCGTCTACCGCGCATAAGGGAGGAACACATGGCTGAACAGAACCCCAACGCCCGTCCGGACGAACAGACGCCCGAGCAGGACGCGCTGGAAAAAAGTCTGGAAGAGCTCTCGCTCGACGAGCTGCTGGCGTCCGTCAAGGACGATCTGGCCCGCGTCGACGCGATGATGGACGGGCCCGGCGACGCCGCGCAGCCAGAGCCGCAGGATTCGCCTGCGCCCGACGCGCCCGACGCGCCCGAGGCCGCCGAAGAAGCGCCCAAGCCCGGTATGCAGCCGCTCTTTGAGCCGAAGATCCCGGAGGAATACGCGGATCTGACCGTCGACCAGGAGACGCAGCCGGAGAGCCAGGAGCCCGAAAAGAAGCGCCCGCGGCTGCCGTCCGGCATCCGGGTGCTGCTGTACGTGTGCTGCGTGCTGGCGGTGGCTGTGCTGCTGGCCGTGGCGGTCTGGCGCTGCGCCGACGACGTGCTGTCGCTGACAAAAGAAGACGCCGAGGTCACCGTCACCATCCCCGACGGCGCGACGATCTCGCAGATCGCCGGAGAGCTCAAAAGCAAGGGCCTCGTGCGTTATGAGACCCTGTTCAAATTCTACTGCTGGGCCTCCCACGCGGAAAAGACCATCGAGCCCGGCACCTATACCCTGAACAGCCGCTATGACTATCACGCCCTCGTCAGCAACATGATCGAGGCCAGCCCCGACCGTGCGGTCGTCGAGGTCACCATCCCCGAGGGCTACGAGTGCGAGGATATCTTCCGCCTGCTCGAGGCCGACGGCGTCTGCTCCTATCAGGATCTGGCCGATACCGCGGCAAGCTACGAATTTGACTACGACTTCCTGCAGGAGATCCCCTACGGCAGCGAAAACCGGCTGGAGGGCTATCTGTTCCCGGATACGTACCAGTTCTATATGAGCGACGATCCGGCGAACGTCATCGACAAATTCCTGCGCAACTTCGATAACAAATTCACCGACGACCTCTATGACGCGCTGGACGCGCTCAACGACCGCCTTGCCCAGCGCATGCGCACGAACGGCTTCACCGAGACCGAGATCGCGGACGGTAGACTCTCACTCTACGACCTCATCACCGTCGCCTCCCTCGTGGAGAAGGAGACCGCGAAGACCTCCGAGAGCGCCTCCATCGCGTCCGTCATCTACAACCGCCTGTGCAGCAAGCTCTATCCCTGCCTCGAGATCGACGCGACCATCCAGTACGCGCTCGCCGAGCGCAAGGAAGTGCTCTCCAACGCGGACAAGGGCGTCATCAGCCCCTATAACACCTACACGAACGCCGGTCTGCCCGCAGGCCCGATCGCCAACCCCGGTATGAACTCCATCCGCGCGGCGCTGTATCCGGCCGAGACCAATTATTACTTCTACGCCCTGAACGCCGACGGCGTCCACCACTTCTCCGAGACCTATTACGAGCACCAGAACT
Source organism: Clostridiales bacterium UBA4696 (assembly GCA_002404795.1). GTDB lineage: Bacteria > Bacillota > Clostridia > Oscillospirales > Oscillospiraceae > CAG-170. The sequence goes on from DHKK01000165.1 coordinate 48,716, forward strand.
TCCTGGCGGAGCTCGCGGGCAAGACCCAGCCGGACGAGGAGCAGACGGACGCGCCTGCGGACGGCGAAGAGACCACCGATACGGAGAATCAGACAGATGGACAGACGTAAGCCGGAGCTTTTGAGCCCGGCAGGGGATATGGAAAAGCTGCGCATGGCCGTCGCCTACGGCGCGGACGCCGTGTATCTCGCAGGCACGAGCTTCGGCATGCGCTCGTTCACCGGCAACTTTACGCCGGACGAGCTGCCGAAAGCGGTGCAGCTGGCCCACGCCGCAGGCGTGAAGGTCCACTGCACGGTCAATATCATGCCCCGCAACGACGAGGCCGCTGCGCTCCCGGCCTATCTCGAGCAGCTGGACGCCGCGGGCATCGACGCGCTCATCCTCGCGGATCTCGGCGCGTTCACGCTGGCAGGGAAGTATGCCCCGCGCTGCGAGCGGCACATCTCCACCCAGCAGTCGATCGCCAACTACGTCTGCGCGCAGAGCTGGTTCGACCTCGGCGCACGCCGCGTGGTGCTCGCGCGGGAGCTGAGCCTGCAGGAGATCCTGACGATCCGCGAGCGGGTCTCGCCCGAGCTCGAGCTTGAGACCTTCTGCCACGGCGCAATGTGCGTCTCCTATTCCGGCCGGTGCCTGCTCAGCAACTATATGACCGGCCGCGACTCCAACCGCGGCCAGTGCGCCCAGCCCTGCCGGTATCAGTACGCCCTGATGGAAGAAAAGCGCCCCGGCGAATACTTCCCGGTCTTTGAAGACGAAAAGGGCACATACATCATGAATTCCCGCGATATGTGCATGATCGATCACCTGGACGAGCTCTGCGACGCCGGGATCGACTGCCTGAAGATCGAGGGCCGCGCCAAATCCGCCTATTATGCCGCCATCGTCACCGGCGCCTACCGCCACGTGCTCGACGATGTGTGGGCCGGCCGCGCGCCGGATCCCGTCTGGCGCGACGAGGTGGACCATGTCTCCCACCGCCACTACTCCACCGGCTTCTACTACGGCCAGCCCGGCCAGTTTACCGAGAATTCCCGCTATCTGCGCCAGTGGCAGATCTGCGCCGTCGTGGAAAGCTGCGACGCGCAGGGGAACGCGATTCTCAGCCTGCGCAACAAGTTTGCCGCCGGCGATACCGTCGAGCTCGTCGGCCCGGACTTCCGCCCCCTTTCGTGGCAGGTCACGCCCATGGAGGATATGGACGGCATCCCGCTGCCCGAGCCGCGCACCCCGCAGATGCGCTTCCGCGCCAAACTCCCCGCCCAGGTCCCGCCCCTCTCCTTCGTCCGCCACGCGGTCGAACTCTCCGGCAGATAAAAAATACCGGCGCACCGAATCGGGCAATGACCGTAAAACAGTTGACCCTCCGTATGTACTGAGATCATACGGAGGGTTTCTTATATAATGGAACCTTATACGATCGCTCTCCAGCTCGGAGCGGTTCAAGGTTTTGCCATGTTTCGTGACCTCCTTTTTTGAAAATGAGTATAAAAAAGACAGTCAACTTATCTAATGCCATTAAGTTAACAAAA
>DHKK01000116.1 GCA_002404795.1 Clostridiales bacterium UBA4696
TAGAGGAAGCCGTTGGCGCACACGCGCAGGGAGATGAGGTCGCCCTCGCGCTCGATCTTGTAATAATAGACCGTGCGGACCGTGGACTTGACGTCGGTGCCGACGGAGCGGACGGCCGCAAAATCGTGCGTGCCGACAAAGCAGTCGGCCGCACGCTGCATGACGGTCTCGTCGAGGTGCTTGGGATAGAACCACGCGCGGTTGACATAAAACGGGTCCCGGATCCCAGAGTTATAGATGAGATAGGTATATTCCTTCCTGACGCAGGAGCCGATGGCGTTGAAGTCATCATGGACCTCCATGGCGTTCGTGACGACGATATCCTCTGGCAGGTGCGTATTGAGCGCGTACGGCAGCCGGTCGCAGGGAATGCGCGCGGTGGTCCGGAAATTGGCGACATACACCCGCGCGTGGACGCCGGCATCCGTGCGGCCGCAGCCGGTCATATGCACCAGATGGCCGACGACGGCGGCGGCCGCCTCTTCGAGCGTCTGGCCGACGGTCGTGACCGTCTTCTGCACCTGCCAGCCGTGGTAGGCCGTGCCGAGATATTGGAGCGTCAGGGCAATATTACGCATAGCTTCCTTCCTTTTTACAGTCCGAAGTGCCGCAGCACGATCATCACGGCGAGCAGCGCCGCGCCGGTGAGATACGCGGCCCAGTCGCGCGTCTGATAGTGCAGCTCGGAGAGCTTGGTGCGGCCCTCGCCGCCGTGATAGCAGCGGCACTCCATGGCCGTGGCGAGCTCGTCGGCACGGCGGAAGGCACTGATGAACAGCGGCACGAGAATGGGCACCATCGCTTTGGCCCGGCTGAGCAGATTCCCGGATTCAAAATCCGCGCCTCTGGCCTTCTGGGCGGACATGATCTTGTCCGTCTCCTCGATGAGCGTCGGGATAAAGCGCAGGGCGATGGACATCATCATCGAAAGCTCATGGACGGGCGCGTGCAGCTTTTTGAGCGGCGAGAGCAGACTCTCGAGGCCGTCGGTGAGGGAGATCGGTGAGGTCGTATAGGTTAACATAAATGTCCCCGCCACTAGCAGGGAGATGCGCAGGACCATGAAAATGGCGTTTTCCAGGCCGGATTTCGTGATCTTGAAGATCCAGAACCGCGCAATGGGCTCGCCCTGGCCGTAGAAGAGGTTCAGAACGGCCGTCAGCAGGATGATGAACAGCAGCGGCTTGAGGTTTTTGAGCACGACCTTCAGCCGGATGCGGCTCATGGCGATGACCATCGCCAGAAACGCCGCCACGACCACATAGGAGACGAACCACTTGGCAAGGAACAGCGCGACGATATAGACGATCACGAGCACGAGCTTCGTGCGCGGGTCGAGCTTATGGATGGGGGTGCTGCCGGGGAAAAACTGACCGAGGGTCACATCTTTCAGCATGTCGGACGGCCCCCTTTCAGAAGCGGCGCGAGCAGGTCCGCCGCCTGCTCCACCGTATAGGCAGAGGCCGGGACGTCTACACCGAGCTGCTGCAGCTGCAGCAGCACCTGCGTCATGCAGGGCACGTTCAGACCCATGGAGACGAGCTCTGCCGCGTGCGAGAAGACCTCGCCGGGTGCGCCGTTCATCACGGCCGTCCCCTTCTCCATGACGATGAGGCGGTCGACGTTGGAGGCAATCTCCTCCATCGAGTGGCTGACCATGACGACGGCCGCGTGCTGCGCGGCCTGATAGGCACGGATATTCTCCAGAATGCTCTCGCGGCCGGCGGGATCGAGCCCGGCGGTCGGCTCGTCGAGGATGAGCACGTCCGGCTCCATGGCGATGACGCCCGCAATGGCTGCGCGGCGCTTCTGGCCGCCGGAAAGATCGAACGGCGATCTCTGCAGCTCCGCCTCGGAGATCCCGACGAACCCGGCTGCGCGATGCACGCGCGCGTCGATCTCGTCTTTGGACAGGCCCATGTTCTTCGGGCCGAAGGCGATGTCGGTATAGACGGTCTCTTCAAAGAGCTGATACTCCGGGTACTGCATCACAAGGCCCACGTGGAAGCGGATCTGGCGGGTGAACTTTGCGTCCTCCCAGATATCGCGGCCGTCAAAGAGCACACGGCCGGACGTTGGCTTCAAAAGTCCGTTCATATGCTGCACGAGCGTGGATTTGCCGGAGCCGGTATGGCCGATCAGGCCGACAAATTCCCCGCGCCCGATCGTCAGATCGACGTTCGTGAGCGCGGGATGCTCGAACGGCGTGTCCGGGCTGTAGATATGGGAAAGATTCTGTATCTCTAAAATTGGCGTCAAGGCTTCTTCCTCCGGGTATTGGTTCAGACTGCCGGGATGTACTGCCTGAGCAGGCGGGCGCACTGCGCAGGGGTGAGCGCGTCCGTGGGAATGTCGACGCCGCGCGCCCGGAGCGCCAGCAGCAGCTGCTCCGTCTGTGGGACGTCGAGCCCGACGCTGCGGAGCAGCTTTTCCTGCGCGAAGACCTGCTGCGGCGTGCCGTCGGCGACGATCTTCCCTTCCGACATGGCGATCACGCGCCCGGCGCGGACCGCCTCGTCCATATGATGCGTGATCAGGATCACGGTGATGCCGTTTTCACGGTTGAGCCGCTCGATGGTATCGAGCACCTCGCGGCGGCCCTGCGGGTCGAGCATGGCGGTCGGCTCGTCGAGCACGACGCACTGCGGCTGCATGGCCAGCACGCCCGCGATGGCCACGCGCTGCTTCTGTCCGCCGGAGAGCAGCTGCGGCGCATAGGTCCGGTATTCGTACATGCCGACGGCGCGGAGCGCATCGTCGACGCGCCTGCGGATCTCCTCCGACGGGACACCGAGGTTTTCGGGCGCGAAGGCCACATCCTCCTCGACCACGTTCGAGACGATCTGGTTGTCGGGGTTCTGGAAGACCATGCCGACGTGCTGCCGGATGGCGAGCAGCTGTTCCTCGTCCTTCGTGTCCATGCCGTAGACATGCACGCTGCCGCCGGAGGGCAGCAGGATGGCGTTGAAGTGCTTGGCCAGCGTAGATTTTCCGCAGCCGTTGTGGCCGAGGATGGCCACGAAGCTCCCCTGCCGGATCGACAGGTCCAGCCCGTCAAAGACGATATGTGTTTCTCCGCCGTCCTGCGCGTCATAGGCGTAGCGCAGGCGGCTGACTTCGATTGCTGTGGTCATGGTCTCTCCTTTGTCCAGCGGCAGGTCGCGCCGCACGGCAGCGCCAGCCCCGTATCGCGCACGGGAAGCCCCAGCTCGTCGGACTGCGTGCTGCCGCCGTATTTCTTCGCAACGAGCGTCTCGGTCAGGTACCGCATCACAGACGGGGCCAGACCGGTCGTGTAGGAATTGATGATAAAGAACAGCGGATCGTCGGAAAGGACCCGGCTGACCAGCTCCACAAAGGGATACAGGTTCTCCTCCAGCTTCCAGACCTCGCCGGACGGACCGCGGCCGTAGCTCGGCGGGTCCATGATGATGGCGTCGTAGGTCTTGCCGCGGCGGATCTCACGCTCGACGAACTTGGCGCAGTCGTCCACGATCCAGCGGATGGGCCGGTCTTCCAGGCCGGAGGCTTTTGCGTTCTCCTTGGCCCAGAGCACCATGCCCTTGGCCGCGTCCACATGGCACACACTGGCGCCGGCCGCCGCACAGGCGATCGTCGCACCGCCGGTGTAGGCAAAGAGGTTGAGGACGCGGATGGGGCGGCCCGCGCGGCGGATCGTCTCCATCATGAAGTCCCAGTTGGCGGCCTGCTCCGGGAAGATGCCCGTGTGCTTGAAGTTCATGGGCTTGACCTGGAACGTCAGCTCCTTATAGCGCACCTGCCACTGAGCGGGCAGGCGCAGATCCTGCCACTTTCCGCCGCCGGTGGACGAGCGGGCATAGCGCGCGTCGTATTTCCGCCAGAGCGGATCGTCCTTCGGCGTGTTCCAGATCACCTGCGGATCCGGACGCACGAGGATATATTTCCCCCACCGCTCCAGCTTTTCTCCGGCGGAGGTATCAAGGACCTCATAGTCCTTCCAGTTATCAGCCAGCCACATGTTGCTCTCCTGTCTGTTTAGGGATTGGACCCGGCATTCGTCCAGGTGTTGAGGATCCGGTCGATGACGCCCTGCGCGTCGTCTTCCCCGGTGCCGGCCGTGCCGGAATCCTCTTCATCCTCCTCCGGCTCTGGCTCGGGCAGATCGTCCTCGCTGTGGATATAGCAAGGAACATTGATCGAATCCACATCCGGCGAGACGGCCGCGTAGTAGCCGGCCGGCAGCGTATCGCTCAGGATGGCATAGGCCTGGTCGAGCACGACGACGCCGTTTTTCGGGAAGGCACGCGAAACATCGAGCAGTGCGGCCTTGTGTGTGCCGTTGCCCGGGACCTGCGCGCAGTATTCATTGGCCACATGGCCGGAGGCGTTGCAGATCTCGATCTCCTTGTGCACGTTGCACGTTTCCGTCGGCACGTCGTGCGCGCTGAGCGTCACGCGGACCGTGCGCTCGCCGCGCGGGTCGAGCGCGCAGGCGTCGGACGGCAGCAGGCCGCTGTCACGGCAGACCGTGACCTCGACGAGGTTGGCGGGCTGCTTGAACGCCTTGTTTTTTAGGTTCTGATGGACCTGCTCCATGACCTTTTTCCACATAACGATGGCCGGATTGGTCTCGGAGTCGGTCAGGACGATCTCCTCCGGATTGTTGTAGCCGCACCAGACGACACCGGTGTAGTAGGGCGTATAGCCCGCGAACCAGCGGTCAAAGTCGCGGGAGGTCGTGCCGGTCTTGCCGGCGACGGTCATGTTTTCGAGCTGCGCGGCGGTGCCGGTGCCCGTCTGGACCGTCGTTTCGAGCATGTCGGTGATATACCACGCGGTCATATCCTTCATGGCGACGTGGGAATCCTGCGTATTGTCAAGGATGATCTGCCCGTTGGCGTCCTTGACGACGGTATAGGTCCTGGCCTCACGCCAGACGCCCTCGTTGGCAAAGGACGCGTAGGCCGCCGTCATGGAGCGGACCGTCACGCCCCGGGTCAGACTGCCGAGCGCGAGCGCCCAGAGGTTGACGTCCGAAAGCTCCTCGCCGGTATTCGACTGATAGGAGGAGACGAGCGTGGACAGGCCCATCTTGTCCTTGGCAAAGGAATAGCTGTATTCCGGCGTCATCTGCGCAACGAGCTTGACCGGAACGGTATTGATGGACTGGGCCACGGCCTCTTCTACCGACACAAGACCGCGGTAGGTCGAGTCGAGGTTCTTGGGCCAGGTCGCGGAGTCGGTGAAGGAATAGGGCGTATCGTCCATCACGGTCGCCGGGGTGACGAGACCGAGTTCGATGGCGGGCGCGTAGACCGCGACGGGCTTGATGATGGAGCCGGGCGAGAGCAGGCTCTGCGTGGCGCAGTTCCAGACCAGGCTCCCCTGCTTCTTGCCCACGCCGCCGGCCAGCGCGACGACGTCGCCGGTCGTATTGTCGACGATCACGATGCCGGACTGCAGCTGCTGCGAGCTCGCCGTGGCCGGCAGGCTCTGCAGGTCTTCGTAGACCGCGTCGACCGCCGCCTGCACCTCAGGGTTGACCGTGGAGTAGATCTGGTAGCCGCCGGTCATGACCATCTTGTAGACGATGTCGTATTCGTATCCGGTCTTGTCGCACAGATCGCTGACGACGTCGCGGATGACCTGATCTTCGAACCAGGAGTAATAATCATCGCTCGTGTCGCTGTTATCGCGGCTGCTGTTGGTGAACACCAGTTCTTCGGCCACGGCCTCGTCATACTGCTCCTGATTGATATAGCCCTGCTTGAGCATCTGGTCCAGGATGACCTCCTGCCGTTCCTTGTTCTCTCTGGTATTCGCTTCGCTGATATAGGGATCGTAGCGGGATGGGTTATTCGTGATGCCGATGAGCGACGCGCACTCGGCCAGGCTCAGGTCCTTGACGTCCTTGCCGAAGTAGACGCGGGAGGCCGACTGGACACCCTTACAGTTTTCGCCGAGCGGAATGATATTGAGGTACCACTCCATGATATCTTTTTTCGTGTGCGTCTTTTCAAACTCCAGCGCGCGGTAGATCTCGACCAGCTTGCGGCGGACCGTGACCTCCTTCTCCCCCGTGAGGTTCTTGATGAGCTGCTGGGTGATGGTGGAGCCGCCGGCCTCGCTCTTGCCGAGGAACATCTTGAAGCAAGCACGCAGCGTGGTGACCCAGTCGACGCCCTGGTGCTTTTCGAAGCGCTTGTCCTCGATGGCAATGCAGGCGTGGATGAGGTTTTTCGGGATATCGTCGTATTCGACCCAGGTGCTGTTGGAGCCGCCGTAGAGCGTCTGCAGCACCTCATATTTGCCGGTCTCAGGGTTTTCGTAGTAGATGACCGAGGTCTGGTCGAGCGAGAAGCTGTCCGCCGCCCACTCGGCCTGCTGCGAAAGGTCGTTCTTCACATAGACCGCAAACAGGCAGGCGAAGATCAGAAACGCCAGAAACGCGGTCAGAAAGACCGTCCCGATCACCTTGCCAATCACCGCGAAGACGTGGCCTGCGCCGGACTTCTTCGCAGCTTCATTTCTTTTTTGCTGAGCCATACGGACCCTCCATACTTTTTCTGTTATACAGGCAAACGGCGCATTGCGCCACTATATATCATGCTATCCAGGTAATTATAACACATCTGTCAATTATTTTGAAAACAAATTTTGAAATCCATGCAGTCTTTTTCTTCTTCCGCTTTTTTCCCGCGTACATGGGGCAAAAATCCCCTGTTTGGCGGGTTTTCCGGAATAAAATGACGTTCCAGCGTGGGGCGGGCCGCATCCGGTCAGCAAATTCCTCTTGATTTTATCCGGTGCGCAGGTTAAAATAGAGCCAAGATCAAGTGATACGGAGGAGCCCCATGGAGCAGCAATACGGCGACGATTTCATCAGCATCACCGACGAAGACGGCAAGGAATACGAGCTGGAAGTTCTGGCCGAGCTGGAGCACAACGGCAGCCGCTATCTCGCCCTCGTCCCGGCCGGCAGCGGCAATGACGATGCGGAGGAGGATCTCGAAGTCAGCATCCTCAAATCCGTGGAGGAAAACGGCGAGGAATTCCTCGAAGCCATCGAAGACGACGCGGAGCTCGAAGAGGTCTACAGCGCGCTGATGGATCTCATCTACGAGGAAGACGACGCACCGGAGGCATAATTCCGCCGCGCCGCAGCAAACTACAAATAAAAAACGCGTATCCCTGCGGGGTGCGTGACGGGTCCACTTAAACCCACATTATATTCAGGGGATGCCGGATACTTTTGCTGTCGATTGCAGGCCTCCCGCCCACGGCTCTGACCGGTGGTGGACGTTGGAAGCAGAGAAGCAGCAAAGAGGCAACCCACCTGCCCGTTTCGTGCAGGTTATAATTGGATCCGCACGGCTTCTGCGGGGATACCTGTTTATATGAAGTTAAGAAGTAATAGTGAAGAGTGAAGAGGTGTGGTGTGCCGCGGAGCGGCACGATCGGGATCGCTGGCGCAGCCAGCACTGCACTTCTTCGCTTTTCGCTATTACTTTTTCCCTTTTGCAAAATTTTGCTTGCATATAGCGGCTGTTTTCGGTATAATACGCATTGAATTGCCTGATCGGCTGACTGCGCCGGTCTGCGGCAAGACTCAGACTTATGACTAATGAGAGGAATGATCCCACATGAGCGCATCCCGCGAAAAGAACAAGCGCAAGGAAGAGGCCGCCGCTCCCGCAGCTGCCAACGAAGCAAAGAAAGGTATGAGCAAGGGCCTGAAGACGACGCTGATCGCCGTCTGCGCTGTTTTGATCGTCTGCATCGTCGTGTTCTTCTACATGCTGACGAGCGGCTTCTTCGCTTCCCACACCACGGCCGCTACCGTCGGCACGCACAAGCTGACGCCCGCGATGGTCAACTACTTCTATAAGGGCGCCTACAGCAGCATGCGGAACCAGTACGGCGACTTCATGAGCTACATCATCGACTCCGACACGCCGCTCGACGAGCAGGTCTATGATGAAGAGTCCGGTGAGACCTGGGCCGATTACTTCACCGACCAGGGCCTGATCAACGCCTCCAACGCCTATGCCCTCTATGACGCGGCAAAGGCCGACGGCTACACGCTCTCCGAAGACGAGCAGGCTTCTATCGACTCGCAGATCTCCTCCCTGGCGCTGTATGCCTCCTACTACGGCACGAACACCAGCGGCTACATTGCAGGCGTCTACGGAACGGGCTGCAACGAGAAGAACTTCCGCGAGTATCTCGAGGTCGTGACGCTGGCCGACAGCTACTCCACGGCCACCAAGAACAGCTTTACCTACACCGACGAGCAGATCGCGTCAGAATACGCCGCTGACCCCAACAGCTATGACGCCGTGACCTACCGGCAGTTCCTGGTCTCCGACGCCATGTTCCAGACAGAAAGCGACGACACGGAAACCGAAGACGCAGAACACAGCGATGCAGAAGCCTCCGCTGACGCACTTTCCGATGAGGAGCTGGATGCGTTGAAAAAAGAGATGGCATCCAAGATGGCCGCCGACACCAAGGGCAATGAGCAGGCCTTTATCGATGAGGCCTATGAAAACTGTCTGGAGTCTGCAAAGGAGACCTATGCGGAAGACAGTGCTACGCTGAAGGAAGACCAGCTGTACAGCTCGCTGAGCGCTGGCGTGGCGGAATGGCTCTTTGACGCCGGCCGCACCGAGGGCGATACCACCTACATTGCCGCTGACAACGTTTACTATGTCCTCTACTTTGTCTCCCGCAGTACGAATGACTATCAGCTGCCGAACGTCCGCCACATTCTCTTCTCCGTCAGCGACACCACCGACGAGACCGCGATGGATGAGGCCCGCACGAAGGCTGAAGACGTCCTGACCGAGTACGAAGCCGGCGACAAGACCGCCGAGAGCTTCGGCGAGCTGGCCAAGGAATACACTGACGATTCCAACGGCGACGAGGGCGGCCTGTATGAGAACATCATGCCCGGCCAGATGGTCACTGAGTTCAACGACTGGTGCTTCGACGCCGACCGCAAGCCCGGCGATACCGGCATCATCGAGACCTCCTACGGCGTGCACGTCATGTACTTTGACAGCTTCGGCAAGATCTACCGTGACGCGCTGGTCGAGAACGCTCTGCGCAGCGCCGACTACAACGACTGGTACGATGCCACGGCCGGTGACGGCAGCTACACCACCTCCGCCTTCGGCATGAAGTACACCACGAAATAAAGTTTTTGCAGAACAGCCGTCCGGCTTCCGGACGGCTGTTCGTTTTTCCTGGATGTATAAAACCGCCCTATTTCTGGCAGACTATGCCGCGAGAGAGGTGGTTTTTTATGCCTGAGACGCAGAAGCCGAAGCTCGGCTTTTGCCTGCTGGCCGGGGCGCTGGCGGGGTTCATCAATGGATTTTTCGGCGCGGGCGGCGGGATGGTGCTCGTGCCGCTGCTCCTCTGGCTCGTCCGGCTGGAGGACAAGGCGGCGTTTTCCTCGGCGGTCGCGGTGATTTTGCCGCTGTGTGCGGTCTCCATCGCGGTCTATGCAGTGCATGACAGTCTGCCGCTCCGGGATGCCCTGCCCTATCTGATCGGCGGCGCGGCGGGCGGCGTACTGGCTGGGCTCTGGTTCCGGAAGATCCCGGCGAAGGCGCTGCATCTGATCCTCGGCGGCGTGATTTTGGCGGGAGGGGTGCGGCTGATCGTATGCTGACATTTCTGGGTGCCATCCTTGCAGGGCTGGTCTGCGGCGTGCTGTCCGGGTTCGGGATCGGCGGCGGCAGTCTGCTGATGGTCTGGATGACCGCGGTATTGTCCATGGAGCAAAAAGCGGCGCAGGGCGTGAATCTGCTGTACTTCCTGCCCTGCGCCGCCTGTGCGCTGATCTTTCATATCAAAAACCGCCAGATCGTCTGGCGGGCCGTCTGGCCGGCGGCAGCCGCCGGAGCCGTGTGCGCCGTGGGCGGCGCGCTGCTGGCCCAGCAGGCGGACGCCGAGACGCTGCGGAAGCTGTTCGGCGGCTTTCTGATCCTCGTCGGCCTGTCGGAGGTCTTCCTGAAGGGACTGAAAAAGAAGTAGGCTCAGTCCACCATGCCGTAGGCCTGCTCAAAGAGCTGGTAATACGGCAGGAGGAAGCGGAAGCCGTCTTTGACCCAGTCGGTCAGCGCCGCGCTGCTGCTGCGCGCGTCAAACGGGTGCATGCTCTCCAGCGAGAACGAGCGCAGGTTATACAGCCGCCCGAGCGGCTCTGCCGCGTGGCCCTTGGGCCGGGCATAGGCGGGGCCGGAGAGCGTGAACGCGTCCTGCGCGTCGAGGTTTCGCAGAAGCTTCTCGCCGCGGGCGGGGTCGTGGTCCAGCAGACGGCGCAGCTGTACGCCGGAGGCTGCCGGCATCCACCAGCCCGCGCCGCAGCCGTAGCCATCGGCGCCGACCTGGAACCAGAAGCAGGGCGCTTCGCCGCGGTTTTCGATCGCGTTCTGGAACGAGAACCAGATATGGTCGTTGAGCGGCCCGCGGCCGAACAGGCGGCGCGCGTCGCGGTAGATGCGGGAGATATGCAGATTGAGATGCAGATCGGGATAGTCAGCCTGGAACCAGTCATAGAGCTCGGCGGCGAGCGCCCTGGTCGGGGCCATGACAGCGTCCTGGAATTCCTGCTTGTGCTCGGCGAACCAGGCGCGGTCGTTATTGAACCGGATGCCCCAGAATACGTCGACGGTCTGATCGGTATAGCCAGTGAACATGATGCTTACTCCTTGTGATTGCGAAGATAGGCCAGATATCCCTCCAGGATCAGGCTGGCCGCCACGGCGTCGACGGTGTTTTTCCGCTTTTTCCCGTGGTAGTTGCCCTCGTTCAGGATCTGATGGGCCTCGATGGTGGTGCGGCGCTCATCCCAGAGGACGGGCTTCATGCCGGTCGTCTGCTCCAGCAGGGCGGCAAAGTCGCGGTAGAGCGCCGCGCGCGGGCCCTCGGTCCCGTCCATATTGCGCGGGAAGCCCATGACCAGACGCTCCGCGCCGCTTTCGCGCAGCAGGCGCGCGACCTCCACCGCCGTCTTTTCCGGCTTCCAGGCGTGGATCACCGTCGTCTGCCCGGTCATCCAGCCAAGCGCGTCGGAGATCGCGACGCCAGTGCGCGCGTCGCCGTAGTCGATGGCCATTACTTTCATATGGTTTCCCTGCCCTTCGGTTTTCATGATTCTACACTATAGCAGGTTTTTTCAGCCCGCGCAATTCAGGTGAAAAATTTCCTGTTTTTTTCTCAAAAATTTGTTGACCCGCGGCGGGTTTTGTGATAGAATGACCCTACCTGTGAAAAAGGGTTTTATTTTTTTGCGCCCATTTTTCAAGCTGCGGGACGCCAGGTAGTTTCGGCGTCATCTAAATTTACAATAGCCGCAGTTTTGCAGGGAGGCAAGTATTAAGGAGGTGCCGAACATGCGAGTTAAGATCACGCTCAGATGCAACGAATGCAAGCAGAGAAACTACAACACCATGAAGAACAAGAAGAACGACCCCGACCGTATCGAACTGAAAAAGTATTGCAGATTCTGCAAGAAGCAGACCCTGCACAGCGAGACGAAGTAACACATCGGACAAGCAGAAAGGGTGAACATCATGGCAGAAGCGAAAAAGGAAAACTTCTTTGCCCGCGCCGGCAAGCGCATCAGCCGCTGGTTCCGTGAAATGAAGAGCGAGCTGAAAAAAGTCGTATGGCCGACAAAGAGCCAGATGGTCAACAACACCGTCATCGTTCTGGTGTGCACGCTGATCGTCGGTATTTGCATTTGGGTCTTCGATGCTGTTGGCGGCGTCGTCGTTAACGGTCTCATTACCCTGGTCAGAGGCTAAGGCATGGCGGAAGCAGCAAAATGGTATGTCGTGCATACCTATTCCGGCTACGAAAACACCGTCAAGGCCACCATCGAGAAAACCATTGAGACCCGTCATCTCGAGGATCTGATCCACATCGTCTCCATCCCGATGGAGACTGTGACCGAGATCACCGACAACGGGCCCAAAACGTACGACCGCAAGGTATTCCCGGGCTACGTTCTCATCAAGATGATCATGTCGGATGAGGCATGGTACATCATCAAAAATGTCCGCGGTGTCACCGGCTTCGTCGGCTCCGGCACCAAGCCCACCCCCCTCACCGAAGAGGAAGTGCAGCAGCTGGGCATTGAAAAGCATGAGATCGTGGTTGCGTACAGTGAAGGCGACAGCGTCCGGATCAATGACGGCCCGCTGACCTCCTTCATCGGAACGGTCGACCAGATCGACATTGAAAAGAACAAGGTCCGCGTCATCGTCTCCATGTTCGGACGCGAGACGCCGGTCGAGCTGGAGCTCGATCAGGTCGAACTGGTCAATGATTGACCCCGCCAAGGCGCGGAACGTGGGAGGGGCTTGACCCCCGCCAAATATACGCGCATGCGCGCGTATCACCACATTTATTCAGGAGGTGCTCATCATGGCACAGAAAGTAACAGGTTATATCAAGCTGCAGATCCCGGCTGCAAAGGCAACTGCATCGCCCCCTGTCGGCCCGGCACTCGGCCAGCACGGCGTCAACATTTCCCAGTTCATCAAGGAATTCAACGAGCGCACCAAGGATCAGGCTGGTTTCAAGATCCCGGTCGTCATCACGGTCTACGCTGACCGTTCCTTCTCCTTCGTCACCAAGACCCCCCCGACCCCGACCCTCATTCTGAAGGCTCTGGGCATCGAAAAGGGTTCCGGCGTGCCCAACAAGGACAAGGTCGCTACCATCACCAAGGCACAGGTCAAGGAGATCGCCGAGCGCAAAATGCCCGACCTGACCGCCAACACCATCGAAGCCGCTATGAGCCAGGTCGCAGGCACCTGCCGCAGCATGGGCATCGTTGTTGTCGACTGAGTTTGACTGCATAACAGCTTGACCGAGGGATATCGGCAACAGGCCGAACCTCATAAATACGTGGGAGGAATCATTCCGAATCACCACTAAGGAGGAAATTACATTGTTCAGAGGTAAAAAATATAAGGACAACGCGAAACTGATCGACCGCGCTACGCAGTACGAAGTTCCCGCTGCCATGGATCTTGTCGTAAAGACCGCTTCCGCCAAGTTCGATGAGACTGTTGAAGTCCACATCAAGCTCGGCGTCGACTCCCGTCACGCTGACCAGCAGGTCCGCGGCGCCATCGTTCTCCCGAACGGCACCGGCAAGACCCGCAAGGTCCTCGTTTTCGCCAAGGACGCCAAGCTCGACGAGGCCAAAGAGGCCGGCGCCGACTTCGCAGGCGGCATGGAGCTCGTTGAGAAGATCCAGAAGGAAAACTGGTTTGATTTCGACGTCGTCGTCGCTACCCCGGATATGATGGGTATCGTCGGCCGTCTTGGTAAGGTCCTCGGCCCGAAGGGCCTCATGCCCTCCCCCAAGGCCGGCACCGTGACCCCCAACGTCACCGCTGCCGTCAAGGAGATCAAAGCTGGTAAGATCGAGTACCGTCTCGACAAGACCAACATCATCCACTGCCCGATCGGCAAGGCTTCCTTTGGCCCCGAAAAGCTCGCTGAGAACTTCAACGCACTGATGGGCGCCGTCATCAAGGCAAAGCCGGCCGCTGCAAAGGGCCAGTATATCAGAAGCTGCACCGTGGCCAGCACCATGGGCCCCGGCATCAAGGTCGCTACCGCGAAGATCTGAGTTTTTTCTGAGATTTTCCCAATTCGTCCTTGA
Organism: Clostridiales bacterium UBA4696; assembly: GCA_002404795.1. Classification (GTDB taxonomy): domain Bacteria; phylum Bacillota; class Clostridia; order Oscillospirales; family Oscillospiraceae; genus CAG-170. The sequence continues at coordinate 13,676 of DHKK01000116.1, forward strand.
CATCCGCGCAGATTCTGCTATAATATACAAGCTGCCAAAGACAGCAGGAGGCATTCTGCCGTAAAGGGTCTTCCCTTCCTGCCGAGGTTCCGCACAAATGGTAACATTTTTGTGTCCTCACGTCTTTGGCGTGAGGACATTTTATTTTCAGAGGTGACATTCATGCCCAACGCAAAGGTACTTGAAAGCAAGAAAACCGTCGTTGATGCTCTGTCTGACAAGATCCAGAACGCTACCGCTGCTGTATTTGTTGACTACAAGGGCATCACCGTCGCGCAGGATACCGAGCTTCGCAATCAGTTCCGTGCTGCGGGAGTCGAGTACTCTGTCGTCAAGAACACGCTGACCCGCTTCGCCGCCAATAAGGCCGGCTACACCGAGTTTGACGAGGTTCTCAACGGCACGACGTCCATGGCTTCCACCACCGACGACCCCATTGCTCCGGCTCGCGTGATCTGCGAATTCGCAAAGAAAAACAAGAACGTCGTCAAGATCAAGGGCGGCATGGTTGAAGGTAAGGTTCTGTCTGTGGAAGAACTCATGTCCTTCGGCGAGCTGCCTTCCAAGAACGCACTCGTTGCGCAGGTCCTCGGCACGTTCCTCGCTCCGATCTCCTCTCTGGCAGTTGTTCTGAACCAGATCCTGGAGCAGAAGGGCGGCGCTCCTGCGGAAGAAGCTCCCGCAGAAGCCTGATTCACTACAAAATTTTAAATCGATTGAAACAATTTACTGGAGGTAACTACAATGGCATCCGAAAAGATTACTGCTATGATCGAAGAAGTTAAGACTCTTACCGTTCTGGAACTGGCTGAGCTGGTCCACGCTCTGGAAGAGGAATTCGGCGTTTCCGCCGCTGCCGCTGCTGTCGCTGCTCCCGCTGCCGGCGCTGCTGCTGCTGAGGAAGAGAAGACTGAGTTCGACGTCGTTCTGAAGGCCGCTGGCGCCAACAAGATCGCTGTCATCAAGGTCGTCCGTGCTCTGACCGGCCTGGGCCTGAAGGAAGCCAAGGAACTCGTCGACGGCGCTCCGAAGAACCTCAAGGAAGGCGTCTCCAAGGACGAAGCCGAGAAGATTGCTGCCGAGCTCAAGGAAGCTGGCGCAGAGGTCGAGGTCAAGTAATTTTACTTGCGTTCGTACACAAAACACGCTGCACGGATGTGCAGCGTGTTTTTTATGTCTATGGAACGAGCCAGCTGACGAGCAGGCACAGCAGAACGCCGACGGCCGTCGGAAGCGCCGCGGACAGGAGCGTCCACCGAAGACTCCCCGTCTCCCGCCGGATCGCCTGAAGCGTCGTGGCGCACGGCCAGTGGAACACACTGAAGATCAGACAGCAAAAAGCTGTCTTCGCGCCAACGCCGAAGGCGGCCAGCTGCGCGGCGGCCCCTGCCTCCGGCGCAGTGCCAAGCGACTGCCGCGTCAGGAGCATCAGAATGACCGGGATCGCAAGCTCGTTGGCCGGGAGGGCAAAGAGGAAGCCGATCAGGATCGCGCCGTTCATGCCGAGCAGCTCCCCTGCCCCGTCCAGCATTCGTGCGAGCTGCTGCAGGAGGCTCATGCCGCCGACCTGCACCGTGCACAGCACCCACAGGATCAGCCCCGCCGGGGCCGCAACCAGCGCCGCGCGGGACAGGACGTGCAGCGTCTTTCCGAAGATCGCGTCTGTCAGGATCTTTTTGGGCTGCGGACGCCGGTAGGGCGGCAGCTCGAGCACGAAGGGCGCCGGCGGCTTTCGGTGCAGCAGCTTACTCAGCAGCGCGGAAGCCGCGAACGTCCCGCCCGCCCCCAGACAGACCGCCGCCGTCAGCAGCAGGGCCAGCAGCAGATCGTTTTCCCGGCCGAGCAAAACTGTCCCCATCGCCAGCAGCATGGGAAAGCGGCCGTTGCAGGGGATCATGGCGTTCGTGCTGATGGCAATGAGCTTTTCCTCCCGCGTCGGCATGATCCGGCAGCCCGTCACGCCGACGGCGCTGCAGCCAAGACCCATGCACATGGTCAGCGCCTGCCGCCCGGAGGTCCCGCAGCGCTCGAACAGATGATCCGTCAGGAAGGCGGCGCGGGGCAGATAGCCGACGTCCTCCAGCACGGAAAAAAGGCAGAAAAAGATGGCGGCCGGGGGCAGCATGACGGCCGTGACCCGCGCCATAGTCGCGTAGATGCCGTTCCAGATGGCATCCGCCAGCAGCGGCGGCCACGCACCGCAGGCGCGAAGGAACCATGTCTGCAAGCGGTCAAAGCCGCTCTGCAGCCAGTCGGAGCAGCGATTGCTGCCCACCAGCGTCAGCCAGAACAGGACGATCAGCAGCGCGGCAAAGATCATGGGTCCCGTGCGTTTGCCCGTCAGAATGGCGTCCAGCCGCGCGTGACGCCGGGTCTGGCCGCCGGTGACGGTCTGTGCGGCGAGCTGTCGGGCATAGCGGACGCAGTCCGCCGGTTTTTGGCTGTCTGGCAGGTGCGGACGAACGGTCACAAAGCCGTCCAGCACGTTGCGGATCGTCTGCCGTAGGCGGGCGACTGCATCCGGATCGCTCGCGCACGTGCCGACGACGGGGACACCGAGCAGCGTCTGCAGCGCGTGCAGATCGATGCGGATCCCCTGCTTTTCGGCCTCATCCATCAGATTGACGCAGACGATCACACGCGGCCAGCGCTGCATCAGCTGGATGGCAAACGGCAGGCTCCGCGCCAGACAGGTCGCGTCGCAGACGGCGACCAGGCAGGCGTTTGTATGCGCGCGCAGATAGTCCGCGGCAATATGCTCCTCCTCGGAGCCGGTCGTGAGGGAGTAGGCCCCCGGCAGGTCGGTGACGGCGTAGCGCGCGGCGGCGTAGGCGTATTCCCCCTGCGCAACGGCGACGGTCTTGCCCGGCCAGTTGCCGGTGTGCTGGTGAAGGCCCGTCAGGGCGTTAAAAAGACTGCTCTTGCCGACGTTCGGGTTCCCGGCCAGCGCGACGGCGCGGAGCGCGGCCTCCGGACGGCTCATGAGACGTCCTCCACGAGCAGCCGCGCGGCGTCCTTCCGCCGCAGAGCGAAGACCGCGCCGCTGACCGCATAGGCCGCAGGCGTCCCGCACGGCGCCTGATACAGGCACTGGATCCTGGTCCCCGGCAGCAATCCCAGTTCTTCCAGCCGCATCCGCTGCGCCGCGGGCAGCCGGATCTGCCGCAGTACGCACTGCTCCCCCGGCCGCAGCGTATCCAATCCCATCCGCCGCATTTTCATGGGCGCACTCCCCTTTCTGTTTTCCGGTTTCTATTTCAGAATATACAGAAAACCGCCGTTTCGTGACAAAGCAGGGGCGCACACTATTGTTTTTGATTTTCCGGCGTGCTATACTTTTCTCAGTTCAGATTCGAGGTGCAGTATGCTTCACAATTATCACACCCACACGTTCCGCAACCACCATGCCGCCGGCACGGAACGGGAATATATCGAGGCCGCGATCGCGGGCGGCTATCAGACGCTCGGCTTTTCCGAGCACGCGCCGTATCAGTTTCCGGACGGCATCGTCTCCTATTTTCACATGTTCCCGGAGGATCTGGAGGACTATATTCAGACGCTTCTCGCGCTGAAGGAGGAATATGCGGGGCGCATTGAGATCCTGATCGGCTACGAGGCGGAGTATTATCCCAGATTTTTTGACGATCTGCTTGCCCGCATCACGCAGTATCCGGTCGACTATCTGCTGCTCGGGCAGCACTATATCCGTAACGAGATCGACGGGGTCTATGTCTACGAGCCGACAGACGATCCTGATGTTCTCAAAACTTATGTAAACCAATGTATCGAGGCTCTGCAGACCGGCCTTTATACCTATCTGGCCCATCCGGACCTGATCAACTTTACCGGCCCTGAAACGTTCTACCGCAGGGAAATGGAGCGACTTTGTCTGGCCGCGAAGGAGCTGAACATCCCGCTGGAGCTCAATCTGCTGGGTCTGCGCGCCAACCGCACCTATCCCTCGGAGCGCTTTTTCCGCATCGCCAAGGCCTGCGGCAACACGATCGTCGCCGGGATCGACGCGCACGACCCGAACTGCTTCTTCCAGCCCGAAACGTTCGCGCCGTACCAGAAGTTCGTCGCGGACTGTGACCTGACGGTCACGGACGAGATCACGCTGCGGCCGGTAAAGCGATAACATATGTATCTTTTAATCTATAGAAAAAGGGAGCCGCTCCGGGCTCCCTTTTTTCAGCGATCGATTACCAAATCTTGTCGTTATATGGCGTATCTTCAACGCCATCCGCGTTCAGATTCGCCACCATATGATCAAGCTTCCCTTTCCATAGCTTTTTGAACCACGATGTATGCCCGAACCATTTGACGAGCGTGGGGCTGACCGCATAATAAACATTGATCCTGAAGCTAAGACTGC
>DHKK01000161.1:0-3040 GCA_002404795.1 Clostridiales bacterium UBA4696
CCGAGGGGCATTTATTTCGCAGCATTCGGCATCAGGCCAGCTTGTTCATCTTCAGTGTGATCTGGCTCTTCTTGCGGGCGGCAGCATTCTTATGAAGAATACCCTTGCCGGCAGCCTTGTCGATGGACTGAACTGCAGCCTGGTAAGCGCTATCGGCCTGCTCGCGATTGCCTTCTGCGACAGCAGCCTCGAACTTCTTCAGGGTGGTCTTCAGTGCGGACTTGTCGGCCTTATTGCGTTCGCTGTTGACCTTGGCAATCAGAACTCTCTTCTTGGCAGACTTAATGTTGGGCATAACTACACCTCCTCCAATAGCGTGAATATGAGAAACTAATACCGTTTCATGCAGAAATACATTATAGCGGCACAGGTCCATAAAATCAATCTTTTTTTTCGGATTTTTTAAAAAATTTCGCATAGTGCGCGCATGCGGGCAGAAAACTAAGCGGGAGGTGAGTCAAATGCTGCCAAGAACCGATCTGGCCATGGAGGCAAAGGAACTTTTTGAGCGCTCGGCAGGCGAGCAGACGCGGCTGCCCGGCGTGCTCGCCCGCGAGACCGACCGCCGCGGCGTGCGCATGACGCTCGTTCGCATTCTCGACGCCGAGGGCGAGCAGGCGCTCGGCAAGCCGCGCGGCACCTACATCACGGCCGAGCTCGACGCGCTGGCGCGGCGCGAGCCCGGGAGCTTTGCCGCCGCGGCGCGGACGATCGGTCGGGCGCTGCGCGAGCTGCTGGGGCCATGCCGGCAGGCGCTCGTCGTCGGCCTCGGCAACCGGGAGATCACGCCCGACGCCATCGGGCCCGAGGCCGTCCGCAATCTCATCGTGACGCGGCATCTGGGCGCGGAGCTGCCCGAGACGCTGACGGGCCTGACGAGCGTCGCGGCCTGCCAGCCGGGCGTGCTAGGGCAGACGGGCATCGAGAGTCTGGCGCTCGTGAAAAGCGCGATGCAGACGGCGCAGCCGGACGTCGTGATCGTCATCGACGCGCTGGCCGCGGCGGAGCCGGGGCGGCTGTTCCGGACCGTGCAGCTGACCGACAGCGGCATCGTGCCCGGCTCCGGCGTCGGCAACAGCCGGCAGGAATTTTCCCGGCGCACGCTCGGCGTGCCGGTCGTGGCGGTGGGCGTGCCGACGGTGATGGACGCGGCGGGCGCGCTGCAGCCCGCGCTCACGCGCGACATGCCGCAGGGGCTGCTGGTCACGCTGCGGGATGTGGACGCACGGGTGCGGGAAATGGGACGGCTGGTCGGCTACGGCTGCGATCTGGCGCTGCACCGCGGGCTCTCGCTTGCCGAGATCCCGACGTTTTTGTCGTAAAAACGCGAAATATAGTTATGTAAACTATATTATGTTTTCCACAGAACAAATCACGGCAAAGCGGCGGGTGTGGACAACAATGTGGAAATGTGGAAAAGCGCTTGGCACTCAAAAGTTTTTCACACTGTCAACAGAGTTGTCAACATCCGCGTTTTGTGAACTTTTTTTATGGGAAATCTGGTTCAGATAACCGGAAAATGTTTTTTACGTTGACATGCGGGAGAAATTATCGTCAACCCCGGCCGGGCAAAATCCGCGAATAAGTTCGGATTCTGCCCGGAAATTTTCCGTATCAAATGGGAAAGCCGGGAAATACTGACGATATACCCGGGCAAAGCCATGCGCCGCGCCCCAGAAACCGGAGGAAACAGGCATGCAGGGAAAGGTAGAGATCTGCGGCGTCAACACGTCGAAGCTGCAGACGCTTTCAAACGCGGAGATGATGCAGCTGATCGAGCGCTCACAGCAGGGCGACATGGAGGCCAGGAGCCGGCTGGTGGAGGGCAATCTGAAGCTGGTTTTGTCCGTGGTACAGCGGTTTCTGAGCCGGGGCGAGAACCCGGACGATCTGTTTCAGGTCGGCTGCATCGGGCTTCTGAAGGCCATCGCCAACTTCGACACGACGAAAAACGTCCGCTTCTCGACCTACGGCGTGCCGATGATCGCGGGCGAGCTGCGCCGGTATCTGCGCGACTACAGCCCCATCCGCGTCAGCCGCTCGCTGCGCGACACGGCCTACCGCGTGCTGCAGTGCAAGCAGCAGCTGACCGAGCAGTCCGGCCGCGAGCCGACGATCGACGAGATCGCGCGCGCACTCGCGCTTGCGCCGGAGCAGATCACCGCCGCCATGGACGCCATCACCGCGCCGGTCTCGCTCTACGAGCCGGTCTATTCCGAGGGCGGCGACGCGCTGACGGTCATGGATCAGGTCCGCGACCGGAAGAACACCGACGAGCAGTGGATCGAGTCGATCACGCTGCGCGACGCGGTCGCGGGGCTCTCGGAGCGCGAAAAGCGCATCCTCGCCCTGCGCTTCGAGGGCGGGCGCACGCAGATGGAGGTCGCGGGACAGATCGGCATCTCGCAGGCGCAGGTGTCGCGGCTCGAGAAAAGCGCCATCCGGTCGATCCGCAAGGCCATTCTGCCCTCGTAATGCCTCATATCCGGCGCGCCTGCCGCATATACTTCCTGCAAAGGGGGCGCTGTGCAATGACGAACCGGTTTCAGGAGCTGCGGGATAAGGAGGTCATCCACGTCTGTGAGGGCGCGAGGCTCGGGTACGTGAACGATCTGGTGATCGATATCTGCTGCGGGCGCGTGACGGCGCTGATCGTGCCGGGGCCGTGCCGGTTTCTAGGGTTATTTGGCCGGGAGGACGATTATGTGATCCCGTGGCTGTGCTGCAAGCGCATCGGAGACGATCTGATCCTGGTCGACGGGCCGCTTGACGAGTGGCGGACGCCGCGGAAGAAGCGGCGGCTGTTCTGAGGGCGAAAAAAGCGCGGAAAATGCGGGGAAAAACGTAAAAAAGCTCTTGCATTCCAGGCGGTTTTCCGCTATAATGTCAAGGCGCTGTGCGAAAACAGCGACATTACGAACCCACACACAGGGCGATGGCGTCCTCCGGTGCTCCGCGGCGCGGAGTGAGGGCGGTTAGCTCTGTGGAGGTCAAAACAAAAAGGAGAACACACAATGGCAGTCGTATCCATGAAGCAGCT
>DHKK01000161.1:3140-3661 GCA_002404795.1 Clostridiales bacterium UBA4696
ATCTACACGGAGCGCAACGGCATCTACATCATTGACCTGCAGAAGACGGTCAAGAAGCTCGAAGAGGCCTACAACTTTGTCCGCGATCTGGCAGCCAACGGCCAGTCCATCCTGTTCGTCGGCACCAAGAAGCAGGCGCAGGACGCCATCAAGGAAGAGGCGGAGCGTGTCGGCCAGTACTACGTCAACGCCCGCTGGCTCGGCGGCATGCTGACCAACTTCCGCACCATGCGCACCCGTATCGACCGTCTGGCTCAGCTCAAGAAGATGGAAGCCGACGGCACGTTTGCGATGCTGCCCAAGAAGGAAGTCATCAAGCATCAGGGCGAGATCGCCAAGCTCGAGAAGTATCTCGGCGGCGTCAAGGAAATGAAGAAGCTGCCCGGCGCGCTGTTCATCGTTGACCCGCGCAAGGAGCGCAACGCCATCGCAGAAGCCCGCAAGCTGCACATCCCCATCGTCGCCATCGTCGATACCAACTGCGATCCCGACGAAGTCGACTATGTCATCCCCGGCAACGA
>DHKK01000161.1:3753-3914 GCA_002404795.1 Clostridiales bacterium UBA4696
CGAAGGCCGTCAGGGCGAAGAGAACACCGAGGCTCCCGCAGCCGAGGCCGAAGCTCCCGCAGCCGCTGAATAAGTTCGGAATATCTATAGCGCCCGCCGCATGACGGGCGCTTTTCAAAAGAAACATACAGGAGGAAATTACAATGGCATTTACTGCTGCT
>DHKK01000161.1:3975-8410 GCA_002404795.1 Clostridiales bacterium UBA4696
AAGAAACTGCGTGAAATGACCAATGTCGGCATGATGGACTGCAAGAAGGCCCTGAGCGAGACCGACGGCGATATGGACAAGGCTGTGGAATGGCTCCGTGAAAAGGGCCTGGCCAAGGCTGCCAAGAAGGCCGGCCGCATCGCGGCTGAGGGCATGGCTTACGCGACTGTCTGCGAGAAGTGCGGCGTCGGCGCCATGGTCGAGGTCAACTGCGAGACCGACTTCTGCGCGAAGTCCGCTCCGTTCGTCCAGTTCGTCAAGGACATCTGCCAGGTCGTTCTCGAGAACAATCCCGCAGACGTCGAGGCCATCAAGGACTGCACCTACCCCGGCACCGAGCTGAAGGTCTCCGAGGTCCTGCCTGAGAAGGTCATGTCCATCGGCGAAAACCTGCAGATCCGCCGCTTCGCCCGCTTCGACAAGAACACCACCGTGTCCTATGTCCATGCCGGCGGCAAGATCGGCGTGCTGGTCAACCTGGCTGTGGAGGGCGGCATCGACGCCACCACCATCGGCAAGGACGTCGCGATGCAGATCGCGGCCCTGAACCCCCGCTTCTGGGACAAGAGCCTCGTCACCGAGGACGTCATCGCGGAGGAGAAGAAGGTCCTCGTTGCCCAGATGGACAACGACCCGAAGATGGCCACCAAGCCCCAGCAGGTCAAGGAAAAGATCGCTGCCGGCAAGCTGAACAAGTTCTACGAGGAGAACTGCCTGCTGCAGCAGGCCTTCGTCAAGGACGGCTCCATGTCTGTTGAGCAGTACATGGCCTCCGCGGCCAAGGCTCTGGGCGGCAAGGTCACGTTCGTCGACGCCGTTCGCTTCGAAAAGGGCGAGGGCATTGAGAAGAAGCAGGAAGACTTCGCTGCCGAAGTCGCCGCGCAGATGAACGCCGGTCACTGAGCATAAAATAAAAACCCGCTGCCGCACGGCAGCGGGTTTTTTGTCTGCTAAACAGTTTTTTCACCTCGGGTACACACATTCCCGTAGGGGCCGATGCCTACATCGGCCCGGCAGAATGCGCCAGCTTCTCCGTAAGTCTGCGGCGGCCCCGGGGTGCCCAACGGGCCGATGTGGGCATCGGCCCCTACGCATCTTCTGGACAGCTCCCGCTGCTAGCGTCAAGAAGGAGCCTTACAGATATTCCGCGTCGTAATTGTTGATGTAGCGGTCATGTCTGGCCTGTCGCTTGACGAGGATGAAGGCGAGCACGAACAGGATGGCCACGAAGGCTGCGAACAGCCAGCCGTAGTGGACCGACTCGATGGAGGCGATGAAGTCGTAGCAGCCGTGCAGAAGAGCGGGCAGCAGCAGGGCGAGCACACGGCAGAGCTTGGACGCGCCGTCTCTCCCCTGCCCGTGCAGCCGCTTGGCAAGGCCGTACCACACGCCCATGAACACGCCGAAGCAGGCGTGGCCCGGCACGGCCGTCACGGCCCGCACCAGCGCGGTGGACAGGCCGTACATCAGCACGTAGCTGATATTCTCCCACAGCGCGAAGCCCAGCGCGACGAACACCGCGTACACCACGCCGTCAAACTGGCAGTTGAACGCGGCGGAATGCCACGTCCGGCGGCGGAGCAGGAAATACTTCGCGCCCTCCTCGGAAAAGGCGACGATGCCGAAATACATGATGGCGTTATACGCCACGCTCCCCTCCTCGAACCACAGCCCGAGCAGAAAGCTCCCCACGCGCTCGAGCACGAGCGCGATGAAGGTGGCAGCAATGCCGTAGAGCACCAGCGAGATGAGCAGCGGCGCAGGCTCCTTTTCCAGCTTGTCGGCCCGGTAGACGTGGACGAGCAGGAAGATGGCCGGCAGCACCGCCGCGGCAATGAGGATCGGGTTGGTATAGAACAGGAACATGGATCCGCCTCCGTTTTTTATTTAGAATATTGAACCACAAAACAGGATGAATGTCAATGCGTCTCACACTTGCTCCGGCCGTCCGGGCGTGATATACTAATAGCCCAAAGGAAATGCAGCCGGGAGGTGCGCGCGTGCAGGATACGGATCTGATGCTCCATACGCTTTTGGAGCTGGGCGAGAGCATGCTGGCCGACGGCGCGGACGTGCGCCGCGTCGAGCAGACGCTCTCGCGCATGGGAAAAGCCTACGGCGCGGTGCGCATGGACGTGTTCGTGATCACGTCGAGCATCGTGCTCACGATGTGCTTTGCCGACGGCTCGGCCGCCACGCAGACGCGGCGGATCGAAAAATCCGCCGTGACGGACTTCGGCAAGCTCGAGGCCATCAACGCCATCAGCCGCAGCTACTGCGAACATCCCTTCCCCGTGCCGGAGCTCTATGACCGGCTGCAGCTGGCCAAGCGCTGCGAGCCTGCGCGGTGGAAGCTCTTTGCGGGCAGCTGTCTGGCCGCGGGCGCGCTCGCCGTGTTTTTCGGCGGCACGGCGCTCGACGGACTGGCCGCGGGACTGTTTGCGCTGGTCCTGTGCGTGCTGCAGATCGTGCTGCCGCCGCTGTGCAGGAACAAGGTGCTGTTCAACTTTCTTTCGGCATTCGCCGTCGGCGGGCTCATTTGTCTTGCGTGCAGGCTCGTGCCCGCGCTGCACAGTGACAAGGTCATCATCGGCGATATCATGCTGCTGATCCCGGGGCTGGCCTTTACGAACGCGGTCAAGGATATTTTTATCGGCGATACGATCTCGGGCGTCATGCGCCTGATCGAGACGATCTTGTGGGCAGCCGCGCTGGCGCTGGGCTTTGCGCTGGCGGGCTGGCTTCTGGGGGTGTAGCGATGTCCAATTTCATGACGCTCCTGACGGCGCTGCTCGGCTCGGCGGGCTTCGCCCTGCTCTTTAACGTCCGCAAGCAGCTGCTGCCGCTCGCGGCGCTCGGCGGCGCGCTCTGCTGGGGCGCGTATCTGCTGGCGGGGGTCTGGACACAGTCGGTCTTCGTGCAGTCGTTCGCGGCCAGCGCCGTCACCGCGGTCTGGTCCGAGATCCTCGCGCGCGTCAAAAAGACGCCCGCGCAGCAGTATCTGATCGTCGGCCTCATCCCGCTGGTGCCGGGCGCGACGCTGTATTATGCCATGAGCGCCGTCGTCCAGCAGGACTGGGCACAGGCGCAGTTCTACGGCTACCGGGTCACGGCCTTCGTGCTCGGCATCGCGGCCGGCGTCAGTCTGACGCTGAGCCTGTTTGAGATGCTGCTGCACGCCGTGCGGCATGCCCACGCGAAAAAACAGAGGTAAACAAGATGGAAAAACGCTGTATCATCGTCTCCGGCGGCCGCCCCGGCCCCGCGCCGCAGCCGCAGCCCGACGACTTTGTCATCGCCTGCGACCGCGGCTACCGCTACTGCGCGGGGCTCGGCTTGCAGCCGGATCTATTCATCGGGGATTTTGACTCGTATGACGGCACGGTCGACCCCGCCGTGCCGGTCGAGCGGCTGCAGCCGGAGAAGGACGACACCGACACCGGCCACGCCATCCACCGTGCGCTGGATCAGGGGTACCGGACGCTGGTCCTCGTCTGCGCGCTCGGCGGGCGGCTCGACCACACGCTGGCAAACATCCAGGACGCCGCTGCGGCCGCGGCCGCGGGCGCAAACGTCACCATTCTCGACGAGCGCGAGGAGATCACCTTCCTGACCGGCGGCACGCTGCGGCTGCCAAGACGCAAAGGCTGGGGCCTGTCGGTCTTTTCGCTGACGGACCGCTGCACGGGCGTCTGCCTGCGCGGGGTCAGATACCGGCTGGAAGACGCCGTGCTCACGAACCGCATCCCCCTCGGTGTCAGCAACGAATTCGCCGCCCCCGAAGCCGAGATCAGCCTCACGCAGGGCATTTTGATGATCGCGCTGACGAAGAAATGAGCACCTCCATGCCTTCCCCTATGAGGGGAAGGTGGACCGGCGATAGCCGGGACGGATGAGGTGGAGGCACCTCCGCTTACGCGACGCTGTCCACCTCATCAGTCAGCCTTGCGGCTGACAGCTTCCCCTCATAGGGGAAGCCTTTGGTGCGTGCACATATAAAAGCCTCCCCTCCCAGGGGAGGTGGCTCGGCGAAGCCGAGACGGAGAGGTCGTATCAGATTTGCCGCAACCTCTCAGTCAGCCTTCGGCTGCCAGCTCCCCTGCAAGGGGAGCCTTTGGTGCGTACAAATACAGAAAACCAATGCAAAAAGGTGCAGCCTGACAAACTCAGGCTGCACCTTCTATTGATGGCAGATATTCTACGGCAACTAGCTGCAAATTTGGTTCCTTCGTATCAGGCGGCGCGTAGTTGGATGCTCGTAAGGTGAGTATCGTGTGGAACGCCTTGCTAAAACATTGATTCCTACCTGAATTCAGAGGCAGGAAGCACCAAACCGTCCCCAAGCGCCCTTTTCTCCCCTATCTTTTCCCGCGCAAGGGAAAAGATAGGGCCGTCGGAGACAACCAGCAGCTGCAAATCTGTGACAACCTCTCAG
>DHKK01000161.1:8445-8877 GCA_002404795.1 Clostridiales bacterium UBA4696
CCCTGGAAGGGGAGCCTTTGGGGTGCGCCGTCGGAGCTTTTATCTGTGTGTGCCGACGAAGAAGATGGAGATGACGCCGGGGCCGGTGTGGGCGCCGATGACGGGGCCGACGTAGTTGATGATGATATCCTTGACCGGGACCAGCGCGCGGATCTGCTCGGCGGTGTACTCCGCGTCGTCCAGGCAGTCGCCGTGGCAGATGAAGACGGTCTGGCCGGCGGGGTCGGTCGCGGTGTCGGCCAGGCGCTGGGCGAGGGCCTTGAGCGCGGCCTTGCGGCCCCGGGCCTTGGTGACGTTTTTGAGCGTCCCGGCGTCGTCCATGTGCATGACGGGCTTGATCTGCAGGACGGTGCCGACGAGGGCCGTCGCCGCGTCGACGCGGCCGCCGCGCTTGAGGAACATCAGGTCGTTGACCGTGAACCAGTGGCAAAG
>DHKK01000161.1:8996-15019 GCA_002404795.1 Clostridiales bacterium UBA4696
CCCTCGCCGATGGACGCGCAGAGCGAGTCGATGGCAACCAGACGGCGCTCGGGGTATTTTTCCTGCAGCTCCTGGCAGGCGATCGCGCCGGACTGATAGGTCGTGCTGAGGCCGGAGGAGAAGCCGATGAAGAGGATATCCAGCCCCTCCTGCAGCTTCTGCTCCATGACGACCTTGAATTCCTCGACGTTCACGGCGCTGGTCGTGGCCTTCTCTCCGGAGGCGATGCGGGTAAAAAAGTCATGGAAGCCGATCTCGCGGCCGTCCAGATAGTTGGCATAGGTCTCTTCTCCGATATGTACATGCAGGGGCAGGACGGCAAGATCCAGCTCGTCCGCCATCGCCTGCGGCAGATCGCAGGAGGAATCCGTTACGATTTGAAAGCGTTTGTCCATAAGAACCTCCGGTTTGAATTTGATTTTATATCGGTATTATACCGCATCCGGCCGCAAAATGCTATCTAAAAAACCGCGCGCGGGCTCTACCGCCGGTAGAGCGGCGCTTTGCCTCTTTTCGCGGCGGAAAAAATGTGGTAAAATAGGAAAGATATCTGAACCGCAGGAGACCTTGCCATGAACCACGAACCTGAATCTGATTTTTCTCCCGAGGATGCCCCGGCGTTCCGGCGGCTGCGTGACCGGCGGCTGGCCAAGCGCCGCCGCGTGCTGCGCATCGTGCTGCTCGTGACGCTTTCGGCCGCGCTTCTGGCCGGGGCGGCGTTCTACGCGCACCGGCAGCTCGTAAAGCCCTATCTCGATACCCCCATCACCGCGCCCGAGACTGCCGAGACGCCCGCGGAGCCGCAGACGCCCGCTGAACCCGAACCCACACCGGAACCCGAACCGGAACCCGCTCCGGAACCGGAGCCTGAACCTGCGCCCGAACCCGAGATGGAGCCGGAAACGCCCGCGCTGACGCTCGCGCAGTCGACCGAGGCGACAAAGGTGCTCGATCTGGAGCTCTATTCCTCCTCCGCGGTGCTGGTCGACGTGCAGAGCGGGATCGTATTGGCGGAGAAGGCCCCGGACGAGAAGATCTACCCCGCGTCCATGACGAAGGTCATGACGCTGCTGGTGGCTGTGGAAAACCTCCCGGATCTGGACGCGACGTTCACCATGACGCAGGCCATCATCGATCCCATCTATCTGGCCGGGGCCTCCATGGCCGGATTTGTCGACGGCGAGACGGTCACGATGCGGGATCTGCTCTACGGCGCGGTCGTCCCCTCCGGCGCGGAGGCGACGGAGGCGCTGGCGCAGGCCGTAGCCGGGAGCGAGGAAGCGTTCGTGGCCATGATGAACGAAAAGGCCGCCGCGCTGGGGCTTACCAGCACCCACTTCATGAACACCAGCGGCCTGCACGACGAAGACCACTACTCGACCGTGCGGGAGATCGCGCTGATCCTGCAGGCGGCTTTGCAGAACGAGATCTGTGCCGAGGTCCTCAGCGCGGAAAACTACCGCGCGAGCCGGACGGAGCAGCATCCGGACGGGCTGGCCATGACGAATAAATTCCTCTACCGCGTCCACCACGAATACAGTCTCGGCGGGGCGGAGATCACGGCCGCCAAGACCGGCTACACCGCCGAGGCCATGAACTGCTGCGCGAGCGCCGGAAAGACGCCGGACGGCCGGAACGTGATCTGCGTGACGGCGAATGCGTGGACGGGCGACTTCTGCATCGAGGACCATATCGCGCTTGACTCCAAATACTGCGGCAGCGCAGAATCTGAATGACCGGAGGGAATCGGATATGAAAAAGCTTTCCCCGCGTGTGTGGCTGACGCTCGTTCTTGTCGGCCTGGTCGGCCAGTTTGCCTGGACGATCGAAAATATGTATTTCAACGTCTACCTCTACAACACCATCTCCACCGATCCCGGCTACATCTCCGCCATGGTCGGCTGGAGCGCGGCGGCCGCCACGCTCACGACGCTTCTGATGGGCGCGCTGTCTGACCGGGTAGGCAAGCGGAAGCTGTTCATCTGCGGGGGATATCTGCTGTGGGGGCTTTCCACGGCGGCGTTCGGACTGGTGACGGTCGAGAACGCGGCGAAGCTGTTCCCCGCGGCGGCGGCCACGGCGGCAGCCGCGGTCATGATTGTGGTGCTCGACTGCGTGATGACCTTCTTCGGCTCGACCGCCAATGACGCGGCCTTCAACGCCTGGATCACCGACACCGTGCCGAACGAGGCCCGGGGCAAGGCCGAATCCGTGCTGGCCATCCTGCCGCTCATCTCCATGCTCGTCATCTTCGGGCTGTTTGACGGCATGACGCAGCGCGGCGAATGGCAGAAGTTCTTCGGGATCTTCGGCGGGCTGGTGGTACTGACGGGTCTCGTGTCCGTCTTCCTCATCCCGGAGCCGAAGCTGGAACCCAGGAAGGAGCCGTATCTGCCGACGCTCGTCTATGGCCTGCGGCCGGCGGTGGTGAAGGAAAATCCGGCGCTGTACCTCTCCTTCGCGGCGTTCTGCCTGTTCTCCGTAGCGGTACAGGTCTTCTTCCCGTATCTCATTATTTATATGCAGAACTATCTGCACTTTGACGGCTATGCGCTCGTGCTCGGGATCGTGCTGATCTTCGCGTCGGTGGTGAGCGTGCTGTCCGGCCGGGTGATCGACCGGCTCGGAGAGTTGAAGTGCGTGCTGCCGGCGGCGGGCGTGATGTTCGCGGGCCTCGTCGGCATGTTCTTCGCGCGGTCGATGCTGGCCGTGATCGTGGCCGGGTGCGTGATGATGTCGGGCTACATGCTGGTGACGGCCATCCTCTCCGGCGTCATCCGCGACCATACGCCCGCCGGCAAGGCCGGGCATTTCCAGGGCATCCGGATGATCTTCGGCGTGCTGCTGCCGATGATCCTCGGGCCTGCGATCGGCGCGGCCGTCATCCGCGGCAGCGACTCGACATACGTGGACCTCGGCGTGGTGAAGACCGTGCCGACGCCGTCTATTTTCCTGGCGGCGGCCGTGGTGCTGCTGCTGATCCTGCCGCCGGTGCTGGCGCTTCGGAAAAAGGAGGGTGCGGCATGCTGACACGCTGGGGCGAAACACTGGACAAGCAGCAGGTGCTGCAGGAATATCCCCGCCCGCAGCTCGTGCGGGAGAGCTTTTATAATCTCAATGGCCTCTGGGACTACGCCGTCACGGCCTCCGACGCCTGCCCCGGCGCGTGGGACGGGCAGATTCTCGTCCCCTTCTCGCCGGAAGCGCCGCTGTCCGGCGTGGGGAAGACGCTCCGGCCGGGGCAGGTGCTCTGGTACCGGCGGCCGCTGCCGCTCAAAAAACAGGCGGGCATGCGGACGCTGCTGCACTTCGGGGCCGCAGACCAGCGGGCGTGGGTGTACGTCAACGGTCTGCTCGCCGGGACGCACACGGGCGGCTACACCGCCTTTACCCTTGACATCACGAAGCTGCTGCGGGAGGGCGAGAACACCCTGACCGTCGCCGTGCGCGACGACACGGATACCGTTCCCCTCGCCCGCGGCAAGCAGAAGACGAAGCGTGGCGGCATCTGGTACACGCCGCAAAGCGGCATCTGGCAGACCGTGTGGGCGGAGCTGGTGCCGGAGCGGTATATCGAGTCGCTGCTCTTTACCCCGGAGCTGCCGGAGGGGCGCATCCGCTGGCGGGTCTTCTCTGCCGCGCCGCAGGGCGCGAAGGTCTCCGTCACCTATCAGGACGAGCCCGTCGCCGAGGGCAGGACGGACGCAGACGGCTGCGGCAGCGCCGTCATCGCGCCGGAGCAGCTGCATCTGTGGACGCCGGAGACGCCGGAGCTCTACGACGTGACCGTCACGCTGGGGGCCGATACCGTCAAAAGCTACTTTGCCATGCGCACCGTCGGCACGGGGCAGGACACGGCGGGGCATCCCTGCCTGCTGCTGAACGGCCAGCCGTATTTCCACCACGGCGTCCTGGACCAGGGCTACTGGCCGGACGGGCTCTATACCGCGCCGTCGGACGAGGCGCTGATCTACGACATTCAGCTCATGAAGCGCCTCGGCTTCAACATGCTGCGCAAGCACATCAAGATCGAGCCCATGCGCTGGTACTATCACTGCGACCGGCTGGGCATGCTCGTCTGGCAGGATATGCCCTCCGGCGGCGGACGGTATAACCTGCTGACCATCTCCGCCCCGCTCATCACCGGTATCCACCTCAAGGACAGCCATTACCGCCTCTTCGCCCGCACCGACCCGGACGGCCGCGACAGCTTCCGGCAGGAGCTGGAGGAGATGATCCGGCAGCTGCAGAACTGCCCGTGCATCGTGCTCTGGGTGCCGTTCAACGAGGGCTGGGGGCAGTTCGACGCGAAGCAGATCACGCGTCTGGTCCGCAAGCTCGACCCCACACGCCTCATCGACCACGCCAGCGGCTGGCATGACCAGGGCGTGAGCGACGTCAAGAGCCTGCACGTGTACTTTAAGCCCTACCGCTTTAGGCCCGACAAAAAGGGCCGGGCCGTCGTCCTCTCGGAGTTTGGCGGCTACAATCTGCCCGTCGCGGGCCACACGTGGAACGAAAGGAACTTCGGCTACAAGGGCTATCAGACCCCCGAGGCGCTGGGCGAGGCCGTGCGGAAGCTCTATGAGACGCAGATCGTCCCGGCCCGGAGGGCCGGGCTTGCCGCCGACGTCTACACACAGCTGAGCGACGTGGAGGACGAGGTCAACGGCTTCGTGACCTATGACCGGCGCGTGGAAAAGCTGCCGGAGGCGCTGATGCAGGCCATCGCGCGCGAACTGAAAGGAGAATGACCATGAAGAAAAAACTGCTTGCGCTGCTGCTGGCGCTGGCCTGCCTGCTGGCACTGACCGGCTGCCGGGTCATCGACACCGCGCAAATCGTGGAGACCGGCGTCACCACCCTGAAGGAGCTGGCGGACGCCGCCCTGTCGGAGGAGACTGAGGCCCCGGAATCCGGCGACCAGTTCGTCACCGCGCAAAGCCCTGAAGAAGCGCCGCAGGACGAAGATGCCCCGGCGGACGAGGTCTACGAGACCACGGACACCGTCGGCGAGCATACCTATTATTATGACGTCGACCATGTCGTTTTGTATCTCGACACCTACGGCCATCTGCCGGAGAACTATATCACGAAGGACGAGGCCCGCGCGCTCGGCTGGGAGGGCGGCAGCGTCGAGGTCTATCAGGCGGGGGCCGCCATCGGCGGCGACCGCTTCGGCAACCGCGAGGGGCTGCTGCCCGAGCAGACCGGCCGGAGCTATACCGAGTGCGACATCAACACCAACGGCGCGGATTCCCGCGGCGCGGAGCGGCTGATCTTCTCGAATGACGGACTGTATTTCTACACGTCCGACCACTACGCGAGCTTTACGGAGCTCACCGTCGACGGAGGGACGGTCGTATGGGACCGCTGAGCTTTCCGATCGACTGCCGGGAGCTGGTCTCCCGCGCCGCGGCGCACGACTGCTTTGCGCGCGTATTCTCCCTGCCGGACAGCTACGGGCGGAATCTCGACGCGCTCTACGACGTGCTGACGAGCCTGCCGCCGTGCCGGATCACGCTTGCGGGCACGAGCTGCCTCTATCCTCTGCTCGGCACGTATGCAGAAAAGCTGCTGGCCGTCTTCCGCGACGCAGCGCAGGGAAACCATAATATCCATCTTGAGGAAATTGCATAAATTTTTTGAGCATTTTCTACTGTTTGTCTATATTGTGAAAAAGCGTCCAAATTTCCTTGTGGAAATCGTCAATTTACAAAGTACGGCATCGTCGGATAAAATACGCAATATGAACGAATTGTGAATTTTATCGTTCAGGAAAGAGATTAAGGAGGAACTATATGGAAATTCAAACTGGCGCACTGGTCATCGTCCTTGCGTACATTGTCGGCATGATGATCGTCGGCTTTGTCGTCGGCAAGATCAACATCAAGGGCAGCGCGGACTATCTCGTTGCAGGCCGCAGAATGGGCCTGTTCATGGTCGCGTTCTCCCTGTCCGCCAACAACATCGGCGGCGGCTGCACCACGGGCCTGGCCCAGAAGGCCTTCGGCGCGTGGGGC
>DHKK01000161.1:15099-23148 GCA_002404795.1 Clostridiales bacterium UBA4696
TACTTCGCACCCAAGATCCGCAAGACCATGGCGATCACGATCCCCGAGGTCGTCGGCCGCCGCTTCGGCAAGCTCTCCAGCAACTTCACCGCAGTCCTCAGTGTTCTGTCGCTGTTCTGCCTGACGTCTTCCCAGATCGCCGCGTCCGGCGCGGTCATCAACGCTCTGATCCCGACGATCCCCCTGAACGTCTGCCTGCTGCTGGCCGGCTTCGTCACCATCTTCTACACCACCTTCGGCGGCATGATCGCGGACGAAGTCTCCGACCTCATCCAGTTTGTCATCATCCTTATCGGCCTCGCCATCGCGACCCCGATCGTGCTGAAGCACGCGGGCGGCTGGGCTGCCATCTCCGCGGCTCTGCCCGGCGAAAAGCTGAACTTCACGCAGATCGGCTGGGCCTCTATCATCGGCTACTTCTTCAACTACTTCTGCACTTTCCTCTGCGGCCCCGAGATGGTCTCCCGCTTCGAGACCTGCAAGGACGAGAAGACCGCGGTGAACGCTTCGTTCCTCTCCGCGATCCTCATGGCTGCCATGGCCATTTTCCCAACGCTCCTCGGCCTCGCTGCCTTCGCGCTGAAGGATCAGCTGCCCGCACTGGCTGAAAATGGATCCAACGCCATGATGGTCGTTACCGGCGCCTATGCCCCCGGCATCGTGACCGGCCTCATCTCCGCCGCCATCATCTGCGCGACCATGTCCTCGGCAGACTCCAACCTGCTGTGCATGTCCACGATGATCATCAACGACGTCTACCCCGGCTTCGGCGGCAAAAAGAAGCTCACCGACAAGCAGACCATCTTCTACACCCGTCTGTGCAACATCATCGCGGCGCTCATCGCCATGGGCATCTCCATGTTCGGCGTTTCCCTCGTCGCCATGAACACCTTCGCATTCGGCATCCGCTGCGCAGGCCCGTTCGCGGCCTACGGCCTCGGCCTTGCTGTTCCGAAGGCCACGAAGAACTCCGGCATGATCTCCATCTTCACCGGCACCATCGCCTTCATCGTCTGGCAGCTCCTGTCCAACGGCGGCACGCTGTGGTTCATGATGCCGGTCGTCTTCGGCAGCCTTGTCTCCGTCATCACGTTCTACGTTGTGAACCTGATCGAGTGGAAGCGCGGCGTCCCCGCAGCTCCGTCTGCCTACGCCGTCGAGGAAGCCAAGTAAGCCTCCCCCACCCCGCCTGAGGGCCTGAACACAAGCAAGCCCCCGGATGATGCAACGCATCATCCGGGGTTTGTTTTTCTCTGATATGGTTTCTGCCGCAAACAGGCAGGCATGGCGGCTTTAGCCGCAGCTTTTCCATGCGGCCTATTGACAGGATGGGATGCGTGTGGTATCATGCATTATGACAACGATAGTTGTCATTTAGACAAGGAAGGTTGTCAGGCAAGGGAGGCGCTGTATGATACTGCGAAATCGTTTGAAGGAGCGCAGAGCTGCGCTGCAGGTGAATCAGCAGGAGATGGGACGCCTATGCGGCGTATCCCGGCAGACAATCAGCCTGATCGAGCGTGGGGATTATTCGCCGTCTGTCACCCTCGCTCTGACGATCGCGAAGGTATGCGGTGTTACGGTAGAGGATGTCTTCTATTTGCAGGAGGAAACGGAACATGAAAAACGATGAGATCAGGCAGGCAAACCGAAAAGCGCTGCCAAAATTTTTGCTTTTCGCGGTCGCATGTGTACTGATTGGCGGCTTGATCGGTTATGCTTCCGGTTATGGCGCGG
Organism: Clostridiales bacterium UBA4696; assembly: GCA_002404795.1. Classification (GTDB taxonomy): domain Bacteria; phylum Bacillota; class Clostridia; order Oscillospirales; family Oscillospiraceae; genus CAG-170. The sequence goes on from DHKK01000161.1 coordinate 16,837, forward strand.
CAAATGGCGGAATTGCGCAATTTGCCGACATGATGAAAGAAGCGGGCGCGTTCTTTGGAGCGCGTATTGCCCCGTGGCTGATGCTGGCGACAGCGGTCATCGTGCCGGTGGTCTGCATCCCGATCTACCGGCGAGCAAAAAAACTGGTCGCTGCGTGGGATGATGAGGATGCGGATATCTCAGACACGATTGACAGGAACCTGTCTGCCGTGATCTGGATCACAAGCGCAGCCCTTATTCTTTCTTATTTTTTGATCGCGGCATCCTATTCCGGAGGTCTTGCAATATTCGACGACAAGGAGAAGACCCTTGTGTTTTTCATCGGTATCGCCTCTTTCTTCGCGATCATGATCGAAGCAATTCTCTTTCAGCAAAAGTGCGTGGGTACAACGAAGCAAATGAATCCCGAAAAGAAAGCGTCCGCCTACGATATGAGGTTTCAGAAGAAGTGGCTGGAGGACTGCGATGAGGCCGAGAAACTGATGATCGGCAAGTGTGCGTTCAAAGCCTACTCCGCGACAAATGCGGTCTGCACGGTTCTGGCGATCGTGCTTGCGGTCTGTGCGCTTGTGTTCGATATTGGATTCCTGCCTTCGCTCACGGTGTGCCTCGTCTGGATCGTCAACCTGTCGGCGTACTGCAAGGAGGCCATGCGCGATTCCAGGGCCGGAAGCAAAATCTCGTAATTTCTTTCAAGGGGGAACTTGTCATGAAACTCAGCAGTACCGGTTGTTTTGTTTTAGCGGTCACCTGGCTTTTGGTGTCGCTGCTTTGGTTCTTTTGGGTGAAAAATACCGCCATTGGCGTTGTGTGGCTGATCGTCGGAGCCGGTGAATTGGTCCTTGCTTTTATCATGCGCCATAAGGAAAAACGCAAATGAACGGAAATACTTCCCTCATCCTGCTTGCCGTGTTCCTTCTTGTGATCATCCACTGGTTCGCAAGAAGACGGAGACTGGCGGCAGTCAGACATATTTTGAATCAAAAAAAGCGAAACAAGGAGAACAGCGAAATGAAAGAGCTGGCAAAACAGTTTCTCGAAAAAGAGTGCATCATTTATACCATCACTTCCAATGACAGCAGCATACAGGGCGTGATCAAAGAGATCGATGACGGCGGCATGCTCATCGAGAGAAATACCGGTGAAAAGGAAATCATCAATCTGGATTTCATCACCCGGATCCGCGAGTATCCCAGAAAGAAAAACGGCAGGAAAAAGGGCGTCGTACTCGACTGACAAACCGCCCGCGGGCTTTTGGCCCGCGGGCGGAGTTTTTGTTCAGTTCGTCAGCTCGTCTTCCAATAGATCTCCGCGCCCGCCTGTTCCAGGACGCGGACGGTCTCGTCCGCGCCAAGCGGGATGGCATCGACATAGAGGTTCACCGTCTCGCCCGGGGTGTTGGTCGTGACGAGGAACATCAGGCTGAGCGGCGTGTAATTTTCGTCGTCCTTCGTCCCGTCGCCGCTGACATCCTCCGCGCCGAGCCGGCCCGCATTGATGTCCGCCAGGCAGGCCGCGTAGAGCTCCCACGCATGCGCGCCCGTCAACTCCAGATCCGCGTCCGACGCGTTGGAATACACATAGCACGAGAGCACGTTCGCCTCCGTGCGCGGCGTATCGAAGCCCGTGCGGATGCGCACGCAGTCGGGGCTGTTGTAGACGGAGGAGAACTGCGAGATGAGGCTGCCGGACGCCAGCGCGTCCGCCTCGTTGTAGACCACGCTGTAGTAGCGCTGCAGGAGCCGCCCGTCCGTCAGCCGGTAGCTGATGCAGAAGCCCTGTGTATGGTCAGTGCCGAGCTGAAAGTCCGTTTTCCGCTGCTCCTGCTGTGTCTTTTCCTCCACGGCGGCGGTGTGCAGGGCCAGGACTCGGCCAATAAACGCGGGATCGCGCGAGGTGTAGAGGCCCTGATACTCGTTTCTTGTCAGCCCGGCCGCCGCGATCTGGCTGCGCTGCGGCAGATACCGCGAATAGCCGAACAGGTCGAACTTCGCCGCGCCGAACACCACCGCCAGCACCAGACAGCAGGCCGCAAACCCGCCCCAGCCGCTGCGGAAGACGAAAACGGTCTTCTGCAGGAGCATTTTTCCGGTAAAATAGCCCACGAACGCGCCGATCGTCAGAAACAGCAGCACATACCAGAAATTATCCGCCGCGTTGCCCGAGAGCAGCTCGACCAGCAGCACACCGATGACCAGCGCGCAGCCGATCGTGAACCCATACAGTGCCGCCGGACGCAGCTGGCGCACGGCGATCACGTCGCCGCTGCGCTCCATCTCCCGATGCTGCAGCAGCAAATACGCGCAGACAGCGAAGAGCACGCCCACGCCCGCCAGAATGCCGAGATAGCCCCAGCCCACCAGATGCGGGTTCGTCTCATAGCCCACCGCGCCCGCGTCGACCCATTCGGTCGCCACGCGGAAGCCGCCGCGCAGCAGGCCGAAGACCGGCGAGGCGTAGGCCGCGGCGCGTTCAGCCGCGGTCGTCTGGCTCGCGGGCATGCCGTAGACAAAGGTCTGCATCAGATGCTGCACGATCGACTCGAGCACGTAGGCGGCAAAATTCAGCATGCCGTAGACGAGCAGCGCAGCCGCCATCTGCCCGATGACCATGCACACCAGCGACGCAAACGAGAAAAACAGCAAAAAGCCCAGCCCCGTCGCCGCGAACACCTGCATCGCGGGCAAAAAGGCCGACACGCCGAAGCCTGCGCCGACCGCCCATAACAGCAGCGACGACACCAGCGCCGGCGCGGCGCACAGCAGCAGTCCCGTCAGGTAGTTGGTCAGAAACAGCGTCCGCCGCTTGACCGGCAGGGCGGCATAGAAATACGCGCTGCCGGTCCGGAACAGCCAGGAAAACAGCACCCAGGCGAGCAGCCCGCCGTAGAGGAACGGCACGACCGACGCGCCGGTCACCGCGTTTTCCAGGATCGTCCGCTCCGCCTGCACGAAAAAGTCCTCCGTGCACACCGACACACCGCGGCAGTAGCTGTACAGCCGCAGCGGCAGCAGCAGCTCATACAGGCAGAACAGCCCCCAGACCGGCGCGGTCCGCCGCAGGGAACGGCGGAAGATCGCACGGTCAAAGCATGAGTTTTTTGACGTCATAGCCGCTCCCTCCCAGCTCGTACATGAAAATTTCCTCCAGACTCAGCGGCAGCAGGTCGCACAGCAGCGGCTTTGTCCCGGCCAGACGTTCCGTCGTCTGCGCGGGCTCGCCGCGGATGATGAGCGTCTGCACGCGCCCGAGCGTGCTCGCATGCAAAACCGCAAGATCCTCCGGCAGCGGCCGGTCCGTCACGAGCTGGGCCTTGACGATGTTCTCCTGCAGCTCGGCCAGAGACCGCTCCAGCAGCATCCGCCCCGCGTGCATCATGCCGACGTGGTCGCAGATATCCTCCAGCTCGCGCAGGTTGTGCGACGAGACGAGCACCGTCATGCCGTAGCCCGCCACATCCTCCACCACGAGACTCCAGATCTGCCGCCGCATGACCGGGTCGAGCCCGTCGACCGGCTCGTCGAGCACGAGATAGTCCGGCCGGATGCACAGCGTCAGCCAGAAGGCCGCGTGCTTCTGCATGCCCTTGGAAAAGCGGCGCAGCGGCGTGCGCTCGTCCAGACGAAAGGCCTCGCGCAGCGCGTCAAAGCGGGCCGCGTCGAAGCGCGGGTACATCGTGCGGTAAAAGCCCGCGAGCTCGCGGATCGTCCCGCCGCCGAGCACGCCCAGATCGTCGGGAATATAGCCGATGCGGCTCTTGATCTCCGGGTTTTCATAGACCGGCAGACCGCCGATCGTGACCGTCCCGGTGTCCGGCCGGTAGATGCCGGTCAGGTGCCGGATGGCCGTGGATTTGCCTGCGCCGTTCGAGCCGATCAGGCCGTAGACCGCCCCCTGCGGCACGCGGAGCGACAGCTCGTCCAGCGCTTTTTTGCCGCCGAAGGTCTTTGTGACATGGGAAAGCTCGATCATGGCGTTGGTCCCTCCTCTGTGAGCAGCTGTGCAAGCTGCTCCTGTGTAAGTCCCAGCTGGCGCAGCTGCTGTGCCGCGGCGCGGAAGGCGTCCACGGCCTGCTTTTTCTGCTGCTCGGCCAGGTGGCCCGCCTGCGCGACGAACGAGCCCTTTCCGGCCACGGACAGGATATAGCCGCTCGCCTCCAGCTCTCGGTAGGCCCGCTGGATGGTGTTGGGGTTGATGGCGAGCTGCCCGGCCAGCTCGCGCACGGACGGAAGCTTGCTCCCCGGCGGCAGCACGCCGGTCAGCATGAGGCGGCAAAGCTCCGTCTGGATCTGCTCATAGATCGGGCGCGGGTCCCGGTAGTTGATGGTGATCACGGCCGCTCCTCCTGACTGTATGAACTGTATTGGTACAAGCATAGCATTCCGGCCAGAGAAAGTCAACGCGGCGGGGAAGTTTTTCCGCGGCCGTTGACCTTCCCGCCGCCGTGCGGTATGATGAGGGTATCATCAAAAAAAGGCGGAAATTTTATGAACGAACCGTTTGCATTTTATCAGCAGAGCGCCGACTATGTCCGCGCGCGCATGCCGTTCGAGCCGCAGATCGCGGTGATCCTCGGCTCGTCGCTCGGGCCGTTTGCCGGGCAGCTGCAGGATCCGGTGGAGATCGACTATAGCGAGATCCCCAATTTTCTTACCTCCACTGCGCCCGGCCACGCGGGCAAGCTCATCTTCGGGACGCTCGCGGGCAAGCGGCTCGTGTGTCTGTCGGGGCGGTTCCACAGCTATGAGGGGTACGACTTTGAGCAGCTGACGCAGCCGGTGCGGCTTTTGAAGCTGCTGGGCGTCCGGGCGCTGATCGTGACGAACGCGGCCGGCGGCGTGAATGAGCGCTACCGCCCCGGCGATTTCATGCTGATCGCCGACCACATCAAGCTCAACGGCGCAAGCCCCCTGCGCGGCCGGAACGTCGGCGAATTCGGCCCGCGGTTTTTTGACGTCACCCGGATGTACACGCCGGAGCTGCGCGCGCTGGCAAAGACCTGCGCCGGCGAGCTCGGCATCCGCGTGCAGGAGGGCGTCTATTTCTTCATGCCAGGCCCGCAGTTTGAGACCCCGGCGGAGATCCGCGCCATCCGCGCGCTCGGCGGCGACGCCGTCGGCATGTCGACCGTGACGGAGGCGCTGACCGCGGCGCACTGCGGTCTGCCGCTGCTCGGCATCTCGGTCATCACCAACCTGGCCGCCGGGATGACCGGCGCCGCCGTCACCGGCGAGGAGGTCAACGAGACCGGCGCCGCCGTCGCCGGCCGCTTCAGCCGGTATCTGACAAAGATTGTAGAGGAGATGGACGTATGACAACGACTTTCCGGGCCGACGAGGGCCTTGCTTTCCTGCTGCAGTATGAGAATGTCGCCTGGTACGACGCGGGCGAGGTCCGGATCCTGGATCGCCGCGTGTATCCGGCGAAGACCGAATTCGTCACCTGCCGGACGCACGGCGAGGTCGCACAGGCGATCCGCGACATGGTCACGCAGAGCGCCGGGCCGTACACCGCGGCCGCCATGGGCATGGCGCTGGCGGCCTATGAGTGCCGCGAAAAAACGGAGGCGGAGCAGCTTGCCTTCCTCGCTGCGGCGGACGAGACGATCTCGAACGCCCGGCCGACCACGGCCAAGCGCATGAAGCTCGTCTGCGACGGCTGTCTGGAGGCGGCAAAGCTGGCGCTCCGCGAGGGGCGGCCGGTCGACCTGGCCATCCGCGAGCACGCGGTGGACGCCAACAACCGCCGCTACAGCAAGGTCAACGAGATCGCAAAATATCTCGTACCGCTCATCCCCGCGGGCGGCACGGTCATGACGCAGTGCTTCGGCGAGACGATCGTCGGCATGATGCTGAAGGAGGCGAAGCTGGCGGGCAAGGACTTCCGCCTGTTCTGCCCGGAGACGCGGCCGTATTTCCAGGGCGCGCGCCTCACCGCCACGGTCTGCCGTGACATGGGCTTCGACGTGACCGTCATCACCGACAACATGCCCGCGTTCGTCATGGAGCGCGAGCACGTGGATCTGTTCACCTGCGCGGCGGACGCCATCTGCCTTGACGGCTACGTCGTCAACAAGGTCGGCACGCTGCAGATCGCCATCTGCGCCAACCACTTCGGCATCCCGACCTTCGTCACCGGCGCGCCGGATATCGGCCACGAGACGAAGGACACCGTCCAGATCGAGATGCGCGACCCGGAGTTTACCCTGCAGGCCATGGGCGTGCGCACGGCCGCCGCAGGCGTCAAGGGCTATTACCCCGCGTTCGACATGACGCCGCCGCACCTCATCTCCGGCATCGTCACCGACCGCGG
>DHKK01000161.1:23189-23363 GCA_002404795.1 Clostridiales bacterium UBA4696
GTCTTCTCCCCCTTCGACCTGCACCGCTACTTCCAGTCCGGCGGCGCCGGAGAATACGACACCGTCGTCTGAGCTCGCTCACTCCAAGGCTCCCTTGTGTAAAGGGAGCTGTCAGCGAAGCTGACTGAGGGATTGTTGTCGCAGATTTGCGGCTGCCGACGCCTCCGGCGGCCC
>DHKK01000171.1 GCA_002404795.1 Clostridiales bacterium UBA4696
AATGCTGAATGGCAGTTGCAAATCTGTACAATCTATCAGCCTTTAGGCAATTTCTCAAAACGCCGCGGGGAAAAAAGATACTCCCGTCCCCAGGTTTGGGACGAGAGCATGCTTGCTTCGTGGTGCCACCCAAATTCGGGGAATTTTCAGGATCCCCCCTCTTTTGCGCAGGCTCCGGGCTGCGCGGACCGGCGATTTCGGCGCATTCGCGCCTTATACGCACGCTCGGCGGACGTCCTTCCCGGGTTCGCTGCAAAAGCCTTTCAGCAAAGCGGCTTTCTCTCTGCGCAGGCGAGGGCCCGGTACTGCTTCCGCGTCATTGCGGGTCATCGGATCGATTTTTTGTTTTTCATCATCATACGCCAATCCAGATCGCCGCGCTGCAGCCCGAGGATCAGCATTTCTGCCGAGGCCAGATTGGTCGCGCAGGGGACGTTGTACGTATCGCACAGGCGGAGCGTGCGCATGATGCGCTGATCCTCTAGGGGATTGGTATCGTTCGGGTCGGAGAACATGATGACAAGGTCGATCTCGTTATAGGCGATCCGCGCGTCGATCTGCTGGTGGCCGCCCTGGCTCTTGGACAGAAACAGTGTGACCGGCAGGCCCGTTGCCTCCGATACCAGACGGCCGGTCGCCGCCGTGGCGGACAGCGAATGCTTGGACAGGATGCTTTTATACGCGGTGCAGAACTGCACCATCAGCTCTTTCTTTTTGTCGTGTGCCATAAGGGTGATGTTCATACGCTCAGCTCCTTTATGTACGCTTTCAAAATTCTGCTTTTCCGGGGTCACCGGTTTGTGATTTTCATCAGCGGCACGCGCCGGCCGCACAGCCGCCCGGCGATATGGTGGCAGGCCAATGCCGCACCGTGGTAGGTGTACTGGACCAGCGGCTTTCCCTCCGCCGCGGCGAGCGTCACCGCCGTATCGTCCGGCACGACGCCGAGCAGCGGCAGCCCCACGCCGTCCATGACGTCGTCGACCGTCGCATGCATCCGGGCAAACAGCCGCGGGATGGCCCGGTTGACGATGAGACGCGCCGGGATCTCACGCTCCTGCAGCAGAAGCTCCGCCGCGCGGGCGGCGTCCCGCTGCGAAGCAGGGTCGGCCAGCGCCACGACCGCAGCCTCGTCCGCATAGCGGGTGGCCATCCGGAACAGCGCGCCCACGCCCGCCGGCGCGTCCAGCAGGATCCAGTCAAAGGCGTCCCGCGCCGCGTCCAGCAGACGGCCGAACGCGTCCGCGTCGATCGTCTCGGGATCCTCGGTCACGGGGGCGGTCAGCAGGAAGAGGTTTGCGAGCGTCGGGTGCTGCGTCGCCTGCTGCAGGGAGTATTCCCCGCGCATGAGCGCCGTAAACGGTAAAACCGCCACATCCTGCATCCCGAGTGCAATGTCGAGATTCCGCAGGCCGACGTCCAGGTCGATGCACAGCACGCGCAGGCCGTCCATGGCCAGGCACGATGCGATCCCGGCGCAGAGCGAGGTCTTGCCCGTGCCGCCCTTGCCGGAGATGACTGCCAAAACCTGTGCCACGCCCTGTTCCTCCCGCTTGTTCATACTTATTTTGTATTATAATCGAACCGATGGGGAAATTCAATGGGAAAGTCGCCGGAAACTGCGATTTTCTTGCCAAATTCTCCGGTTCTGCCCGCCGCTTCCCGCGCATATACTCTGGATGGAGGCGAAGCATATGAAAAACAGCAGCATCGAAAACCGGTTCTGCATGAGTCTGGTGGCGTTCGCCGTGATCGTCCGGCTGCTGCTGGCGACGGGCGCGGCGGCCGCCGTCGACGAGGTCTTCGGCCTTGCGCCGCAGGCGCAGGCGCAGGCGCCCGAGCCGGACATCCTGACGCTCGAGATCCTCGCCGCACCCGAACCGGCCCCGCCGGAACCGGAACCGCAGCCGGAACCGCAGCCGGAAGCGGAGCCGGAACCCGTGCCGGAACCAGAACCCACTTATACCCCGCCGGTCTTCTCTGCCGACGAGGCGGACAAAATTCAGATCGCCGGGGCCTGCAGCTACACGCCGGACAAGCAGGCGCTGCTCCTGCAGCCGAGCAGCCTCGATTTTCAGCAGGACGGGCCAACCGTCCTGATCGTCCATACGCATTCGAGCGAGGCCTATACCATGGAGGCCGGATTTGAATACCCGGAGTCGGACGAGCTGCGCACACAGGACAGCCGCTATTCCGTCATCCGCATCGGTGACGAGATCGCGCAGCTCCTGCAGGGCGCGGGCATCGAAGTCCTGCACGACACCGAGCCGAACGACTACCCGAACTACAACGGCTCTTATGAGCGCATGCGCCAGACCATCGAGCGCTATCTCGCCGCCTACCCCACCATCCAGATGGTGCTCGACCTGCACCGCGACGCGGCGGAGGACGCCGACGGCGCCCCCGTTGCCCTGACCGCCTACCCGGACGGCGAGGCCTGCGCCGAGCTCATGCTCGTCGTCGGCACGGACGAGGGCGGCCTCCCCCACCCGGACTGGCAGGAGAATCTGGCCAACGCCCTGAAGCTGCAGGCGCTTCTGAACCGCAGCGCGCCCGGGCTCTGCCGGGATCTGGACCTGCGCACGGAGCGGTTCAACCAGCATGAGACGCCGGGCTCCCTGCTCGTCGAGGTCGGCGCCAGCGGCAATACGCTGGCCGAGGCGCTCCGCTCCGCCCGCATCCTCGCAAACGCGCTCGTGACGCTGATCCGCGGTGAAGCGACGTAAGGAACCGACGATTTCATCGGTTCCTTATGCGAAAATTTTTTCTGAAACCCTCTTGACAAATGCAGGTCCCGTGGATATACTATAACCGTAATGATAATTATTATCAATATTGATTCAGCAAGGAGACCTGTCATGTCCATTGTCCGAAAGCACAGCCGCAAACGGGACGCGATCCTCGAGTGTCTGCGCTGCACGACCAGCCATCCGACGGCGGAATGGGTCTACAACCAGCTGAAGCCCACGATCCCCGGTCTCTCGCTCGCCACGGTCTACCGCAATCTCGCCATGTTCAAGGCCGAAGGGATCATTGACTCCGTCGGCGTGTACAATGGGCTTGAGCGGTTCGACTTCCGCACCGACCCGCACGCGCACTTCATCTGCCGGGTCTGCGGCGCTGTCAGCGACATCAACTGGCTCGAGCTTCCCGCGGATCCTCTGCAGGCAGTCGAGCAGCAGACCGGCGCAAGCGTCGAAACCTGCCGCATCGCCGTCAGCGGCGTCTGCGCGGCCTGCAGAAAAAAAGACACACAGTAATCACCATCCACCAACCCAAATACAAAACAAAAATTACGGAGGAAATCATCATGAAGAAATTTGTCTGCAAAGTCTGTGGCTACATCTACGAAGGCGACGCTGCTCCGGCAGAATGCCCCGTCTGTCATGCCAAGAGCAACATGTTCGAGGAAGTCAAGGGCGAGCTTGCACTGGCTGCCGAGCATGAGTACAGCCTCTATGCCAAGACTGTTAAGAACAATCCCAATCTTTCTGATGCTGACAAGCAGTACGTCTTCGACCAGCTGAAGGCCAACTTCAATGGCGAATGCTCCGAGGTCGGCATGTATCTGTGCATGGCTCGTATCGCCCACCGCGAGGGCTATCCTGAGATCGGCCTGTACTGGGAAAAGGCCGCTTACGAAGAGGCGGAGCACGCCGCCAAGTTCGCCGAGATGCTCGGCGAAGATCTCGAACCCAACATGAAGGCCACCACGAAGGACAACCTCAAGTGGCGTGTCGACTGCGAATTCGGCGCTACCCAGGGCAAGTTTGATTTCGCGCTGTTTGCCAAACGCAACAATCTTGACGCGATCCATGATACGGTCCACGAAATGGCAAGAGACGAAGCAAGACACAACCGCGCACTCAAGGGCCTTCTTGACCGCTACTTTGGAAAGTAAGCAGTGGCCGCAACATAATCATTCAAACGAAAGGCGGTGCAAGTCTCATGCATGATTATGAGGTTCTGATCGAAACGATCAATCCCTGCGGCGGAGAAGCACACCGGCAGGAAGAATTCGTGGATGTCCAGGCAGAAAGCCCCGAGGCTTTTGTGAAATCGCACAGCAACTGGCCGATTCTGGACACCGGAAAAAATCTGGACGGTGAACCCGTTATTACGACCGGAGATGGTCATGGCGTCATTGTACGGTACACTTTCTCGGAATAAGGAGCGATATTGCCATGAAATATGTGTGTGATGTCTGCGGCTATGTCTATGACCCCGCAGTCGGTGATCCCGATAACGGCGTAGCCCCCGGCACGCCTTGGGAGGAAGTCCCCGAAGATTGGGTCTGCCCGCTCTGCGGCGTCGGCAAAGACCAGTTCAGCCCGGAAGAATAAAAGAACAGATACCCGGAAGCAGTGCTTCCGGGTATCTTGATATCAGAATGCAAATTACGCGGGCATCATGCCAGCGGCAGAATCGCGTAGCGGAAGCTTGGGACTCCTTTGTCCGAGTACGAGACAAATTCCAGCTGTATCAGCGTGCCGTCCGCTTTTTCTCCATCGGTAATATCGCGAAGGTACATCACGTCTTCTGTCTTTTCCGGTGTGAAATTATAGACGACCGCATACGGCGATATCTGCAGCCCCTGCTCTCCATCAGATGCCGCACGCATATAGGCCAGCACATTATGAGTCAAGGTACTGCCTTCCCAGGATAGCCTGAGCTGGTTTTCCTCCGCTGCCGCCGGAGCCTCCGCGGCCGCAGATAACGCTTCCTCCGGCGTATCAAACAGCCGGATCTTCTGATTGTTCATATGAATCGACAGGCCGGTCGCTGCAGGCTGCGGTCTGTGCAAAACTACCGCCATGATTCCAAGACACGCAGAAATGGCGAGCAAGGCCGCAATGCGGTAAACCGTGCGGCGCGAAGCGCATTTGATCGCGTTTTTCATTTCAATCTCTCCTCTTCGGTTCCCGTGTCTGTCGCCCTGATTTTTCCTTCATCTGTCTGATTCAAGTATATCTCAATCACGGCAAATGCGCAACACTGTCAACATCATGAATTTATAAATTATCCCAATTCGATCTATTCGGACCGCCCGAATTGTGGAACCTGCCCATTTGCATCTTCGGGCTGGTCTGTGGTACACTACTTGCAGAAAGGAGCGATCTTATGCACGAATATGAAGTTCTGATCGAGACCATCAACCCCTGCGGGGGTGAGGCACATGCGAACAAGGAGTTCCGGGAGATCGAGACCGACAGCCCGGAGGCTTACGTCCGCGAGCAGGGCCGCTACCCCATTCTCGATTCCGGCAAAAACGCCGCAGGCGACACCGTCATCACCACCGGCGACGGCAAGGGCGTCATGATTCGCTATACCTTCACCGCATAAGCAGACGCACCCCGGACGAAAGTCCGGGGTGCATTTTTTATCCGAAGATCACCTGGGCCAGGACGGCGGGTCTGCCGTCGGCGTGCTTGACGGCCATGCGGCAGCGCCCCTCCTCCCGGCGGCAGAAGACGCCGAGCGTCTCGCCCTCGAGGCAGGGGCTTGCGTAATGCGCCTCGATGGTCCGGATCGTGCCGGAGGCCAGCTCCTTCGCCGAAAAGCAGTCGAGCAGCAGGCGGATGTAGACGACGTTGTTCATGTGCCGCCCCATGTCGATGTCCGTCGCGCGGACCGGGTGGGGATAGACCAGCTCGTCCTGCGTCAGATCGTCGTGAAAGCGCGTGGGCGGTTCATCGATGGCCGCGCCCGGCCGGAACGGGAAATCCGCCGGGAAGCCGGACTGCTCAAAGCGCAGGATCTTCCCCTCCGGCCCGAGGATCGCCCACTGCGTCCGGCCGAGGGCGACGGTCTTCTCTCCGTGCGTCAGCCGGTAGCTGCGGAAGCAGCGGATGTCGCGGCCCTCGCAGCGCTCCGGCCAGGTCTGCGCCGTCAGCGCGTCCATCAGATATGCCGGCTCGTAAAAGTCCACGCGGCTGTGTACGGTCAGCCAGAATTCGCCCCGCTTCGCCATCGCCGCGCCGCCGACACCGATCGCCTCCGCATGCTCCGACGCGATGCCCTGAAAGATCGTGAACGCCGCCAGCGGCGAGAGCCCCGCGCTCCTGCCGCACAGGTCCGGGGTCAGAACGATCTGCTTTTCAAAACTGCCTGTTTCCATGGCTGTTTTCGCCTCCTGTTTTTTGTTGTCTGTATTATACCATGTTGGTTTTCTGTTTGCCAGTTTGGTTTCGCTTCGGAATCCTACAATAATTCCAGAAATTTTTCGTTGTTTGCAGTGGAATCATGTTGATTTCTGCGCGGGATTGGAGTATGATAGTTACATGTTTGAGACATACGTCCGCGGTCTTTTGACAGGAGGCCGCGCCCGCATTTCATACGCAAGGAGACGTTAGCATGATTATTACGCAAAAGAAGCCCATGGAAGAGCTCATGGCGATGGTCGGCGATGCAAAGACAGTTGCGATCGTCGGCTGCAACAGCTGCGCAACGGCATGTCATACCGGCGGCGAGCCTGAGGTCGCCGCCCTGGCCAAGGTCCTCGAAGAGGCCGGGAAAAAGGTCGTCGGCACGACGATCGCGGATTACTGCTGCATGAATCTCGGCGTCAAGGGCAAGATGAAGCCTCTGGTCGCCGCCAAGCCGGACTGCGTCATCTGCATGTCCTGCGGCGACGGTGTGCAGTGCGTGGCCAAGAACGCGCCCGGCATCCCCACCTATCCGTCCAACAATACCATGTACCTCGGCGAAGCCGTCCGCTTCGGCGTGTGGGAAGAAGCCTGCCACTTCTGCGGCGACTGCGTCCTCGGCCAGACCGGCGGTATCTGTCCCGTGACCCAGTGCGCCAAGAGCCTGGTCAACGGCCCCTGCGGCGGCCAGAAGAACGGCAAGTGCGAAGTCAACCCGGAAAATGACTGCGCATGGATCAAGATCTACAAGCGTCTGGATGAGATCGGCCAGCTCGACAAGCTCGCACAGACCCGCGAGGACAAGGGCTACGCGAAGTTCAGCTATCCGAGAACGATCAGCTTAAAGGGGAAGAAATAATATGAGTATGTTGAAAGAGGCTTTTGCAGCCGGTAAATTTGGCGTCACCGCCGAAATGGCGCCCCCGAAGGGTTATGATTTTTCTGAGCAGCTCGAAGCTGCCAAGCTCCTGAACGGCAAGGTCCACGGCGTCAACGTGACTGATATGCAGTCCGCCAGCCTCAAGGCCTCCAGCCTTGGCCTGTGCGTCGCGCTCAAGAACGCGGGCGTCGAGCCCATCCTGCAGATGACCGGCCGTGACCGCAACCGTATGGCGATCATGGGCGATATCCTCTCCGCCGCCGCCTTCGGCATCGACACGATGCTCGCGCTCACGGGCGACCATCCCGTCGTCGGCGACTGCCCGGAATCCAAGCCGGTCTACGACCTCGATTCCGTCGGTATTCTGAAGATGCTCACGAAGATGGAGCAGACCAACTGCGACTGCGGCGGCAACGAGATCGCCGGCGGCGCGCCGAAGTTCTACAAGGGCGCTTCCGTCACCCCGGTCTACGACCCCATCGAGCTGCAGATCAACAAGCTGCGCCAGAAGGTCGAAAACGGCGCGGAGTACATCCAGACCCAGGGCATCTTTGATCTTGAGACCTTCAAGCGTTTCCTCGACAAGGTCGACGCGGCGGGCATCAAGACCCACATCATGGCCGGCATCATCCCGCTGAAGGCCGCCGGCATGGCCAGATACATGAACGAGAACGTCCCCGGCAT
>DHKK01000135.1 GCA_002404795.1 Clostridiales bacterium UBA4696
GACATTGCCCTATGAGGGGAAGCTGTCAGCTGCAAGGCTGACTGATGAGGTGGTCAATGTCGTGTAAACGCAACTGCCTCCACCTCATCCGTCACGGCTGCGCCGTGCCACCTTCCCCTCATAGGGGAAGGCATGAGGGCGTAGAAACCCCGTCTCCGGGAGGGAGACGGGGTGGGGTGTTTGGGGTTATGCGCGCTCGAAGGTGAGGTAGCGGGTGCCCTGGAAGGTGAGTTTGCCGTGGTCGCCTTCGACGAGGTAGCCGTAGTCCTGGGTGGGGATCGAGAGCTCCATGCGGTCGCCGCTGGCGACCTGGAACGTGGCGTAGTACCAGGTGGAGGAGGAATTCGTGTGTGTGGTGCTGTTATGGTGGTGGGTGACGTCCATGCGTTTGGAGACGATGGTCGCATCGACGGTCAGGCGCGGGGAGTTGTTATTCTTGTGCCAACGGCCGATGCCGCGCACGGCGGTGACGATGAACATGATGAAGATGCCGACGAACATGACCGTGAAGATCACGGGGAAGACCGAAGTCATAAAGTCAAAGCCGAACATAGCGGGCCCTCTCTTTCTGTTTGTATCTACTATATCAGACGCAGGAGCGGCGCGCAAGTTCCCGGCGGAAAAAGAGAAAAACTTGTGGAAAATCCCCTTTGCAATTTTTCCCGGCGTGTGGTAAAGTACAGCTGTTGTGTAGCAGCTTTGCGTAAGTCCGAACGGACTTGCGCAATTTTTTTATTTCGGGAGGTTTTTATGGAAGAAAAACAAAACGCCGTGCTGGGCACTGCCCCGCTCGGGAAGCTCATGGTGAAATTCGCCCTGCCATGCACGATCTCGCTGCTGGTGGGGGCGCTGTACAACATCGTCGACCAGATCTTTATCGGCTGGGGCGTGGGATATCTGGGCAACGGCGCGACGAACGTCGTGTTCCCGCTGACGGTGCTGGCGCTGGGTCTGGCCGTGATGATCGGCGACGGCGCGTGCAGCTACGTGTCGATCTGCTTCGGCAAAAACCGGCAGGAGGATGCAAACCGCGCTGTCGGCAGCGCTGTGACGCTGAGCGTGCTGGTGGGCGTGCTCGTGACGGGATTCTATGCGGTGTTCCAGACACCGATTTTGCTGCTGTTCGGCGCGACAGAGGCGAATCTCGCCTACGCGAAGGAATATTTCACCTACATCACCATCGGCATTCCGATCTATGTCTTCGGGCAGGCGATCAACCCGATCATCCGCTCGGACGGCAGCCCGCGGTTTGCCATGTTTTCCATGCTGGCGGGCGCGATCGCCAACTGCATCCTCGACCCCATCGCCATCTTCGTGCTGCACTGGGGCGTGATGGGCGCGGCTGTGGCAACGGTGGCCGGGCAGGTCATCACGGCCGCGATGGGCGTATGGTACCTCTGCCATACGAAGGCGCTGCGGCTGAGAAAGGACGATTTTAAGCTCCGCGGGAAGATCCTCGCGGCCTATCTGCCGCTGGGGCTGTGCAGCTTTCTTGCGCAGATCTCGCTCGTCATCGCCATGGCGGCGACCAACAACATGCTGGTGCAGTACGGCGCGGGCAGCAAGTACGGCGCGGATATCCCGCTGACGGTCCTCGGCATCGTCATGAAGGTGTTTCAGATCATCATTTCCATCACCATCGGCATGTCCGCGGGCTGCATCCCCATCGTGGGCTACAACTATGGCGCGGAGCAGTACGGCCGCTGCCGCGGGATCCTGTGGCGGCTGATGGGGGCGGAGTTCGCGCTCGGCGTGCTCGCGCTGCTGGTCACGCAGCTGTTCCCGCGGCAGCTCATCGGGCTGTTCGGCGCGGAATCAGCGCTTTATAATGAGTTCGCCGTGCTGACCTTCCGCGTGTACCTGTGCATGCTGCCGCTGGCGACGGTCAACAAGGCGGCGTTCATCTTCATGCAGGCGCTGGGGCGGCCGGTGGAGTCGGCGGGGCTGTCGTTTTTCCGGGAGGTCCTGCTGGCGGTGCCGCTCGTGCTGCTGCTGCCGCGGGCGTTCGGGCTGATGGGCGTGCTGTATTCCATGCCGGCGGCCGATGTCGTCACGTTCTTCGCCTCGGCCTTCGTCCTTGTGCGGACGGACCGGCAGCTGCGAAAATAGGGCTTGCTTTTTCCGGCATACGTGTTATACTTGGTATAACTTTTCATACCAAGTATAACTTATGGCAGGAGGGATCTTTATGCCGATGCAGTTTCCGAAGGGGAAATTCGTCAGTCTGGTCAAGGTCGGGGAGAAGGGACAGATCGTCATCCCGAAGGGGGCGCGCGAGCTGTTCAGCATCCAGCCGGGCGACCAGCTGCTGCTGATGGCGGACGAAAAGCGCGGGATCGCGCTGGTCAGCATGGACGATCTGAACGTGCCGGACGCGCTGTTCCGGATGGCAAAGGAGGCGGAAGACGATGCAGATCCTGAAGCTTGACGGGCTTTGCAAGCAGTATCCGGCCTTTCGGCTGGAAAACGTCTCGTTCTCCATGGAGGCCGGGACGATCATGGGCCTGATCGGCCGCAACGGCGCGGGCAAGACGACCACGCTCAAATCCATGCTCCATCTGGTGCATCCGGATGCGGGGACGGTCACGATCTGCGGGCTGGATATGGACAAGGACGAGCGGGAGATCCGTTCGCGCATCGGCTTCGTCTCCGGCGGCGCGTCGTATTACCAGCGCAGGCGTCTGCGCGAGCTGACGGACGTCACGAAGCGCTTTTATCCCGGCTGGGACGACGGGCGCTACGCGCGCCTCGTCCGGCAGTTTTCGCTCGACGAGAGCAAGCGCGTCTGCGAGCTGTCGGAGGGCATGAAGGTCAAGTATCAGCTGGCGGCCGCCATGTCGCACCGGGCGGAGCTGCTGATCCTCGACGAGCCGACATCCGGCCTCGACCCCGTCTCGCGTGACGAGCTGCTGGACACGTTCCGGACGCTCTGCGAGCAGGAGGGCGTGTCGATCCTCTTCTCCACGCACATCACCTCGGACCTCGACGCCTGCGCGGATACGATCACATACATCCAGCATGGCCGCGTCGCGGCCAGCACGGACAAGAAGGCGTGGACTGGGGGGTATCTCCTGCTGCAGGGCAGCGACGCGGCGTGCACGCCTGCGCTGCGGGTCGCGTGCATCGGCGCGCGCAGCCACAAGGGTGAGCTCGAAGCGCTCCTCCGCAAAGAGGATGCTGCGCTGGCCGCCGGCTTCGCGCTCACGCCGGCGAATCTGGAACAGATCATGGTCCATCTGGAACGGGAGGCGGAAGCATGAAGCTGCTGATGAAAAAGGAATGGAAGCTGGTCGTCACGCCGGTGCCGCTGCTGTTTTTGCTGCTGAGCGCGCTGGTGCTCGTGCCGAGCTATCCGTATTACGTGACGTTTTTCTATAATGCCCTCGGCATCTTCCTCATGCTGCAGGCCGCGCGGGAGAACCGGGACGTGTATTACATGGCCCTGCTGCCGGTCACGAAGCGGGATGTGGTCCGGGCGCGGTTTTCTACCGTCGTGACGCTGCAGCTGCTGCAGATCGCGGCCTGTATCCCGTTCATGCTCCTCCGCAGGGGCTACGCGCAGATCAACAATCCCGTCGGCATCGAGGCGAATCTGGCCTTCCTCGGCTTCGGGTTCGTGCTGATGGGGCTGTTCAACCTGACGTTTCTGCCGATGCACTATAAAAACGGCTACGACCTCGGCAAGCCTTTCGTCGTCTCGAGTGTTGTGCTGTTTCTGGCCATCGTCCTGCTCGAGACGCTCGACCATGTCGTGCCGTATATGAAGACGGTGTGCGAGAGCTACGCGCCGGCGGACCTTGTCCGGCAGCTGCCGGTTTTGCTTGGCGGCATGGCGGTGTACGCGCTCGTGACCGATCTGGCCTTCCGCGCGTCGGCTGCAAGATTTGAACAGGTCGACCTGTAAACGGGATTTTGCCGTTTGCATCCATAGAAATGTGCCCGCCCGGGGAGGCCCCGGGCGGGCGCGATTTTTGGATTCAGTCTTTCATAAACCCGCAGCAGCCGAGCGACGCAAGGTCGGAAAAGCCGAGCGAGCGATAAAACGCGATGGTCTTCGGCGTGTCGTCGGTGACCAGCTGGATCTGCCGGACGGCGGAGAAACGCTCCAGCACGGCTTTGAGCAGCGCCGTGCCGACGCCCTGCCGCTGCCTGTCGGGATACACCAGAAGATCCTGCACGAGAACGACGCTTGCCCCGTCGCCGACCACCCGGATCAGGCCGAGCAGCGCGTCCTGTTCATACGCCGCCAGGACGAGCAGCGAATGGCGGAAGCCCTGCTCCAGCGCGGATGGGTCCTGCGTATAGGCGGTCCAGCCGACCTGCGCATAGAGCGGCAGAATCTCGGCTTCGTTGTATGCGGTGTATGCTCGGATCTCCATAGGTTTCCTCCCAAGTCCGGTATTTCATTTGTGCTCTATCCTATCATATGAGGCGCAAAGATACAAGCGGGGGGCAGCGTACTTTCCGGGCTTTACAAACGCGACAAATATGGTATAATGGATGACACAGAATATCGTCACTTTGCACAACTGCAAAGGCGGGAGGGGTCTTTATGCGGCTTGCGGTACCTTACGATCATGGTGAAATTTTTGGCCATTTCGGGCGGACGGCGCAGTTCAAGCTCTATGATGTGACCGACGGGCGGATCGTCTCGTCGGCGATCGTCGACACGATGGGCAGCGGACACGGGGCGCTGGCCGGATTTCTGAAGGCCTACGCGGTCGACGCGCTCATCTGCGGCGGCATCGGCGCGGGCGCGCGGCTGGCGCTGGCGGAGGCCGGGATCCGGCTGTATCCGGGCGCGGCGGGCGGCGCGGACGACGCGGTCCGGGCGCTTCTGGCCGGGGAACTCAGCTACCAGCCGGACTACGTCTGCGGCCACCACAAGGACGGGCCGCCGCGCGTGTGCGGCAGCCATACCTGCTCGGCGGCCTGCTATCATGAAACATCGGAGGAACGGTCAGAATGAAACGAACGGACGCGCTCTATCAGAGCTTTGTAGAGATCCTGCGTGAGGAGCTCGTGCCCGCCATGGGCTGCACGGAGCCCATCGCCATCGCCTACGCCGCGGCGCAGGCCCGCGCCGTGCTCGGCAAGCGGCCGGAGCGGGTGCGGATCGAGGTCAGCGGGAATATCATCAAGAATGTCAAGAGCGTCGTCGTGCCGCATACGGGCTCGATGCACGGCATCGCCGCGGCGGCTGCCGCAGGCATCATCGCGGGCCGGGAGGAGAAGGAGCTGGAGGTCCTCAGCGAGGTCACCGACGCGCAGATCGCGGACATGCGTGCCTACCTGCAGGAGGCGGCCTTTGACATCCGGCCGATCGACTCGCCGTTCATCTTCGACATCCGCATCACGGTCTACGCGGAGGGCAATCAGGCCTCGGCGCGGATCGTCGGCAGCCATACGAACCTCGTGCAGCTGCTGTACGGCACGACGCGCCTCATCGACCGCCCCTGCAGCGAGACCGTCTCCGAACGCCGCACGGACCGCAGCGTCCTGACGGTCGAGCGGATCGTGGATTTTGCGCAGTCGCTGTGTCCGGAGGATGTGCAGGAGATCTTTGAGCGGCAGATCTCGTACAATATGGCCATCGCCGAGGCGGGACTCGCCGGGTCCTACGGCGCGAACGTCGGCAAGACGCTGCGCGAGGCCTACGGCGAGACGGTGCAGAACCGCGCCCGCTATATGGCGGCCGCGGCCAGCGACGCGCGCATGTCCGGCTGTGAGCTGCCGGTCATCATCAACTCCGGCTCCGGCAACCAGGGCATCACGGCCTCGGTACCGGTCGTGGTCTACGCGCAGGAGCTGGGCGCGAGCCGCGAGACGCTCTACCGGGCGCTGGCGGTCTCCAACCTCAGCACGATCCACATCAAGGCGCACATCGGGACGCTTTCGGCCTACTGCGGCGCGGTCTCGGCCGGGTGCGGCGCGGGGGCGGGCATTACCTATCTCTACGGCGGCGGGTATGAGCAGATCAAGCATACGCTGGTCAACGCCATGGCCATCACCTCCGGCATCATCTGCGACGGCGCCAAGCCCTCCTGCGCGGCAAAGATCGCCACGAGCGTCGACGCGGGCCTGCTCGGCTACCACATGTACCGCTGCGGCAACCAGTTCTATGCCGGCGACGGCATCGTCAAATCCGGCATCGAGCACACGATCGAGACTGTCGGCGCGCTGGCCCACACCGGCATGGCCGACACCGACCGGCAGATCATCCGCCTGATGATGGAGCCGTAAAAACATCATGAAACAAGAACGCCCCGGCGCAGAACGGTCTGCGCCGGGGCGATTTATATTTTTATGCGGTTTAGTTCAACTGGTCGGCCAGGTCGCGGTAGCGGCTGTCGTCGGCGGCGCTGCCGGTGGCCTGGGCCATGTGCTGCGAGAGCTTTTTGGCCGCCGTATCCGCCGAGACGACCGTGCCCGCGCCTGCCACGCAGCCGCCGGGGCAGGCCATGCCCTCGAGCAGATACCCGTCGAGCTTCCCGGCCTTCGCCAGCATCAGAAGCTTGCGGCACTCGCGCAGGCCGTCAGCCCGCTGGGTCTTGATCTGGCATTCGGGATGCTCCTTGCGGATGAGCTCTTCCACCGCGGCGGCCACGCCGCCTGCGACGGCAAAGCCGCGCCCGGCGCGGGTGCCCTCGTCAAGGTCCGGGCTGTCGGGCAGCTGGGAAAAATCGATGTCCCTGGCCTCGAAAATGCCCATCAGCTCCTCGTAGGTCAGGACGAAGTCGACGTCGGTCCGGATATCGCTCTGCATGGCCTCGAGCTTTTTGGCTGCGCACGGGCCGACGAAGACGACCTTGCAGTCGGGCCGTTCGCGCTTGACGAGCCGCGCGGTATAGACCATCGGCGTGTAGGTCATGGAGATATTGCCGGATTCGGCGGGGAACAGCCGTCTGGCCATCATCCGCCACGACGGGCAGCAGGAGGTCGCCATAAACCGCTGCTCCTCCGGGACCTTTTCCATAAAGTCCCGCGCCTCCTCGATCGTGCAGATATCCGCGCCGACCGCGACCTCGACCACGTCGGCAAAGCCGAGCTGCTTCATGGCCGTGAGGAACTTCGGCACGGTCACGTCCTTGCCGAACTGGCCGACGAACGACGGCGCGACGATGGCCACGACCTCGTTGCCCTCGAGCATGGAGCGGATGACCTGATAGATCTGGCTCTTGTCGACGATCGCGCCGAACGGGCAGCTCACGAGGCACTGGCCGCAGGAGACGCAGCGGTCATAGTCGATGCAGGCCTTGCCGTATTCGTCAACGCCGATGGCGTCCATGCCGCAGGCGGCCTGACACGGGCGCTCGAGGTAGGTGATGGCGTTGTAGGGACAGGACTTGGCGCATTTGCCGCACTTGATGCAGAGCTTCTGGTCGATGCGGCTCTTGCCGTTGACGAACTTGATCGCGCCCTTCGGGCACACGCGCTGGCACGAGGAGGCGAGGCAGCCCTGGCACAGCTCGTTGACGCGGTACTGCCGCGTCGGGCAGGCGTGGCAGGCGTAGGGGATGATGTTGACGAGCGGGGGCTCATAATACTGCTCGGCGATAGCCGCCTGGTCCATGCCCTCGGTCAGAAGCGTGCGCGTCTGCACGGGCTGGAGGGACAAACCCATGGCCAGCCGCACGCGCTCGCCGGCGATGGCGCGCTCAAGAAACACGGACTCGCGGTGCAGCGGGTTCTGGCCGGGGACGATCTTGAAGGGGATATCCTCCATATCGGTGTAGTCGCCGGAGTATGCCATCCGGGCGACCTCGGTGAAGACTTTCTTTCGGATCTCTGTGATCAAAGACGGGATTCCGCGCATGATAACCTGCTCCTTCTGCATATTCTGACGACAGTATAGCACACTTTCCTGCAAACGTCACTGTTTTCTTTTGCCTTGACAGCGGGGCGGCAATGTCGTAAGCTGAAGGCAAAGAAATGTGTATGCGGAGGGCGGCTATGTCCAAATTTCAGATCTTCCTGATCGTTCTGTATCTGTTTTTCTTCGGCGCTGTCGGCGGGTGGGTATTGGAGCTTCTGTTCCGCCGGTTCTTCTCCGGGGCGAACCCGGAGCGCAAGTGGCTGAACCCGGGCTTCCTCTTTGGCCCCTGCCTGCCGCTGTACGGATTCGGCACGGTGCTGCTGTTCATCCTCTCGGAGCTGGACCATCAGCTGTTCGGCTCGTTTTCGGGGACGTTCTGGTATTATCCGGTCATGTTCGTCGTCATGGCGCTGGCCATGACGCTGCTGGAGTATATCGTCGGCGTCGTGAGCTTCAAGGGCTTCCACCTGCGTCTGTGGGACTACAGCAAGCTCTGGGGCAATATCCAGGGCATCATCTGCCCGCTGTTCACGTTTTTCTGGGGCGTGTTGTCGCTGGCATACTACTTCCTTCTGTATCCGCGGCTGCGGAAGCTGGTGGAGTGGTTCGTGGCGCACCCGCTGGCGTCGTTTATGGTGGGCGTGTGCTTCGGCATTTTCCTCATTGACCTCTGCTTCTCTATCCATCTGGGAGCGGTCGTGCAGAAAAAGGCCGCCGAGATCGATAAGAATGTATATGACGCCATCGACGTGCAGAAGCTGTGGCATAAAATGCAGTCCCGCGGCGGCTTCTTCCGCCTCGTGTCCATTAGGCCCCTGACCGAGCGCATCGACGCATTCGACGAATTTTTGCACCGCAGACCGGGGAATATGGAGCAAAAGGAGAAATAAGAATGATCTTCTGGATATTCATGCTGCTGTTCGTGCTGCTGATCCCGCTCACGATGATCTATTTTGGCCGGAGGTTTTTCAAAAGCCCGCCGAAGTCCATCAACGCGACGTTCGGATACCGGTCGACCATGTCCATGAAAAATCAGGAAACGTGGAAGCTGGCGCATACGGTCTGCGGGCGGTACTGGTACTGCTGCGGATGGCTCCTGCTGCCGCTGTCGGTCGTCCCCATCCTGTTCGTGATCGGGCGCGGCACCGAAACGATCGGCTACACCGGGGTGATCACCATGTTCATCCAGCTCGTCCCGATGCTCTGCGCGCTCCCGATCACAGAACACGCGCTGCGGAAAAATTTTGATAAGAATGGGATGCGGAAGAGCTGAAGGCGTGAACATGCTCCGACCTGCGAGCACTCTATGCCTTCCCCTACGAGGGGAAGGTGGCACGGCGCAGCCGTGACGGATGAGGTGGAGGCAGTTCTGTTTACGCATCGCAGTCCACCTCATCAGTCTGCTCCGCTTCGCTCCGCAGCCAGCTTCCCCTCATAGGGGAAGC
>DHKK01000050.1:0-969 GCA_002404795.1 Clostridiales bacterium UBA4696
GACCGCACGGCGATCGGCCAGCTGGTGTCAATCCTGCTGGACAACGCGATCAAGTATTCCGCTGAGCGCGGTGTCATCCGCCTGCATGTCTGCCGCAGCGGAAAACGCGCAGAAATTGAGGTCTATAATACGCTCCCGAGCGACGAGAAACTCGACTGCAAGCGCCTTTTTGAGCGCTTTTACCGCCCGGACGCATCGAGAAATGCCGCCACCGGCGGCAGCGGCGTGGGGCTTTCCATCGCAAAAGCGACCGTGGAAGCCCACGGCGGCACGATCAAGGCCCGGCAGAACGGCCAGGAGATCACATTTACTGTTCGGTTGTAAATATGTTCGCGTTTCAAAAAAGCAGCAGCCCCGGCTCGGAATACCGAGCCGGGGCCGCCGTATGTCCATCAGAAATCCATGTCAAGCCGCTTTCCGAAATCGCAGGCCGTTTGCCCTCACGGACAGTTCCTGCGACAGAAGGCGCAGCGTTTCAAATTCGTCGTCGAGGCCGTCAAGCTCCCGGCGAAGAATTTCTTCATAGTGCTGCTTTTTCTGTTCCAGCGTGGCAATCTTGTTGACCCACCGCTCCATAATCGCGGGGCTGCGGCTGCCGCTCTGGATGAGATAGTCGGCCTTCTCCTGATACAGCGCGATCTCTTTCTTGACGGCGGAATAAAATTCCTCCGTCATTCTGTCGCGCTGCTTTGCGTCGTCAATGATCTTCATCGCCATCGGCCAGTATATGGGAAAGAAGCTGGTGGAGAGCGCCGGCGGAAAGAACTCCCTGATGTTTGGCGGCGCGGGCAAATCCGGCGCGAAGGTCTACGTACAGTCCACACAGGGCATCCACTTTGATGATGTGGCCGGTGAGGATGAGGCAAAGGAATCCCTCGCCGAGATCGTGGACTACCTCCACAACCCGCAGAAATACACAGACGTCGGCGCATCGATGCCGAAGGGCGTGCTGCTCGTCGGCCCTCCGGG
>DHKK01000050.1:1000-2768 GCA_002404795.1 Clostridiales bacterium UBA4696
GCCCTCCGGGCACCGGCAAGACCATGCTGGCCAAGGCTGTCGCCGGTGAGGCGAACGTGCCGTTCTTCTCCATGTCCGGCTCGGAGTTTGTCGAGATGTTCGTCGGCATGGGCGCGAGCAAGGTGCGCGATCTTTTTAAGCAGGCCAAGGAAAAAGCGCCCTGTATCGTCTTCATCGACGAGATTGATGCCATCGGCAAGAAGCGCGACAACCAGCTTTCCTCCAACGACGAGCGCGAGCAGACGCTCAACCAGTTACTCACCGAAATGGATGGCTTCGAGGGAAACAACGGCGTCATCATCCTCGCCGCGACGAACCGGCCCGAATCGCTCGATCCGGCGCTCACGCGCCCCGGCCGCTTTGACCGCCGTGTGCCCGTCGAGCTGCCCGACCTTGCGGGCCGCGAGGCTATTCTGAAGGTCCATGCGAAAAAGATCAAGACTGCCGACGATGTGGACTTCCACACCATCGCGCGTATGGCCTCCGGCGCGTCCGGCGCGGAGCTTGCCAACATGATCAATGAGGCCGCGCTGCGCGCCGTGCGCAATCACCGCACCGTCGTGACGGAAGCTGACCTGGAAGAGAGCATCGAAGTCGTCATTGCGGGCTATCAGAAGAAAAACGCCGTGCTGTCCGACCATGAAAAGCAGGTCGTTTCGTACCATGAGATCGGCCATGCCCTTGTCGCAGCCCTGCAGACGCACTCGGCACCTGTGCAGAAGATCACCATCATTCCGCGTACCTCCGGCGCGCTGGGCTATACCATGCAGGTCGATACCGCCGATAAGAACCTCATGACCAAGGAGGAGATCGAGAACAAGATCGCGACCTTCACCGGCGGCAGAGCCGCGGAAGAAGTCGTCTTCGGCGAGATCACGACCGGCGCGTCCAATGATATCGAACAGGCCACCAAGCTGGCCAGAGCCATGATCACCCGCTACGGTATGAGCGAGGAATTTGATATGGTCGCCATGGAGACGGTCACGAATCAGTACCTCGGCGGCGATACGTCGCTGGCCTGCTCCGCCGACACACAGAACCGCATTGCGCGCCTCTCCAGCCTGCATACGGTTCGCCTCTGGGCCGGAGATTTCACCTATTATTTCACGCTGATCATGAATGTGCTTGGCCTGATCCTCGGCGGCCTGATGCTTGTAAACCCGTTGGTCTCTTGGCTGTCTGCCCGTTATCTTGTCAGCTTCTATCTGACCCTGCTCGGCGTGGACTGCATCATTCTGGCCTTCAGTAAGCTTGGCTCCAGAGAATAGAATGTTATACCGTAGACTGCAGCTTCCGGTCATGCAACGGCAAAGCGGCGGCGATCTTGCCGCCGCTTTGCCGTTTTGATTTTTGCTTGCTGTTTGGCGTGTCAGACGCTTGCAAAACAGCAAGCGGCGTGGTAAACTGGAAACAGATCAAAGCGGCTGCCGACGGACAGCTTTTCCAGATGCTATTGGTTAGAGATGACTAACTAAAAGAACGGGAGGACCTGCAGATGTCCAGAAAAGCGACGGAATTTCAGAAAAAAGAAATGAGCAAAATGTACCGGGGCAAGGAGATCTTCAAGCCGCTGCAGACGGGCTGGATCGACGAGCATGTGGCCTGCGTGCGCGAGTGGGTGGCAAATATCTTCTTCTACCGCAAGGGCGATACCACCCTTATGTTTGATGCCGGATACAACTATGATCGTCTCGAAGAAAAGATGGGCTGGCTCGGCATCGATCCGAAAAGCATCCGGCAGATCTTCATCACCCATCAGGATACCGAC
>DHKK01000050.1:2820-16896 GCA_002404795.1 Clostridiales bacterium UBA4696
GGCGCGGTGGAGGCCGACAGCCCGGGGCTGTTCCGCGATGCAGTCCTGTATGTCGGCGAGACGGAAAACCGCTACCTGACCGGCGAGGTGCGCCGCAAGGTGATCTATCGCCTCTACAAGCTGCCGCAGGTGACCATCCGCAACGAAAAGGTGCTGCTCAAGGACGGTGACGTGCTGGATATTGACGGCATCCGGGTCGAATGCTTTCTGGTCCCGGGTCACACCTGGGGGCATATGGTGTATCTGGTCGACGACAAGTATCTGTTCACCGGCGATACCATCTGGTTCGGCGCGGACGGTGGCTACAGCTTTATTTCCGCCCTGGCGGAGGACAACAAGCTGGCCGTCCGCTCGCTGGCAGAGCTGGAGGCAAAGCTGCAGGCGCGCGGCCTGCACCCGTATTTCATCACCGGCCATACCGGCTGGACGGACGATTTTGCCTTCGCCTTTGCCCACAAGGACCGGCTCTGCTCGCCGTTCGGCAAGCGCGTGCATGATCCCAGCGCGCCCTATGACGCATACGATGAATCGGACGATACCGAGCAGCGCGCAAGGTCCGGATTCCTGAAGCCTGTCAGCCCGGTGTAAGGAAAGCGGGCTGACGGAAAACCGGAAACCCCGTCAAAGCCCGGACATTTTGCGCCGGGAAGAGAGGAAAAAGGTCACGCTGGCCTCCGTGTCCGTCAGCGGGATGTTGACCCGGCCGGGATACGCGGTCTGGAGGCGGCGCTGGCCGTAATCCGTGGTGAAGCAGGGGAGCGACGAGGCGTTTACCAGCTCGTCGAATACGGCAGTGTCGGTCTGCACAAGGAACTTGGAGGCGGGCATTTTCTCCCGGCAGAGCGTGTCCCAGAAGCCAAGCTCGGAGCGCAGGAGGAAATTGAAGCCGTTGATCTCCGCAAAGGTCAAAGACGCCTGCTTTGCCAGCGCGTGCTCCGGCGGGACGCAGACAAACAGCTGCTCCTGCAGAAAGGGCTTCGCCCCGGCGAACGGAAAGGGGAGGACGGCAACGTCGCACGAGCCGTCTTCCCACGCGGCCAGGACCTCTTCGTTCTGGCAGATGGCGGAGGCCAGCATCTTTTCCGGCTGGGCTGCGTTCAGCTTCCGCAGCAGTTCCCATAGAGGCGCGGGCGCGCAGGAGCGGATGACGATGGTCCGCTGCCGCTGGTCGAACGCGCGGACCTGCGCGACGGCCAGCTCCGCTTCCTGCAGCAGCTTTCGCGCCGACGCCACGGCCAGCTTGCCGGTCTCGTTCAGCTCGATCCGGTTCTTGCCCCGGGTGAAAAGCGGCACACCGAAATACTGCTCCAGATGCTGCATCGAGCGCGTAATGGACGGCGTGGAGAGATGAAATTCCTCCGCTACACGGTGGAGCGTGCCAAGATCGGCGAACGCCGTGAGCTGCTTGAGTTCATACAGATCGACCATAACAGCCTCCTGTTACATTTCATATTTTGAAACGCAGATTGCGATATTGATAGTGTACTTCCTGGCCCTGGCGTTGTAAAGTAGGGAACAGAAGAAAACCTGCATTTCATGATCCAGGAGGTACAAGTATGGAATATGTAACTTTGAACAACGGCATCCGGATGCCGAAGCTGGGCTACGGCGTTTACCAGACGCCTGCGGAGGATACCAAGCGCTGCGTGCTGGACGCCATCGACGTCGGCTACCGCAGCATCGATACGGCGCAGGCGTATTACAACGAAGCGGGCGTCGGCGAAGCATTGGCGGAAAGCGGCCTGCCGCGCGAGGAATTTTTCCTGACCACGAAGGTCTGGATCACGAACGCGGGCTATGAAAAAGCCAAGGCATCCATTGAGGAATCCATGCGCAAGCTGCGCACCGATTATCTCGATCTGCTGCTCATCCACCAGCCGTTTGGCGACTACTACGGCACCTACCGCGCGATGGAGGAGCTCTATCAGGCCGGCAGACTTCGCGCCATCGGTATTTCCAACTTCGGCCCGGACCGGTATCTCGACATCCAGCATTTCGCAAAGATCAAGCCCGCTGTCAACCAGATCGAGACGCACGTGTTCCAGCAGCAGAAAACGGCGAAGGAATACCTCAAAAAGTATGGCTGCCAGATCGAATCCTGGGGCCCGTTTGCCGAGGGCCGCAAGGATATGTTCACGAACCCTGTGCTGACCCAGGTCGGCGAGAAGTACGGCAAGACTGCCGCACAGACCGCTCTGCGCTTCCTGCTGCAGAGTGATGTCGTCGTGATCCCGAAGTCCACGCACAAGGACCGGATGCAGCAAAACTTCGACCTGTTCGACTTTACCCTCACGCCGGAGGATATGGCGGCCATCGAGGCGCTCGACGGCGGCGAGAGCCTGTTCTTCTCGCATTACGATCCCAAGACTGTGGAATGGTTCATGTCCATTCTGTGATACAGCGCAAACCACCTGCCTGAGCTTTCAGGCAGGTGGTTTGCGGTTTTATTGTCCCTTCATCCGGGCCAGGACCTGATCCTTGCTGCGGATGGCAGTGTTGGCGCCGACATGCTCGACGGCGACAGAGCCAGCTGCACAGGCAAACCTTGCGCTCGTCAGCGTATCCCAGCCCTGCGACTTTGCATACAGGAACGAGCCGACAAATGTGTCGCCAGCACCGGTCGTATCGACGCAGCGGCAGGGGAACGAGGGAATGTGCGCTTCGATCCCGTCGGCGGAGACGTAGCAGCCCTGTGCGCCGAGCTTGATCACGCAGTTGGCCGCGCCCATCTTGTGCAGCGCCTGCGCCATCTTTTCCGGGCTCCTGGTCTCGCCGGTCAGCCAGACGGCCTCACGTTCGCTCGGCAGGAAATAATCCGTCTTGCGGAAGCAGGCCTCGAGCAGCGCGTGGTCATATTCGCGTTCACTTACGCGCATATCGAGCGCGGTCCGCGCGCCGGATGCATGTGCGAGCGTAAACAGCTTCAGAAGCCCATCGCCGTCCAGCTCCGGCAGCGCCATGGCGCCGCCGACCGAGACGAAAGCGGAATCGCGGATCACGGCTTCGTCCAGATCCTCATAGCGCAGCGCCAGATTCTGGCCGGGCTGGAAGAGGAAATGCCGCTCGTGTGCCTTGTCGATCAAAACGACACAAATTGCGGTCGGTACGTCGATGCGCCGGTCAAAGACCGAGAGGGGGTAGCGTGCGAGCTGCTGCAGCAGCACGTCGCCCAGCCGGTCGATGCCCGCCGCGCCCATCAGGGCTGTCCGTGCACCGAGCTGCGAGAGGACGATCGCTTGGTTGAGTGCGTCGCCACCGAGCGTCAGCTCCGCGTGGTCGAGCAGCGTCATCTCCCGGTCCAGAATGTGTCCGTCCATGCCCGGGATCATCAGGTCGATCACCTGCAGACCGATGGTCAGAACGTCAAACCGCTTCATGCCTTACCCCTTTCCGCAGCCGCCGAACAGCTCCAGCTTGCGCACGGTCGCCTCGACCATGGCGTCCTCCGCCAGAAGGTTCAGGTCGGTATAGCCGGCGTCCGGATGCTCGGCGATGGCGCGCTTGGCGGCGAGGATCACGTCGGTGAAGACGTTGATCTTGCTGATGCCGCCCGCGACGGTATTGCGGAAATCATCATCCGACAGACCGGAGCCGCCGTGCAGCACGAGGGGAACAGAGACGGTCTTGCGGATCTCGCGCAGACGCGGGATATCGAGCTTCGGCGTCGCCTTGTAGACGCCGTGGCACGTGCCGATGGAGACGGCGAGGAAGTCCGTGCCGGTCTGGTCGACAAAGGACTTGGCTTCCTCCGGCTCCGTGTAGACCATCTGGTCGACCTTGCCGTTGCTGTCAGTCAGACCGCCGACGCTGCCGAACTCGCATTCCACGCCGACGCCCATGCCGTGCGCGATGCGGACGATCTCGGCGGATTTGCGGATGTTCTCCTCGCTGGTCTTCTCACGGGAGCCATCATACATGACGGAGCCGAAGCCGGCGCGCAGCGCCTGCATCAGAAGCTCAAAGCTGTAGGTGTGGTCCAGATGGACAGCGACGGGGACCTTGGCCCGGCGGGCCTGCTCGAGCATGATGGGCACGATCCAGTTGAAATCGGCGTACGGCATCAGCGCCTCCGCGGTGCCGATGATGATCGGGGACTGGCACTGCTCCGCGGCGCGGATGTAGGCGCGGACCATCTCCATGTTGACGGCGTTGAAATACCCGACGCCATAGCCCTTTTCCTGTGCATCGGCCAGAATTTCCTTCATGGTGTAAAGCATGCTTGCATTCCTCCTGTAAAGCGTTCGCTTTGTTCTCTGATTCAGAGTGTATCACCGGAATGAAAAGTTGTAAATAGTTGTTCTGAATGAAATTTTATTTGGAATCCAGTCGATTTTCAACATAATACAAGTTATTGCACGAAAGCACAACTTTACGCTTGCAAACCTTGCAATTCGTGATATACTGAGAAAAGAAAAACACAGGAGGATGAACGAGATGGCAGTCAGAGAGACCGCGAAGCGCCGCCGCGCACTGGCGGAGCTTCTGGTGGCGGAGGGAAGCGTGCAGATCGCGGAGCTCGCCGCGCAGTATCACGTCTCCCGAGAGACGATTCGCAAGGATCTGATCTTCCTCGAGCAGTCCGGCGTCGGCCGCCGCAGCCGGGGCGGATCGCTGATCCTGGAGGGGATTGCAGAGCCGCCGCTGTCCGCGCGGAGCGTAGAGAATATCGCGGCCAAGCATCGCATCGCGGAGGCGGCCGTGCGCCAGATCCCGGACGGCGCGACGATCCTGCTCGACACCGGCAGCACGATGAATGAGGCTGCGCGCCTGCTCGCCCTGCGGCACGGGCTGACGATCGTGACGAACTCGGCCCAGATCACGCCGCTGCTCGCAGACAGCGACAATACGGTCTACGCCCTCGGCGGGCAGGTCCGTGCGACGAGCCTGGCCTGCGTCGGCATGTGGACGCTCACCGCGCTGCGGACGCTGCGCGCGGATATCGCACTGATCGGCACGAACGGCGTGCTGGGCCATACTGGCCCCTGCACCTCGATCTACAGCGAGGCGGAGATCAAGACGGCTATGGTCCAGTGCGCGAAAAAAAGTATCGTGCTCTGCGACGGCAGCAAATTCCGGGAAGAAGCGGTCATCCAGTTTGCCGACTGGCAGCAGATCGACTGCCTGATCACCGACCAGACCGCGCCGGAAGCGGAGCTTGCCGCCATCCGCCAGAAAACGGCCGTACTGGTCGCGGGCACATAAAAGCATCCCCGGCTGCAGGTGCAGCCGGGGATGTTCGTTTCAGGAAAAGATCACAGCAGGAGCGCAGAGAGTTCGTCAACGGTCTCGTCGAAGACGCGCAGCGCGCTGCGGACCGCGTCGGGTTTCGTCAGGTCGACGCCTGCGATCTTGAGCTCCTCGAGCGGATAATCGCTGCCGCCGGTCGTGAGGAACTTCAGATAACCGCTTGCGTCGCCGGTCGTCAGGATGTGCTCGGCGATGGCCACGGCGGAGGAGAAGCCGGTCGCGTACTGATAGACATAGAACGCGCGATAGAAGTGGGGGATATACGACCATTCCGGGTCGATATCCGCGTCGATGCCGATGCCGTCATAATACGTGGCTTCGAGATCGTGATAGACCTTGTTGAGCGCGGAGGCCGTCAGCGGCTGGCCTGCAGCATAGAGATCGTGCGCCTTGCGCTCGAACTCTGCAAACAGCGTCTGCCGGTAGAGCGTCGTGCGGAAGCTCTCGAGGAAGTGGTTGAGAATATATGCGCGGCGCTTTTCATCCGTCTCGGTTTTCAGCAGGTACTTGGTCAGCAGGACTTCGTTGACCGTCGAAGCGACCTCAGCGACCATGATGCGGTAATCATGGTTGACATAATCCTGCGTCGTATCCGAGAACCAGGAGTGCATGGAGTGGCCCAGCTCGTGCGCCAGCGTGAACGCGTCGTTAAGTGTCCCGGCATAGTTCATCAGCACATACGGATGCACGCCGAACACGCCGCACGAGAACGCGCCGGACTGCTTGCCGTCGTTCTCATACACGTCAACCCAGCGCTCGGCGAATGCGCGGTCGAGCAGCTTCTGGTATTCCTCGCCCAGCGGCAGCGTCGCCTTCTTGACGAGCTCCTTCGCATCCTCAAACGCGATGGGATAGTCGACGCCCTCCACGATGGGGACGTACAGATCAAAGACATCGATCTTGTCGAGCTTCAGCGCGCGGCGGCGCAGCTCGAGATATTTGCGCATGGAGGGCAGGCTCTCATGCACGGCCTCGATCAGGCTGTCATAGACGGACACGGGCACATTGCCGCCGTCCAGCGCCGCTTCGCACGCGGAGGCGTAGCCGCGCTGATTGGAGAAATAGGTATCAAATTTGACGGAGCCGCCGTAGAGCGCGGCAATGGCGTCGCCAAACTGCCGGTAGGTGCCGAACATGGCGCGGAACGCGCCCTCGCGCACGGCGCGGTTCCGGCTCTCGCGGTAGACCGGGAACGTGCCGGGGGTGAGGCGGACCTCTTCACCAGCGTCGTTTTTGACCATCGGCAGCTGCAGATCGACGTCGGTCAGCATCTCAAACGCGGCCTTCGGCGTTCCGGCTGCGTCGCCCAGCAGCGCCAGCATCTGCTCCCGCGCAGCGTCAAGCGTATGTGCGCGCATGCGGACGATATCGTCCACAGTGTGCCGGTAGGTCGCCAGCGCCTCGTCCTGCATCCATGCATCCAGCTTTTCTGCCGGGATGGCAAGAATCTCGGGGTTCAGGAACGCCGTCGCGGCGCTGAACTTGACAAGCAGACTCTCGCTGCGGGCGGCCATTTCCTGATTTTCTGCTACGGAGCCGTCTTCGGTCTTTTTCAAAAACGCATAGATATAGGGCAGCTCGACCTTGCGCATGGAGGTGTAGACGGTATCGAGCCCGTGCTTGAACGCTTCCTTGGACGTGCCGAGCGTGCCGGGGAGGTCCTTCAGCGGCGCAAGCGCGGCCTCGGCCTCCTGCATGGCGGTCTCCCACGCGGCTGTGTCCGGGTAGATCTTCGTCAGGTCCCACTGGAACCGGATATCCTGTTCGCTTCGTTTCATAGCGTATAACCTCCTTTGGCGTTAAATTTATTATACTGGCAGGGTACGGCCCTGTCAATGTGCACCGCGCAGATACAGC
This sequence comes from Clostridiales bacterium UBA4696, assembly GCA_002404795.1. GTDB lineage: Bacteria > Bacillota > Clostridia > Oscillospirales > Oscillospiraceae > CAG-170. The sequence goes on from DHKK01000050.1 coordinate 9,925, forward strand.
CGGTTGCTTTTTGTCTGCCGAACGAGTAGAATGGGAAAAAATGAGGTGATCGTGTGAAGAAAAAAGCAATTGTCATCTGCTGGATCAGCACCGCCCTGGCGTCGCTGGCCCTCTGCCTGACCTGCGGCCTGCCGCTGTCCGCAGGGATCCCGCCGATGCTGCTCCAGTGGCTCATTCTGCCGCTGCTGGCGCTGCTCGCCGCCGCCGTGCAGGCAGGGCGTCTGCTTGCCGGGCTGCGCGCGGCGCTGGCAGGGAAGCCGGACGGACGACTGTTCTGCCTGCTGGCAGCCGTAGGAGCGCTCGCGCTGGCTGCGCTCGGCAAAGGCGGCAGCAGCGCCGCAGCGGTCGCACTGCTGCTCTGCATGGATGCATGGCTGGAGCAGCTGCAGGCGCGTGTGGACGGAGAACTGCCCGGCACGCGTTTGCCGTCGACCGGCGTGAGGCTTTGGTTTTGGGGCTTTTTGCTCGCGGCAGTGTGCGCGGCGGTCGTCTGGGGGGGCCTCGGCGCGGCGGCAGACCGGATCGTCTGCCGCGCAGTCGGCATTCTGGCCGTCGGCGCGCTGTGCCCGTTTTCGCTGATCGCGGCATGTACCGCACGGCGGGCCGTGCGGACCGGTAAGGTCCCGGTCCGGGATGTACAGGTGATCTTGGTGCTCGGAGAAGCGGATACCATCCTGCTCGAGCCGGAGCGGCTTCTGACCGGTGCGCCGTCAGTGAGCGATATCCGTCCGGCCGGGATGGAGGAAGGGCAGTTCCTGGCCCTCGCCGCGTCGATTTTGCAGGGAAGCGGCGACGGACAGGCCGCCTGTATCCGGGCACTGGCCGAGGACCGGGGACTTGCGCTGCGCCCGGCAGCGCAGGCGGATGCAGCCGGAGCTGTGATCGACGGCAAGCATTATCTTGCCGGGACGGAGGAGCAGCTGCGGCGCGCCGGGATCCTGGTGCCGCGGGCCGATGAGCTGGCGCTCAGCGGAAAATCGGAGCTCTGCTTCGGCATGGAGGGCGGACTGTATCTCGGGCGGATCGCCCTGCAGCGCCCAATCTGCGCGGACGCGCAGGAAACTGTACAGGCGCTCTTAGCACAGGGGCTTTCCATCGTTCTTCCGGCAGGGCGGGAGCCGCTGCTGACCCGCCAGCTGGCGGCGCGGGTCGGTGCGTCTGCCGCGGAGCAGGGGGAGACAGCGGCGGCATGGCAGGAGCTTAAAAAGCAGGGCAGACCTGCGCTGCTGTGCGCAGGCACACCCTGCGCCGGGATGGAAGGATCGGGACCGGTCTTAACGCTGGAAACGCTGGCAGACGCGCCGGCGGTCTTTCGCGTCTGCCGCCGCGCGGTACGCAGCAGCAGAATGCTGACCGGCGCGGCTGCGGCGCTCGCCGTGCTGCTGGCGGGCTGTGCGGGCGGCGTCTTCGCCCCGGCGGCCGATCTCGGCGGCGAGCCGCTGCTCTGCGCGCTGCTGGGGCTGGCCGTGACCGGGCTGGCGGTCCTTCCGGCCATGGCCGGGACGCCGAAGCCGACCAAAACAGAATAAACGATAAGCGAACGCGCAGGGCATCGCCCTGCGCGTTTTATGTCCTTATGCGTCCTCCGCCAGATCGATGCCGTTGAGCTCGACGCCCTTGTCCGCCTTAATGAGCAGATACCGGACGCCGCCGATCGTGCGCGTCTCCACAAGGTCCGGCCGCTCCGGATTGACCGTGATCGACACGTCCGGCGTCTTGAGCACGCACTTTTTCACGTCGATCAGATTCCGGGGATTGAGCACCGCGCCGCCGCCGAAGGACTCGTCAAACTGCGCGCCGAACTGCATCCGCTTATCCTCCGACACGCCACAGCTTTCCAGCACGTCCTTGAGCTCGTCGCCACTGACGACCAGAGGATCGTCTGTTTTGGTCTCCTGCCAGGCGTCAATCCGGTCCTTGAGCTCCTGCCGGACCTGCTGCACAACGGCCAGCGAGCATTCCTCATCCAGTGCATTGCGCAGCACGCCGCCGAAGGTGTCGCGCTGCTCGTCCGCCGGCATCGGCGGCTGGAGGTGGAACAGCGCGTCGATGAGCGGTTGATTGTCCGCGCCGGAGGAGTGGGTATAGAACAGGCAGTTGTAAAGATTGGTCCGCCGTCCGTCAAAGGCAGGGAACAGAAAGCCCATCTCCGGCATCCCGGCCGCCCAGCCGGCGGAGCGGTTATGGAAGGTCTTCTCCTCCGCGATATAGCTCAGCAGCTCCTTGCCGGGCTTCACAGGGCAGATGGCGCAGACGAAGTAGGAGAAGACCTCACTGCTGTCTTCAAGTCTGGCGCCGTCCTTGGCCTTGAAGGGGACGTCGTAGCGCTCGTGCGCCAGCAGGATGAGGAAGTTTTCCTCAAAGCTGACTGCGCCGATGATCGCCTGGAACAGCTGCTGCCGGGCCTGTTCGTCGTCCAGCGCGGTCTCGCGCAAACGCATGAGCAGGCGGTGCTCGTCGGAATCGGCGACCTGCTTTGTGCTAAAGGACAGATCGAGCAGATTCCTGTCCGGCGTGCCGGACAGAGCCCGGCGGAAGATCGCCAGATATTTTTCCTTGTCCTCCTCCGCCATCAGGCCGAACGGCTCGCGGAATGTGGACAAAACTTCACCGCCGGAGGCGACATAGCAGCCGTAGACGGCAGTCAGATTGGTGCGGTCAGGCTTCACACGGCGCCGCAGCTCGCCGATCTCTTTGTTGGTCATGGAAAAAGACTCCTTGTGCTGAAAGTTCTAATAGTATATCATAGATGCAGAGACTTTTCCAGCCGGAACCTTTTCCTGTCCGGCGCGTCAAATAAAACAGAAAGGGGAGAACACAATGACTTTTTATCTGAAAGAAGAATTTCTGTCGTTTGACCATTTTGATATCTGGGACGAGCAGGATCAGCTCGTCTACAGCGCAGACCGCGAGTTTTTTACCTTCGGCAAAAAGCTCAACGTTGAGGACGCTTCCGGGCGGCAGGTCGCCGCGATCCAGCATGTGCCGTTTTCCATTCCGTGTACCTACGTGCTGAGCGTCGATGGGCAGGATCACGATCTGACGCGGCATTTTGCCCTCTTTTCCCGCAGCTACAGTCTGGATGTGCTGGGCTGGGAGATCGAAGGCGATTTCATGAGTCTGGAATACGCGATCACGAAAAACGGCGCGACCGTGGCGTCGATCCAGCGCGAATTTCTGACGCTCGGCAGCCGCTACGCCCTTGAGGTCTCAGACCCGCAGGACGCCCTGCTCGCTCTCTGCGTCGTCCTCGCCATCGACTGCTGCGACGAGGAACACAGCGGCTGAAACAAAACGATGAAAACAGGGACTGCTTCTTCCGAAGCGGTCCCTGCTTTTCTATGGATGCCTCAGTCCGGGAAGGAGGAGGCGTCGGTTTTCCGGCAAAGCTCGCAGTAGCGCTGGTATTTCTGTGCGTGATAGGCTGCGGCATTCGGATCTGGCTGATATACCGTCCGGCAGGGGCGGCAGATGGCGGCTTGGGCCTGCTCGACGCTGGGGTAGAGCCCAGCTCCCACGCTGGCGTAGATCGCTGCGCCCAGCGCGCAGGTCTGTGAGACCGGACTGACGGTGATCGGCCGCTGCAGCACGTCGCTGAGCGTCTGCATGACGAAGGGGGATTTCTGCGCGATCCCGCCGACGGCGACGATCCGGTCGATTCGGATCCCGTGCTCCGTCAGTCCCGTCACGATCCGCCGCTGGCCGTAGGCCGTTGCCTCGATCAGTGCGCGGTAGAGTGCCGGTGCGCTGACACCGAGGTCCAGTCCGCAGACCGCGCTGCTGGCCTGATCGTTGTTGTACGGATACCGGCGGCCATTGAACCAGTCGAGCGCGACGAGCTCCGGCTGCGGCGGTAGCGCCTTTGCAGCCTGTTCCAGCAGCGGCAGGAGCTGTTGACTAGCCTGCTGCGCAAGGGCGTTTTGCTGCTCCTGCGGCAGGCCGCTTCCGGCGAGCAGACTCTCGAGCGGCCAGAGCAGCAGCCGTTTGAGCCAGGCGTAGGTGTCGCCGAAGGCCGACTGGCTCGTCTCAATGCCGACATAGCCGGGGAGAATGCTGTTTTCGGCCTGACCGGCCAGCTCCGCAAAGCCCGTGCCGCGCAGAGCATCCGCGCGCTCGACCATCATGTTGACGGCGGACGTGCCGATGTTTACGACCATCGTGCCCGCGCACACGCCTGCGCCGACCGCGCCCGCATGCGCGTCGAACGAGCCGCCGCAGATCAGTGTCTGCGCCGGAAGATGCAGACGCTGTGCCCACTCCGGCGTGATCGTGCCGACCACGGCCGTGCAGGGCTCCGGCGGCTGGATGAACGTGTCATGGACCTGTGCCAGATACGGATCGAGCTGCGCCAGCTGTTCCTTTGCAGGCAGACCGCCCCAGGCGCTGTGCCAGTAGGCCTTGTGTCCGGCTGCGCAGGCACAGCGGTAGGCACGCTCCGGCTGTGTGTGCCCGGCCAGCAGATTCGCCATCCAGTCGCAGTGCTCGACCCAGGTGTAAGCCGCTGCGCGCACTGCCGGATCCTGCTGGATGGTATGCAGGATCTTTGCCCAATACCATTCCGAGGAATACGGCCCCTGATAGACCGTATAGTCCGGTGTCCCGGCCGAGAAGCAGGCCGTGATCTCCGCAGCCTCCGTACCGGCAGTGTGATCCTTCCAGAGATGGAACATGGCGTTCGGGTTTTCCTCAAAGCCGGGCAGCAACGCCAGCGGTGTGCCCGCCCGGTCGACAGGGCAGGGCGTCGAGCCGGTCGTGTCGATCGACAGTGCCGCAATGCGGCTGCTGACAGCCTCTCCGGCTGCTGCGCAGGCCTCCGTCACGCAGGCGCAGAGCGCCTCGAGATAGTCCTGCGGGTGCTGGCGGAACTGTCGGATACGATGGCGATTTTATGGATCTCTATCTGGGTAAGGCTGCGCCTGTCTCCTGCTTGAAGATCGGTGCAATCCTGACGATCCCTGGTGCAGGAAGCGAATCGAGTAACGGCTCTGTCATCACAAGCGTGTCTGAAGGCCTGAAGCGTTCGTGTGATACGGACCTTGCCAGACCGGTCTTTGCAATCATGGATCCGGAGCTGACAAAGACAGTTCCGATGTATCATACGCTTGCTGGCGCATTTGACGCCATTGCACACGCGATGGAGCGCTATTTCACGAACACTGCGTTTGTCGATTTTGGCGATCGTATGACGGAAGGCGTTATGAAGTCCATGATGAAGTACATGAAGCTCATCAAGGAAGATCCCGAAAACTACGACTACCGTGCAGAGATCATGTGGGGCTGCAAGGCTGCGCAGGATGATTTCATCGGTGTCGGCAGAGAACAGTGCTGGGAGAGCCATCTGCTGCAGCGTGATATCGGCTCGATCTGCATGGATTCCTCCCATGGTGCGGGTCTGGCTGTTGTTGTCCCGCATTGGATGCGGCATGTCTATAAAGTCAACGTGCCTCGTTTCGCTGAATGGGCGAACCGTGTCATGGACGTCGAGGTTAATACGTTTGACCTGGAAGCAACTGCACTGGAAGGCATTGACCGTCTGGCTGCATTTATCAAGGGTGTTGGCCTGCCGACCACACTGCGTGAACTCGGTGTATCCAGCAAGGATGATATCGAAGTTATGGCCAGCAAGGCCTACCCGGCTGGTACGGAAACACTTGGCGGTTTCTCGCTCATGACCAGAAAAGACTTTGTTGAGATCCTGACAGCAGCTTTCTAAGTAAACCTTCCTCATTATACTCTAATCTAAGGAGACTCTAATTATGCTGAAAAAATTGCACCCCTGATTAGCCCGGAATTGATCAAGGTCCTGATGGAAATGGGACATACGGATGAGATTGTGATCTGCGACGGCAATATGCCTGCCTGCACACTCGGAAAACGTGTTGTCCGTTTGGACGGCCACAACGTTCCTGAGATTCTCAAAGCGATCCTTGAACTCATGCCGCTGGATCCGACTGTTGAGCAGCCTGCTGCAATCTGCAGATGGGATGGCCCTGACGCTCCGATTTGGGACGAATATGCAAAGATCATCAGTGAGAGTGAAGAGGCTGACAAATTCCAGCATGGCCTCAAAATGCTTCCCCCTGCGGAATTCAACGCCGCAGTTGCGAACGCCTATTGCTTGATCACCACCTCTGAAAAGGCACTGGCTGCAAATATTATTCTGAGAAAAGGACTTATGTAAGCTTCTCGAATCGTAAACTTGTAAAACAGGCAGCAGAGCTGGGCCTCTGCTGCCTGTTTTGAAATGGAGAACGATATGATTACAGGTATTCATCATATGATTACTTCCTATTAGGAACACTGTAAATACAAGGCTTTTCGGAGCCAACAAACCAGAAAAAATAATATTTGGTCTATCACATTACGTAAAAAGCCGTCCGGCATGAAAAACGGGCGGCTTTTTTGCGTGGATAGACGGAAGGGAGGCACAAAAATAACTACAAAATTTTAGCGTTCAAATTTGTGCAACTTTAACGAAAAGGAGGATTGTAAATGGCCGATGAAAAATTGAATACTGGCCCTGCGGAGAATATTTCCCCGGAGGCCGCCGAGCCTATCACCACACCCGAACAGGCCGCAGCGTCTGAGCCCCAGCAGGAACAGACCGGGCCTGCCATACCTGAGCCCGGCGATGTGGTTGTGTCCTTTGACAAAATCAATGAGCTTATGGCAGAAAAGAGGCAGAACGCCCGCGCCGAAGTCGAAAAGGCGGAAACTCCCGAAACGCCGGAGGCGGCAGCCCCCGGAGAAACACCGCAGCCCGCCAATACGGAGGAGCCGAAAAAGCCGCGCCGTGGCCGTCCGCCGAAAGCGGAAAAGGCCGCGACTGAAAATCAGAAAGCGGAGAAATCGGCTGGGGCCCGCAAGGGCCGCCCACCCAAGGCGGATAAGACGGCCCCTGACAAGCCCAAGCCGTCCAAACGAGACAAAGTGTCCCGAAGTGACGGAAAGGCCCCGGATGCCAAGGAGCCC
>DHKK01000185.1 GCA_002404795.1 Clostridiales bacterium UBA4696
ATTTCGGCTGCACCTTCTATTGACGGCAATCGTTCTAAGGCAACCAGTTACAAACTTGATACCCCCGTATCAGGCGGCGCGTAGTAAGACACACGTAAGGTGACTATCGTGTGGAGCGACATCTAAAACATTGGTATTCACCTAAAATCAGAGGCAGAAAGCACCGAACGCGTCCAAGCGCCCCTTTTCTCCCATATCTTTTCCGGCAAGACGGAAAAGATATGGCCGCCGGAGGCAACGGCAGTCGCAAATCTGCGACAACCTCTCAGTCACCTTCGGTGACAGCTCCCCTGGAAGGGGAGCCTTTTCAGAGCGCAAAAAACCACCCCGCGTGCGGGGCACGCGGGGTGGCGGGGTCAGCGTTCTTCCAGAATTTTGTTGAGTTCGCGCATGAAGCTGTCGATGTCCTTGAACTGCCGGTAGACGGAGGCAAAGCGGACATAGGCGACTTCGTCGAGCGGCTTCAGGCGCTCCATGACGAGCTCGCCGATCTTTTCTGTGGAGATCTCGCGGTCGAGCGAGTTCTGGATGGCCTGTTCGATCTCATCGGCGGCGCGCTCAAGCGCGGCCAGCGGGACCGGTCGCTTTTCGCATGCGCGGAGCATGCCGTTGAGGATCTTGTTGCGGTCGAACTGCTGGCGGCTGCTGTCGCGCTTGATGACGACGATGGGCAGGCTCTCGACCGTCTCGTAGGTGGTGAACCGCTTCTGACATTGCAGGCATTCCCGGCGGCGGCGGATGCTCAGCCCGTCGTCAGAGTGGCGGGAATCCACGACCTTGCTTTCCTGATAGCCGCAATACGGGCACTTCATGGTGAAAACTCCTCTCCTCTTGCGTATTTGTCCATTTTCTGTTATGATTGTAGCAAAAAAGAGCGGACTTGTCTACCTGTTTTGTAAACGGCGGCGTGCGGCTGTCAGAGCCAGTCCTGCAGGACATCCTGCAGCGAGTCCGGCGTGACGGCGAAGTAGGCGAGCTGGTCGATGAGCGTGAAGATCCTGGTGCCGCGCATGGTGATGCGCGGGATCCCGGCGTAGCACTGTGCCTCGCCGGTCTGCGCGAGGATCTCCACGCCGTAGCATTCGGCGCAGCCGTCAAGCAGACTGTCGTTGAGCAGATAGTATTCCAGGTGCAGCGGCGTGCCCTCCTGGGTCTTGACATCTTTGGTGTGGATCAGACTTTTATTTCTCATGGCATTTTCCCTCCCAGGACTATTGAACCATACCGGCCGGGATTCGAAAACAGGAAAATTTCGCGCGATTCGACAAAGCTGCCGGCGTTTTTGGAAGCTCCGGGCGGCAAAATCTCCGGTTTTGGAGAAAAATCGTGGGATGGGGAATTTTTTGTCGAAAACTTTCGGGCATAGGAGGGCCGCGTATGCAGTTTGGAAAACGGATCGGGCCGCTGACCCGGCGCGTCGCGGCCATGCAGATCCCGGTCTACGCAGGCAACGCGTCGTTTTTTCTGCTGCTGTCGGTGTTCCCGGTGGTGAGTCTACTGTTGTCCCTGCTGCCCTACACGCCGCTCACGCTCGATCATCTGCTTGCGTTCTGCGAGGAATTTGCGCCCGGCTGGACGCTGCGGGCGCTGGAATTTTTCGTGCGCACGCTCTACGCCTCGAGCTCCGCGGCGATCGTATCGGCCAGCGCTGTGCTGACGCTCTGGTCGGCGTCGAAGGGGATGCTGAGTCTGCTCTACGGCCTCAACGCCGTGGCGGAGGTGCGCGAGACGCGCGGCTATGTGCAAAGGCGGCTTTTGTGCGTGCTCTATACGGTCGGGATGCTGCTGGCGCTGCTTCTGACGCTGGGGCTCTATGTCGGCGGGCAGGCGCTGCTGCGGTTTCTGACGAGGCGCGGGTTCTCCCTCGCGGCGGTGCTCGAGCCCGTGCTGCGGCATCTGCATCTGGTGTCGCTGGTGTTGCTGACGGCGCTGTTCACGGGCATTTTTCTGGCCCTGCCGGACAGGCGGCAGCGTCTCGTGCGCGTGCTGCCCGGCGCGGCCGGGGCGGCCTGCGCGTGGGTGATCTTTTCGGAGCTTTATTCGTGGTATGTCAATCATATCGCCCGGGCCTCGGCGCTCTACGGCAGTCTGTCCGTGCTGCTCCTGATGCTTTTGTGGCTGTATGCCTGCCTTTCGATTTTGTTTTACGGAGCGCTTTTGAACCATCTGCTGTTTGACCGGCCGGAGCCGGAGGAGAGATGTGCATGTTCGGATACGTGATCGCCGACCTCGGCCGGCTGACAGGGGAGCAGCGCCTGCGCTACCACAGCGTCTACTGCGGCCTGTGCCGCGCGCTGTATGCGGATTACGGCGCAGCTGGGGCGCTGGCGCTGACGTACGATATGACGTTTCTGGCGCTGCTGCTCGCCGCGCTCTATGAGCCGGAGGAGAGAAGCGGCGCTGCGCGCTGCCTGCGCCACCCGGCCCGGGCGCAGCAGTGGGCGAGCTCGGCCTTCACCGCCTACGCGGCGGCCATGAACTGCCTGCTCGCCTGGGAAAACTGCCGGGATGACTGGGCGGACGAGAAAAAGCTCTCCGCCGTCGCGGCCGGGGCGCTGCTCGCGCCGGGCGCAAAGAAGGCCGCGGCGCAGTACCCGGAGAAGGCGGCGGCCATCCGCCGCGCGCTCGGGCAGATCGCGCAGGCGGAAGCGGACCGGACGGGCTATTCCGAGACCCCGGCCAACGCCTTCGGAGAGCTGATGGCGGAACTCTTTACGGTGCGGGACGACCGGTGGACCGACGGGCTGCGGCGCTTTGCGCGCAGCCTCGGCAAGCTGATCTATTTTATGGACGCCGCCTGCGACCTGCAGGCGGATCGGAAGAAGGGGCAGTATAACCCGCTGCTGCTGCTCGGCATCGGGAGCGGGGCGGAGTTTGCGCCGCAGCTGCGGCTGCTGGCGGGCGACGCGGCGGAGGAATTCGAGCGGCTGCCCATCGTGCAGGACGCGGGGCTGCTGCGGAACATTCTCTATTCCGGCGTCTGGACACGGTTTGAAGCGGCGTTTCGGCCGCAGCAGGAGGAACAGGCATGATCGACGATCCCTACAGCGTTCTGGGGCTGACGCCGGACGCGAGCGACGAGGAGGTCAAGCGCGCCTACCGGGCGCTGGCAAAAAAATATCACCCGGACATGAACCCGGGCGACGCGCACGCGGCGGAGATGATGAACAAGATCAACGCCGCCTACGACCAGATCAAAAATCCGCAGCCGCGCACGAACACGCAGCAGCGGCAGTATCAGGACGATCCCTTTGCCGGCTGGTACCGGCAGGGCTATCAGCAGAGCTGGGCGCAGGCCGACCCGATGGAGGCGGCCCGGCGGTACATCTTTGTGCAGGAATACGCGCGGGCGCTGCGCGAGCTGCAGACGGTGCCCGAGGCGCAGCGCACGGCGCAGTGGTATTACTTTGCCGCCGTTGCCAATACGAATCTCGGCAACCGCGTGCTCGGCTACGAGCAGATCACGCGCGCGTGCGCCATGGACCCGGCCAACGCGGAATACGCAGCCGCGCGCGAGCAGATCGGCCGCAGCGGCACGGCATATCATGACCGGCAGACAGGCTTTGGCTTCGAAGGCGTGGATCTGAACCGGACCTGCTGCGGCCTGTGCGCAGCGCTGCAGTTTCTGTCCTGCCTCTTCGGCGGCCGGGGCTGCCCGGTGATTCTGTGCTGCTGAGATAAGGCTGTTTTTTTGAGGCGGGGTATGCTATAATATAAACATTGTGTCAAGGTAAGGACACTTGTAAGAAATTCGAAGGCGCGGTCCAGCATTTTCTTTTGCTTCTCCAAATAGCGGATCACGCTCAGAATTTTGAAACCCGTGTAGGGGCCGATGCCCACATCGGCCCGTTGGGCAGTTGCGGATTCGCCGGAGGGTTTCGAAAAAAATGGTGCATCCTGCGGGCGGACAGAGGCGTCCGCCCCTACAGGGGGCCAGGTACCGAAGATGCATTGCAGGGGCCGACGACCCTGTCGGCCCGCGGGCAGTACGAATCCACTGCAGGTTTCTGTAAAAACGGTGCATCCTGCGCGGGCCGATGTGGGCATCGGCCCCTACAGAGTGCCCCGCAAGAAGGTAAAAACCATTAAATTTCTACTGCACCTTCTATTGATGGCAATCGTTCTAAGGCAACCAGCTGCAAATCCGATACCCCCGTATCAGGCGG